>JAVEXR010000119.1:0-2549 GCA_034003925.1 Candidatus Moraniibacteriota bacterium
GGCCTCGGTGGTCGCCACGGGTGCGGCCGAGAGCGACAAGCTCCTGGTGCTGGACATCGACCAGCCGCGGGAGCGTTACGTCCGCACGGCGCTGACCCGCGCGGTGGCCAACTCGATCTACGGCGGGACCCTGGCGATCCAGTACAAGGCCCGCAGCAAGCCGACAACGACGGCCGCGGCACAACTGGCCGACACGCTGACGCAGCTCCACCGGCCGGCGGAGGTGTAAGCGGCCGCCGAGCGGCGCGTGTCTCACTCTGACCCTATCACTCGGTGACCCTATCACTCGGGAGCGCAAGCGTGACCTATCAACCCAAAACCTACAAGGACCAGGGCGGCGACCGGATCGTCGTCGCCGACGGCGGGTCTGTGCTGCTTGAGGACGGCGCCGAAATCACGATCGAGTCCGGCGCCAACATGAAGACCACCTCGCAGATCGGCGCCGCGGTGGCCGCGGCCAACGTCGTCGCCACCGAATACGGCGAGGGCATCCTGCACCGAACGGTGCTGTCCTGCACCGCCACGCCGCTGACCTTCGGCGACGAGGGCGGGCAAGGACAATTCGGCGGCGTGAAGGTCTACGACTTTCCCGAGGGCCTGCTGCTCGTGCTCGGCGCCACGATCTCGGGCACGATCACGTTGACCGCGCCGGCGATCGACAACTGGGACGGCGACGTCGGGCTGGGCGTCGAGGCGCCGACCGACCACCAGGACGTCGCCGGCAAGACCGGGTCGGTGATGCAAAAGAACGACGTCTCCGCGGGGGCCGCGGACAAGGTCGGCGTGGTGGCCGCGGTGAGCGCCTGCACGGCGCTGGCCGAATCGGCGGCCCGCTGGCTGGACGGCACGGCGGCGGCCAAGGACCTGTTCCTGAACTTCTTGATCGACGACAACGTCGCCCATGACAACACGATCACCGGACTGTTCACCGGCACGATCACGCTCCACTGGATCAAGCTGGGAGACGTCTGATGTACGTCGAGCTGCACGAGATCACCGTCACCACGGACGCCTTGGGCGCGGCAACGGCCTACCTGCCCAGCCAGGCTGGGCAGGTTCTGGAAGGCCGCATCCTGGGGATCGTCTACACCAAGGACGATTTCGCCGACGGCGTGGATTTCGACGTCACGTTGGAGCGGTCCGGCCAGGTGGTGTGGAGCGAGGACGATGTGAACGCCTCGAAGACGGTCTACCCGCGGACGCAGGTCCATACGACCGCCGGCGTGGCAGCGACCCTGGAAGGCGCCGAGCCGATGCTCGAGCCGGTGGTTGCCGGCAAGGAGCGGCTGAAGATCGAGGTCGCCTCGGGCGGCGCCGTGACCAGCGGCAATTTCAAGGTGCTGGTCGGATGAGTAGTGAGCGGCTCGCCACTCACTAACCACTAACCACTAACCGCTAACCACTCACCACTAACCGCTCACCACTAACCGCTCACCACTAACCGCTAACCGCTCACCACTAACCGCTAACCGCTAACCATGGCCTGGCAGCTCGTCACACCGCCGGCGGAGGAACCTGTGTCGCTCAGCGACGCGGTGGAGCACTTGCGCGTCGTCGGCGACGCGGACCAGGCTTACGTCCAGGGCCTGATCACCAAGGCGCGTCTCTGGGTCGAGGGCGTGCTCGATCGCCAGCTCGTGACGGCGACCTGGAAGCTCTTCGTCGACGGCTTTCCGAAGCGGTCGGTCGACGTGATCGAAATCAAAAAAGCCCCGGTGCAGTCGATCGAGGCGGTCCGCTACGCGGACGCCGCCGGCGACGAGCAGACGTGGTCCAGCGACGAGTACCAGGCCGACCTGGTGAGCGAGCCGGCCAGGCTCCGGCCGCTCTGGGGCTACACCTGGCCCACGACCAGGTCGCGGCAGCTCCACGCGGTCGAGATCGAGCTGGTGGCCGGGTACGGCGACGCGGCGGACGTGCCGGCGACACTGAAGCACGCCATCCTGCTGCTGGTCGGGCACTGGTTCAGCCACCACGAGCCGGTGCTGACCGGGACGATCATTACCCCGGTGCCGTTCACCGTCCAGTCGCTCTTGGCCCTCGAGGATTGGGGAGGTTACCCGTGACGGTCATCCTTCATAGCGGCAGGCTGAAGCACAACATCACGATCCAGCGGTGGGTCGAGACGGGCCGCTCGCGGACCGGGGAGCCCGAGGGGCAGTGGACCGTGCTGGTGGCCGACGTGCCTGCGGAGATTCTGCCGCTGAATGCCCGCGAGCGATTTGCCGCGCAGCAGGTGCAGGCGCAGACGACGCACGAGATCACGATCCGCTACGTCGCCGGCGTGACCGCGGCGATGCGGGCCGTGTGGGGCAATCGGACGTTCCGGTTCGACGGCGTGACCAATACCGAGGAGGCCAACGTCGAGCTGGCGATTATGGCCACGGAGGTCACGGCGTGAGCGCGATCAAAGACGGGCGGATCGTCGGGTTTTCGGTCGAGGGCGACCGCGAGCTGATCCGCGCGCTAAGTCAGATCGAGCAGAAGGCGCGAACGACGATCGTGAAGCGGGCAGCGAGAAACGCCCTCAAGCCCGTGCTCGCGAAGGC
>JAVEXR010000120.1:0-2539 GCA_034003925.1 Candidatus Moraniibacteriota bacterium
AGATACACAGTGTCAGGCGATGTTTTGCCGACGTGGTTAGTTATAAACTACTTTATTGGAAAAAACTTTTTATACACGCAAAACAAAATTCAAATTCACATTACAAGGCAAAATTTCGTCTAACGTACACCGATGAAGCGAAGTTTTTATTTCTCTTCCTTGACGTTAATTCAATTAAGAAAAGAGAAATAAAAATTTGGGTCGAAAGAAAATTATCTTCCTTGTTAATATTTCTCTTGAGCAGTAGCAAAGAGAAAGTTCTTGATTTGGATATTTTTCTTGAGCCGCTTATCGCGTTGTTGTACGTAGTAAATTTTTTATCTCGTCGCAGTAGCATTAAATCTTGTCTACTAGTAGAGAAAGTTTGATTTTTTTGTTTTGAAAAAATAGAAGAGGGGAAGTGAAGGGGTGAATTCTATTTTTTCAAAACTCCTTTTTATTTTTTTATATTTTTAATGAATATTGCTCACCGTTAATTTTTGTTGTAGCATCGCCACTCTTGTCTATTTTTATTATTGTGCCACCCCGATGTTTTACAGGCATATAATACTCTTCTGGTGTGGCAACTTTTACAACATGTTCCTTGAACCATGGACTCATTGTGTCATAAGTGGCATAAGCGAATGCTACAACTCTTCTTTCAGGTCTCTCTTTATGGCAAACCTCCAAATTATGTTTAATGATTTTAAGGAAATCATTAACTCTTCCAGCGATATCTTTCGGGCCTTCCACGCCCATTTCTAATCTCTTCTTTTTTTCCAAATCAACTTCGTAAGCAATCCAGAATTTTTTCTCTGTACCATATTTTTCAATCAAAAAATCAACAAATTCCGATGAATCTTCCAACATTTTCAATTCACTCAACTCCTTTAATTTTACAGGCTCGGGCGTTAATAATTGACCATCTGAAAGTCCATATTTATCTAAAGACGTTTTAATTGCTTTTAGTGCCTCATTAGCCGAATCAAGAGTTCGGCTATGTTTGCTTGACTTGCCGCCTGGCATAATAAGATTTGAAGCTCCCGACATAACCATAAAATCGATTTTTTCTCTTTCTTCAGGTGGCAAACTCTCTATAAGTTTATCGCAAAAAGATTCAATTTCTTTTTTTATATTTTCAATTTCTTCTGGCTTTAAAGCTCCGAATTCTGAGGAACTTGGGTCCACCTCTCGGTTGTCTCCACCATTTCTCATAAAAACGATTTCTGATTCTCCGATATCTATTTTTTCTGGCGTTCTAACATTTTCGACATCTATATTTCTAATACGACTACCACCATATTCGATTTGCAAAGGTGCTTTTTCATGAAGGGGTGCAGACGTATTATTAAATATTTTTTCACTCATATTTTTTAAAAAATTTCAAAATTCATTATAATGATGACAGATACGATACTGCGTCTTCCACCGATGTGAACTTGGGGACACCTTCTTTGGTCCATTTATTAATCCACTGTCGATGATTCTTTACTTGTGCAAGTGAATCTGTATCAGATTTAGCGCCACCATCATAATTTAATTCTCTCTTCTTGATAAATTTTACATGACGTTGCCAATGTGGAAGCACGATTGCATCTGGCTTAAGCCAATAATTCGCCGACCCCAACATCCAAAAACCTTGTCTTTTGGCTTGCAACGTAATTATATCACATTGTTGCTCAACAATGGGAATTATTTTTTGGTCTTCCCACCACGCACCCTTTGGCATCGCTTTTGCAAATCGCCACAACCTATCAGCATCAATCCAATGTTTTTTTCCATGTTCTTGCTTTCTCACATAATGGCTTTTCCCCACTCCAGAGGGAGCTAAAACAAAATAACCCATTTTATGTTTGATAAATTCTTTTCCTAGCTTTTTGTAAAAATCGGTTCCGTCAGTAAATATTAATGGGGTATTTTGGTCAAAAAGTCCCTCTTGATCTTGTAACATAATATTTTTTTACGAATTATTTTGATTTTTAAATCCTAGATATTGTTCTCTTATTTCATCGGCTCTTTTTAACATTGCGTCTTTGGACCATATGTATGGCTCGTAATCAGCTCCGACTACAACCCTGTCAATCTCTGTTGGTTTTAAAAAGCTTTGTGTTATCACTTCAATTTCTTGCCCCTTAGGATTTACTGCTACTCCATAGGCGTCCTCTTGCGCGCCATAATCAACAATCTCCCACTCTCTTACTAATTCCAACTCATCCGAAGTAATATACCAAATAGTTCCATAAGTCTCTCCCTTAGGATTTGGTCTTGATACAAACATTTCGAAATCTGGCCCCCAACTGTTGATGATTATATCTCTTGGTGATATATCAATAGGGCTTGTCTTCGGTATTTCTGTCCGAAACTGATGTGCTTTTTGAATACAAACATCGTATCCTAATAATTTTCCCGGTTCTCCCTCTATTTCCGAACGGCCAATCATATGAGCCATCATATCTTTATCTTTGTTTGTGCCAAAACCAAAATAGGCAATCATACCATCTTTTTTTCGAATTACCTTTGAATCTAATATCATATTTTTTAAATTAAATTTTTTTCTGCG
>JAVEXR010000121.1:0-2511 GCA_034003925.1 Candidatus Moraniibacteriota bacterium
ATTATTCAAATCTTCAGCACTAGCATCATCACCACAAGAGTTTTTTGCTTTAGCGATAGCTGAACTTATATTTTTTTCAAATTCATTTCTAAGAGCTGTCATAGTAGATGTTCTGGCTTGAATAGCTGTCTCAATTCCTTTATTCATATCATCTTTAGCCGCATCAATCGCTTCTCTTCTTGTTCTTATTGCTAATTCAACTGTGTTTCTAAACTTTTCAACAGCCGCCTTCTTTTCCTGATTATCTCCAGTTTGATCTTCTAGCTCCGTGAAAAACTTCTTTCTACTTTCATCTCGCATCATCCTTCGCTGTTCTAACTCATTATTTTTAGCAGCCTGAGTCTCTGTCATTTCTTTTACTCTATCCTCTGATCGTTCTCTTAATTTAGTACCTTCATTTTTAATCTTCTCCCCTAATCTTGATATCGCATTATCCAATCGAGTGCACATTTTTTCAACCTTCTTATCCTCTATCGCAGCCTTTCTCTCATCTATAGTATCACTCTTATTTGGACCAACTGCCTGAGCGCTATTAATAGAAATTCCTGATAATACGGCTATTGTAGCTAAACTTAAAAATTTTATATTATTTTTCATTTTTTCCCATCTCGTTAAACTACGCTAATTTGCATTATTTAACTAAGATTATTTAAAAATCAATTAATTTATTATAGTAAATATAAGGGTTTAGTAAACCTCATCCTCAACTGAATCAAGATTATCCACCTCATCAAATTGAGCATCATCTACGAAATCTTCCGACAAATCATCTGCATCCTCTTCGAAGTCAATATCTTCTTGAGTTAAGTCCACTATTGCTTCTTCAGCTGGCTCGACATTATCGCTTTCCGAGCTAACGTCATATCTGTCCATTATTATATTTCCGGTCTCGTTATTGTCAGGCTGATTAACTGCTAGCATTAAAAGTACTGTACACACTACAACCGCCACTCCGATAAAAATCCAAAGATAAGCATTTTTTTTCATATTTTCTTATCCGGTTAAATCATACCTTTGTATCATTTAGCTGGAATTCTTTTTTTATTTTAATTATTTACTTTCCCATATTATACCATTTTTATATTTTAGACACAAGCTCACAACCCTCACTGGTCATAAAAATATCCGCTATCAAACCTAGATTGATAGCAAGTGTTTTTAGACCAATGATCTTTTGGGGTTTGACTTAAGTCCTTGATAGAGATAGAATTTACATGAGCTTTAATGGAATAAAAACATACTATGATAAATCAAATTGAAAATATAAAGAAAGAATATTTAGAATTGCAAAATCAACTAAACTCCTCAGAGATAATTAATAACCCATCTCAAATGGCATCTTTGGGTAAAAGACAGTCTGAATTGGAAAAAGTAATGCTCTTCATTAATCGCCTAGATTCTATTGAAATAGAAATGCGAGAAAATGGAGAAATTATTAACTCCCAAGAAGACGCTGAAATGACCGCTATGGCTATTGAAGCTAATACTCAATTATCTCAGGAGCAGGAAGATTTGATTAAAAAACTAGAATATGAACTTCTTCCTAAAGATCCCAGTGATTCCAAGGATGTTATCGTTGAAATCAGAGCCGGCGCAGGCGGAGATGAGGCTGCTCTCTTTGCTGGGACACTTTTTCGCATGTATTCTCGCTATGCTGAAAATAATCATTGGCAAATATCAATTATTGATTCTAATGTCACCGGTATCAATGGATACAAAGAGATTATTTTTAATCTATCTTCTTCCAATGATGCCAATCCTGTTTTTAAAAAAATGAAATACGAATCAGGGGTTCACAGAGTTCAGAGAATTCCCGAAACAGAAAAATCAGGCAGAATCCATACCTCCACTACCACTGTAGCCGTATTGCCTGAAGCTGAAGAAGTGGACATTAAAATTGATCCGAAAGATTTACGTATCGACACATTTGCCTCTTCTGGCCCTGGCGGACAAAGCGTTAATACTACCATGAGTGCTGTGCGCATCACTCATCTTCCCACTGGAATAGTAGCTTCTTGCCAAGACGCCAAGTCTCAACATAAAAACAAGGACCAAGCCATGAAAGTTCTTCGTTCTCGTATTGTTCAGGTACAAAGGGAGGAAGAATCCAAAAAATTAGGTGACGCCCGATTAAGCCAAATCGGAACAGGAGACCGCAGTGAGAAAATCAGGACTTACAACTTTCCTCAAGACAGAATCACTGACCACAGGATTAAAGAGTCCTGGAGTAACATAGAAAGTATCTTGGATGGAGATATTGATAACATCATTGAATCTCTGCAAAGAGAAGATATAAAGAAAAAATTAGACAAAAAATAAAATTTCCTCAAATAAAAAGGGTCCGACTTTTGTGATGAAAGCCGGACCCTTCTACTTAGATAAATTCACTTAATACTAATTTTTTCTCCAGTAAAAAATAAAATGATTTCTATTCATGAACTTAAAATTAAATACTCCCATAAAATAGATTCCCTAGATCTTGATCTTTTGATTTGCCGTGTTATCAAAAAA
>JAVEXR010000003.1:0-11005 GCA_034003925.1 Candidatus Moraniibacteriota bacterium
TCGGGAGAAGTTTTATGAAACTATCCGAAATATCGACCAAGGAGTTTGAGAAGTTAAAAAAAGAAGCCGAGTTAAAAAGATTTCTCCAGCTTCTGACCAATATCATCCGCCCCTGCGAAGGATGCCCCATCTACAGGACGTGCATTCTTCCGGTTAGAAGACTGACAGAGCAGTAATTCTTCTCTGTCCGCTCAAGAAACAAAACGCCCTTACCAGTCAATATTGGTAAGGGTGTTTTTAAATATTCAATAATCAATACTCAACACTCATTCAATTTTAGAATAATCAATATTCAATTAAAGATTGACCATTGATTATTAAATGAATATTGTAGATTGAATATTGGATATTCTTTTAAAATTTCCCAATTCCCTACTTTACAAACTTTATAAACCTTATAACTTTACAAACTTATTAAACGTTTCATTTATTTTTTCATTCAAAATTGATTCGAAATTCAAAATTCGAAATTAAAAATTGAATTCACTCCATCTACAACATCCTCATTTCTTCCTCTGGAATGGCTCTTTCAACAGAACTTGTCGGCTGTGAGGCACTATCTTTGCCAGGTTTTTCTTTTAAAAAGTTTTCAGTATAAATTTCTTTAAATATCGGATTTTTTTCAAACCCATTGCGGAGAATTTCCTCTTCAAATTCATCTGAGTTTGCTGGTAGGGAATCTCCTTCTTCTGAATTTTTCTTTCCCGGAGTACCCCAATTCACTCCCTCATCCTCTTTCCAATATTTTTCATCGTTGCATTCATCATTGGCGCAAGTGTACCAGCTAGAATCTAGCTCTCCGTCAGGCACAACCTCTTTTCGTTGCATCGACATAGCCAAATAATCTCCCATGAAGCCGTCCGGCCATTTTTCATCTTTCCAAGCCGTATCAATAACATCCTTATTTTTACTTCTTAAAATTAATTGCTCTCCCCTATCCTTTAAATCCATCCCGCTCACATGAGTATAGCCTTCATTTTTTTCCAAATCTTTGGGTAGATTTATCTCGGTTTCTTTCTCTTTCTTGGCAGTAATAAGAAAATAATCATTCGCTTTTATAGTATAGCCCTGAGGGATTTCAATATGACTGCCATTGCCATTGCCTTTGCCTCCACTCATTATATCCCAATTAGATAAATCAATATCTCGATCGGTCATATTTCTCAGTTCTATCCATTCATCTTCCTCATCTTCGACGCTTCCCATCCACATCAATTCATTGATAACCACATCACCTTCTTTGGCTTTGGTGGCCACTTTAAAATCTCTTGGAATTGCATCGCTCATCCAGTCATCGTTTTCATTATTAACCGCCCAAGCGATTAGCTCACTTTCGCCCTCAGGCGGATAAAGACACACGTCTTCTAAAATTGTTCCTTCACTAGGATTCTCTCCGCTAAATGAATAATGAATTGTCACATCATCAATGTCTGAAAAAAGTTTTACGCACGGCGCCTCAGTATAGGTGTCATCCTCGCCATCTGGCTCAGCAGGGTCAACAGTCATCGTCAAAGTTGGAATCCACATTCCAGCGCTAAATTCAAGTCCGGTAATTTTCGCCTCATCAGTAAACACTGAATTAGTACCAGAGATATTATTTAAGCTTAAGCCAAAAAATAATAAAGCCAAAATCATCCCAGCTTTCTTGGCTAAGATAAATTTCGCCTCTTTACTTAATTTTTTCCTATAAATAAACATGTCTTAAAATTTTCAATGCTCAATTTACAATTTTCAATCCCCGCCTACCGGCCGGCAGGAATGTTCAATGACTCAATTTTAAATTGAAAATTATTTAGATGATTGACTGTTGATGACTTCGAATTTTTCTCTTGTTTCATTCATTTTTTCATTCAAAATTCATTCAAAATTCAAAATTCGAAATTAAAAATTGAACTTACCCCCATCTACAACATTTCCAACATCTAGAACAATTAGAACATTCTAAACCACCTTCCTCCTCTTCTCCTCTTTCTCTTCATACTGCGGTTGGATATGCTCAAACTCTATATTTTTAATTTCTTCTGGTTCTCTCTTTTCCCTTTTTTCCCTCGCTATCCGCACTATTTCTTTTTTAATCTTCAATATTTCCTCGTACACGATAATTACAGCTGGAATAATTACAATTAAGATTAATCCCTCCTTGGTTTTGGCAAAATTCACCGCATAACCGAGATATGGAATGTTTAAGAAAACTTTACCAATAATCGTCTCTTGGGGAACTTTTTCATTATCATCTGCATTATTGGCATCACCTTTGGTTACAAATACCGCCTTCCCATCAATCATTTCTTTTTCGATAATTCTGTGAGTAACTGTCACATCTTTTTCATCAGTAGTCTTGGTTACTATATCTCCGACATTATATTCACTGGCTGGTTTGATAAAAATCAAGCTCCCTGTATGAATCCGGGGCTCCATTGATCCTGAAAGCACGGTTAATAATTTCATATTTCCCGGAATTGGCAAAAAAGAAAAAATTACTAATATTCCAAAAGAAAATATAATCGCTAAAATTGTATTAAGAATAATTTTAAACCCTTCTCTAATCATTTAATGTTTTCATTATTACTTAAATTCCTTATATTCAACCCCTCTCAAATAGAAAGGGATTGAAAAAAGAAATTCAATCTACTATTCGCCTAGCACTGGAAGTTAAAGTTTCACTTCTTCAAGAACTTGATTTTGGTCAAAACCAAAAATAGTATCAACGTTCACAGTTTTTCCTTGAATGTCATTTCCAGCTGTACCGGGAATAGACCACTCAATTTTAACACTAGCAAGCTTATCATCAACATCTCCACCTTCTTCATCGTTGGCTCCCAAAATATCATCCATTATTCTAAATTGTCCATTGTTCCAAGCTGAAAGAGGACCTTCTGCTACTGGCACCCAAGTCTTATAATGATCCTTGTCATAAGAAACCTTTATATTTAGTTGATTAATCAATTGCCAATCTCCAGAAGCCACAAATTTAATTTTTGCTTTTCCATCTACATCGCCAACTTTTTTAATATCCAAAACTTGTTCCCCAAAATTACCTGGCAATAAATTTGTGTAAGCAGCAGGACTATTAAATGTTTCTACCCAATCATAATCCTCATTTGGAAGAGGATCTTTATCAATCAAAAGATCTAAAGATTCAGCTGAAAAAGTCGAACCTTTAACTGAAGCTATATCACTAAGCCAGGCATAAGTTGCTCCTCCAGCAATTGCTACAACTGCAGCAATCATTGAAAGACTTTTTACGATTTTCATCATATATTTTTTGTTATCCCCTGTTAAATAGCACAGTTTACTTTGATTTAACGGGGTAAACCATTAAATCGCGGTAATCCGCATTATTTAACCGGAATTTTTATTTTTTATTTAATTAATTGATTATAATTTTCTAATTAAATGCTTCTCCTCCAAGAAATATTCGATTAGAAATTTTAGACACTCTGAGTAGCCTAAACACTCTCGACCTTTTACCCCGTTAAATTGCGGTAATCCGCATTATTTAACAGGGGTTAATGTTTACTCATTCGATTAAATTTCACCCTAACGATTTTTAATCGAAAATATGTCTCACCCATTTGAGTTAAAATAAAACCTCTATCATATCAGCACATTATCACGTCAGCATATTAACACTTTAACAATTCAGCAGTTGGCACAATTACAACATTTAGAACATCTACAACATTTTCAATTTCATTGAAAATAAAAAACCGACCCAAACAACGAACCTATAAAATATAGATGCAATGTCTAAGCCGGTTTCGCAATTTGACTTCTTGTGTAACCACAAGCGACCAATCATCTCTGAAGTAAAAGTATTTCATATTACACAGATTAACGCCTCTTAATATATTCAATTTCCTCCTTACCATAATTTTAACACACGCGCCCCAAAGCGCAAGCCAATATCGGGCAACTGTCAAGAGCAAGCTTTGCACCTGTTCTAAGTGTTGTAGATGTTGTGATTGTTGAATTGTTACATCGTTAAATTGTTTTTATGCTTTAATGTTAATATGCTAACGCGCTGATATGCTATATTATAGACAAAAGCTAATTTTGGGTGTAAAATTCAGAGTTGTGCAAATAATTTAGCTAGCCTATTTTATCGACAACTACGGTTCTTTTTTATTTAGCTGATTTTTTACACTAAGATTAAACTTTCAAACAAGGAGAAAAAAGAAAAATGCTGGAATTTATGGAGAAATTCATACGCTTTTTTGCCCTTTGCGGACCGCTTTTGATTTATTTTGGACTGGTGATATTCTTTTTCACTCGTAAGATAAACAAAGGTCGACCAGACAAACTGCGCACACTAAGCAGTCTCGTGATAGCCATAATCTTTTTAATCCCCGCTATTCCTATGAGCTTAGTGGATGCTGATTTGGTGTTGATATATATATTGCAAGCTACATTTTGGTTTGTTTATCTGCTACGCGCTACCCAAAAGCCTCCTATTGACAGTTTGGATTCTGTGTACTAGCATAAAAGAGTCGTGCACCAAATGCAATGTCCAAAATCCCCCCTTAATTTTCCTGGGTTTTGAAGCATTGTATAGAGACTTTCGTAGTCTCCAGAGAATAACCATTTGTATTTACAAATATTTGCCCGAAATTCCGAAACTCTCGGAAAACCCATTCCTTCGCCGAAGGAATACCAGCAAATTTTGTAAACGGTTCTCTGAACTGATCCTTGATGAGCGCTTAGCGCAACACGTACAGAGGGCATAATCACATCGTGATTATGCCCTGCTTTTTTTATTCCCTACGAAATACCTGCCCGCAGTTGCTACAGCGTTGCAGGCGGGCGAACTTATACGAAAATACGAAATAGTTGCAGATGTTATAAATGTTAAACCTGTCAGCCGCGACTGACGGGTTTCATTTTTATTGACTGTTGCAAATATTTGTGCTATATTGTAGGCATAACAAGACACTCGGGACAAATCCCAGAGGGAAAGCCAGCAATGGCTACCGAGATCGTCTGACCGAGGCTTATGCCTCGGTTTTTCTATTGCATCAAAATAATCAATTTCTTTTCAAGTATTTTATAGTATTTTTGAAGATTTTTTTCGTTCTTCTTATCAAAATGCGATCGACTTAGTCCAGCAACCATATCCGCCAATCTGACACAAGCAATCTGATCATCCTTTATCATCCTAACCTTCCTTGCTGATACACCCCTATCACGCAAAACTTTTTTAATTTTCAATCCGTACCACCTAGGCTTTTTGCCATCAATATATATACAAGAAATTTTTTTCTCTATCGCCATATGAGAAAGAATTCTTTCCAGTTCCTTTGAGGGATTGACGGGATTTTTGATTATCGCAATTTTGACTTTAAAATCTAATTTGAGTGTTTCTCGGATAAATTCTTCTTTAAATTTCCAAGCAACCTCAGACCAGTGAAATTTTTCTATATTCAATTCCTTTTCAATTTCAACAATTCTTTTTTCAATTGCCTCAAAGTCATCAATTTCAATATAAACTAGAGCGAAAGAAGAATGGTCCACTTTTTTGTGAATGCCTGACTCATCAATAAAAATATGCATATTTTTTATTGTTAATTTATAACATCATAATATCATCAGAACCTTGCCTGTCAAACATCTCGTATATAAAAAACCAGTCAATCGCGACTGACGGGTTGAAAATTAAAAGGCAAATCCCCTCCCTAACCCCTGCCTACCGGCAGGCAGGCTCCCCCTTGAGTACCCCAGTCAGAATAATATCCGACGGGGCAAGCAAGAGTGAGAGGATTAATGCTAACGTGCATTTATGCTTCATATTCATATTTACTTTATAAACCTTAAGAACTTTATTCACCCAGTTAAATTGCTCTGCGCCGCTTTTGCTGATTTAACAGGGTAAACCTTATAACTTCTTCTTTTTTATGTTAAAATTATCTCTGTAAACTTAACTTTTCTTTTTATGGATATCATTTCAATTCTTACCAATGGATCAAACACTTTTTCTGTTGGTGTTTATTTTTTCATTCTTTTTATCGCCCTCTCTGAATCCATCCCGATGTTTGGTTTTTTTATTCCCGGACAAGTCGTAGCCGTGACCGCCGGATTATTGGCCAAAGTGGGCTCTTTGGATATCCTGACTGTCCTGATCGTCTTATTTGTCGGTGCGGTGGCTGGAGATGTCATCGGGTATTTTTTAGGAGAAAAATATGGAGAAAGCTTTATTGCCAAATACGGCAAGTATTTTTGGCTTAAAAAAGAAAATTTTGATAAAACTCGCGAATTAATCTGCGCTCATCCCGGAAAAACAATCATCATCGGCAGATTTAATTCTGTCACTCGAGCCTTTACTCCTTTTACAGCCGGCTCAGTCAAAATTCCTTTTTCTAAATTTATTTTTTTTGATATCTTGGGTGGAATCTCTTGGGCGGTAACTTTTTCTATGCTGGGTTACATCTTTGGCTATAATTATAAAGTTATCGCTGATTATTTTGGAGAATTTGTAATTATCGCCATAACCATCGGAGCTTTAATCGTTTATTTGTATAAAAAAATAAACAAAAAAAGACGCATCTTTCACCGCCGACATCTCTACGTCTTATTTATTAATCTTTTCTCCCTCTATGTATTCTTTAAAATGCTGGAAAATTTCGTTGATCAAAAAATCCTTATCCATTGGGATAATTGGCTCAGCAATTACGTTATCACTCTCTGGAATCCTTTTTTAAACGTCTTGATGATTATCATCACCAACCTTGGTAGCACTTTGGTTCTCTCTGTCCTATCTATCGCTCTGTTAATTTTTTTCGTTTCCAAAAACAAATGGCGCTACTCTGCTTTATTGATAATCGCTATGGTAGGCGGTAAAGCCATAGAAATCGCCTTTAAATATATTATTGCCCGAGATAGACCCCTGGGTAGCTTGGTAGAAACTACCGGCTACAGTTTTCCTAGCGGACATGCTACTATGGCGATTATATTTTTTTCAATTTTAGCTTATTACTTTAAAAATCATATCTATAACAAGAATTTGAAATATATCCTTATTTCAATAAATATTTTTTTAATCTTAAGTATCGGCTTTAGTCGAATCTATCTCCATGCCCACTGGCTAACTGATGTCATCGGTGGATTTTCGCTGGGAATGTTTTGGCTCACCCTACTTATCTTGGCCCTTGAGGCTATCACCACCATCTTTAAAGAAAAAGTGATGGAAATAAAAAGTATTTTAAATAAAGAAAAGAGTTTATAAAGTTATAAAGTTTTTAAAGTGGGGATTTGTGTCCACACTTTACGGATAAAATAAAATAAATCAGCTCGAAATGAACGTTAAGAAACTTTGTCATGGAGCGAAGCGGAACCCAAAGTTTTAGTGATGAGAGTTAGATTTATTTATTTTAGTAGTACGTGTGGCAGTTTTTTGTAACTTCTTTTGCTGTCAAAAAAGTTAGTGAAAAATTATTAAAAGTATAGATTCCACATAGATGATTTTCTAAAAGCTCGCAAGCTCGCTTAGAAAATCTATCTTCTGGAATGACAGCAGGTTTGAGTCATTAAAAAATTTAATCCCAACATCTACAACATATAGAACACCTAGAACAATTACAACACTTCCCCTATTCATAACGTAACGCCTCAATCGGGCTCAAGCTAGCCGCTCTTTTGGCAGGATAAAATCCAAAGATTATACCCACCGCTGCTGAAACCCCAAAGGCCAGCAAGATTGAAGAAAGGGAAATACTGGAAGACACACTAAAAAAAGTAGTTAAAATATAAGAAGCAAAAAGACCCAAAGCTACACCCATTATTCCACCGATAAAAGTCAGCGCCACCGCTTCTGCTAAAAATTGCATATTGATATAGACTTTTCTCACTCCGACTGCTTTTCGCAGACCAATCTCTCTAGTTCTTTCTGTAACGGTAGTAAGCATCATATTCATAATGCCGATTCCTCCCACCAACAAAGATATGCCGGCGATCGAAGAAAGTAACAAAGTGAAAGTGCTTGTTATGCTAGAAGCGGTGGAAATAATATCGTTTTGATTCATCGTTCGAAAGTCAGCATCATCTTCACTTTTTATTCCATGACTTTCCAAGAGAACAGCAGTTATTTCTTCTTCTACAGCTGTCATCTCATCTTGACTGCTGACAGTGATATTTATGTTGCTGATATAATTATTGCCAGCCAAATAATTTTGCGAAGTCTTCATCGGTACATAAACTATATCGTCCTGATTATTAAATCCACTTCCCCCTTTGGCCACTGTTACTCCGATTATTTGAAAAATTACTTTATTAATTCTGATAGTCTGACCGATGGGATTAACATCAGCGCCAAAAAGATCATCTCTGGTATCGGGTCCAATTACAGCCACCTTAGCTGAGCTTTTGACTTGATTTTCACTGAAAAAAGAACCCATTTCAACAGAAACATTTTTAACCGAGGTATAATCCGGAGTAGTTCCGATCACCTGAGTATTGGTATTATTGCCTTTAGCGGTAATTTGATAATTGCCTGTCACTGTCGGAGCAATTGCCTTGATGCCGAAAACTTTTTCTTTTAAAATATTTACATCATCCTCAGTTAAAGTTTGCGAACTGCCGGAGCTTTGTCTCACCCCTCCCACACTCTGCGAGCCTGGCATAATCATAATCAAATTAGACCCGATTGATTCTATTTGGGTTTCGATTGATTTCTTTGACCCTTGTCCAATGCCCACCATAGTAATCACGGAGGCGATACCGATCACAATTCCTAAAATCGTTAAACCGGAGCGCACTTTATTGCCCATCAACGACCACATTACTTCTTGGATTAAATCTTTTAACATTTTTTTAAAATTAGAATGAAGATTTAGGATTTAAGATTTATGAAAAAGATAATATTTTTTAAATTGTTATTTAACTTACCATTCTTAAATCTTAAATCGTACATCTTAAATCCATACATCAAAATTTTTCATTATCTTTATAAACTTTACGAACCTTATGAACTTTACAAACTTACCCATTCTCCTCATCCTTTTCAATCATTCCATCTCGAATAGTTATGATTCGCTTAGCATACTGCGCCACTTCCATCTCATGGGTAATTAAAATCACTGTATGTCCTT
The DNA here is from genome assembly GCA_034003925.1 of Candidatus Moraniibacteriota bacterium. Classification (GTDB taxonomy): domain Bacteria; phylum Patescibacteriota; class Minisyncoccia; order Moranbacterales; family UBA9337; genus UBA9337. Next base: position 9,081 of record JAVEXR010000003.1, read on the forward strand.
TATCATTTAACTCTTTTAAAGCTGCCATTACCAAATGACTAGTCTTGGTATCCAGATTTCCAGTCGGCTCATCAGCCAATATTATAGAGGGGTCGTTAATCAAGGCTCTAGCAATGGCCACTCTTTGCATCTGTCCGCCAGAAAGCTGATTAGAAAGATTGTAATATTTACTTTCTTCCATCCCGGCATACTTCAGGCATTCTCTCGCCTTCTCTTCTCTCTTAGCCTTGGAAATTCCCGAATAAATAAGAGGCATCATCACATTGCGCATCGCAGTTGTCCTAGGCAAAAGATTAAAAGATTGAAACACAAAACCGATTTTATTTCTCCTCAAATCAGAAAGCTCATTATCATCCAACGCAGAAACTTCTGCTCCGTCAAAAAGATATTTCCCGCTAGTAGGAACATCCAAGGCACCGATAATATGCATCAGGGTTGATTTACCGCTTCCGCTGGGCCCGATTATAGAGACAAACTCTCCTTTATTTATCTTAAAAGAAATCCCTTTAAGCGCCATCGTTTCCACATCACCGTTTACATATATTTTTTTTATATCCTTGCATTCAATCATAATTCTTTTGAATTACTAAATTTTAGCCTCCAGCCCCCTCCCCTTAGCAAGGGGAGGGTTGGGGAGGGGTTTGATTTAAAATACTAACCACAGATAAAATATTTTTTATCTAGCGTGGCGGAGCTCCTCCTCCCATTATCCCCATACCTCCCGTCATTCCCCTGACAGAGCTACTGCTCTTACTACTAGAAGTACTGGCACTTGAGCTTGAACTCTTACTATCTGCTACTTCAATGCTTTGAGTAATAACTTTATCTCCTTCTGAGAGACCACTTTTTATCTCTGTACTAGTATTATTACTGTCTCCTACTGTCACAGTAACTCTCTTGGGTGATCCGTTTTCTAAAATTTCCACATAATCTCCGTTGGGTCCATTTTTAACCGCACTGCTAGAAACCATAACGACATTTTCTTTTTCACTGACTGAGATGATAGCTGAAACACTCATAGTCGGTTTCATTCGTTCGTCTAATTTATCAAATTTAACCGTTACCCCATAGCTGACCACCCCAGAGTTAGCTACTCCGATAGCATCAATTTTTTCTACTTCTCCGGTAAACTCTGTGCCTTCTAAAGCATCCAAAGTGATAGAAACTTTTTGACCCACTTTCACTTTGGCGATATCCACTTCATTGACTGGAATTTCCGCTTTTAGAGTATTTAAATCTCCCACAATAATAGCAGACTCGCTGGCGTTATTGGATGAAGAGCCGAGCTCATCTCCATTTTTTATAGAAACCTCAATAATTGTCCCCGCTATAGGTGAAGTAACTTTTCTCTTTCCTGCATCAGAAACCACATTTCGATAAGAAGCAGCTGAGGCTGATAAATTCTTTTGGGCCTGAATTATTTCACCTTCTGCCAAAGAAATCTTATTTTCTATTACTTCCAATTGTCTTTTGGTATAAGTATCGTCATCCTTATCATCTTTTTTATCAGCCACTCGGTACTCTGCCTCAGCTGAAAGCTTTTGGTTTTTAGCCGATTCCAAATTATTTAAAGCTTGTTGATATGAGGCTGTAGCTTGAGCTACATTTGCATCCAAATCATCATTTACAACGCTAAAAAGATAATCGCCCTCCTTTACAGTGTCCCCCACTTTAACCGTTAAATCAGCAATGGTCCCGCTGATTGTCGGGTCAACAGTTTCCTGATCATCCACCACGATACTTCCACTTTCTACGATAGTTGATGAAAGAGTTCCTTTTTTAGCGGCTTCAGTAATATAGCGCACGCTCTTTTCTTCGGATCCGCTCTGCTTATACCAATAAAAGCCCCCACCCAAAATAACCAGACCCACTAACGACCAGATATATAATTTTTTCTTCTTCATCTTTATCAAATTAAAATATTA
>JAVEXR010000003.1:11105-13381 GCA_034003925.1 Candidatus Moraniibacteriota bacterium
ATTAACATATTAACATTTTAACAATAGAACAAAAGTCTCTTTGTATGTCATTCCGGAAAGTATAATTTCTCGGCGAGCTAGAGAGCCGAAAGAAATTAACTTATCCGGAATCTCATTTCTAAACCCAAGATGCTGAACTCGATTCAGCATGACAAAACTAGAAAATTATTAATTTTAATTTTTAAATTGAATATTAATTATTTTAGCATTGAATGAGTATTGAATATTGATGATTGAATATTAAAAACCCGTCTATTTTAAAATAGACGGGTTTTATTTACTCCACAAAACAATTAATTGGGTAATTTTATTCGCTAGCTTCAGTCTCAGCCTGTGTCTCAGCTTGTGTTCCTGCCGGTGGGCCAATTGGCCTTTTTGCCCCCTCACCTCCCGGACCATTCTGTACAGCTAACATGCAAAAAAGCTCATCTTTATTTTCAACTTTTTCACAACTACCAGTTATCTGCTTCTCTTCACTTTCAGCAGTATTTCTTTTTTGCATTGAAACTTCGCAGGCATCTCCCTCATTTTTATTAGCGCAAGCTTCGATTGCTTCTCTGGGAGTAGTCATCATTTTTTTACTTTCTCTATTTTGATTTTGAGCTTGATCTTGAGTTGGAGCCTGTTCTTGAGTCTGCTCTTGATTTTCTTGGGTATTTTTTTGCTCTTCATTTTTTGTGCAACCTGACAGAGCAAAAGTTACTCCCACCAAAAACGCAGCGATTAATCCCAATTTAATATTTCTTTTTGTCATTTTTTATTTGATTATTTATTTAAAAATATGTCAGACCAAGTTAGCCGGCCGGCAAAATCCTTGGGTAACACATCAACTATACAACAATAATACGCAAAAATAAAATAAAGTTTGCATAAGAGAAAAGTTTATAAGGTTTGTAAAGTTCTTAAAGTTTATAAAGTAATTTAAAAATTGAGTATTGAAACCCGTCAGTCGCGACTGACGGGTTGATGATTGAATATTAAAAAACACTATCTTATTGGTGGCATCCTATCAAAAGGCGGTGGCAAGATTAAGAAAGCTTTAAATTTATTTTTTCCTATTCCTTCGCCAATTACTGCCACCATCATATTTTCTTCTATTCTTTCAACTCTAAATTTTGTTTCGCTCGTATAATAAACCTCCCAAACTTCATCATCTAATCCTCTTAAATCAAAAGCTTCTTTTTTTATCTTAATAATCTTACCGCCCAGCATCCCTTCTTTGGGTGCCTGCCATCTCCTCTCTGAGGGAAAGGTCATACTTCTAGTCACCTGACCCCCGCCCAGCATCCTTTCTCCCAAATGCTTATTAATCTTTGCTATATGCAAAGCTGCACCCAGCATAGAAATAGCCAACACTCCGAGACTAGTAACAAAAAGCACACTATAGCGATACCCTCTTTTAGTTTTTCTAATAGCCAAAAATCCGCTTACTCCGGCCAAAACCGCTAACAATATCCACAAATAAGGAGCTGTCCTGGCTAGGATAAAAAATAACCTGCCCAATCCCAACTGACGCACTACCGCTGGATGAATATCCAATAAATTTAAAATGATGAAAGAAAAAAATATGGCTCCCAAAAATAAAGTCAAAATCCAAACAAACCAAAAAATATAATTTTTCCAATTTAAGAAAAACTTAGATTCAGGGACAATATTTTCCTGTTTTATTTTTTCTATAATTTTTTGCGCTGGATTCTTTTCCATATAATTTATTTAAACAATACTTATTTTGACACTATTCCTTTTTCCTTGGCCTGATCGACAATTATTTTTCTTCCTCGATTTATCAAAGAAGCGATAGTGCCTTTGGGCAATTGAACTATATCCATAATCTCCTCATAACTTTTTTCTTCGATAAACCTCAAAATTAAGACTTCTCTATATTTATCAGGCATCTGAACAATGATATTTTTTATCTTTTCTATCGAGTCATTGTTAATATATTCTTTTTCTAAATTTAGGCTTGATTTAAGCACTTTTACTAAATCTTCGTTTTCTAGCCAAGTAGTTTCCGGCCTGGACTTTCTTTTTCTTATCTCATCAATAGTAGCGTTTCGAGTAATTTGATAAACCCAAGTAGAAAAAGCCATACTATCGTCGTAATCGTTCAGGTATTTGTAGATTTTTATAAAAACTTCCTGCAAAATATCCTCGATGTCTTCTTGGGAAAAATATGACATTCGGCGAATATAACAAAACAACCGGCCCCAATACCGAGTCACAATGGCTTGAAATTCATCTGAATTTTTTTTAGCCGCTATTACCAGATCCTTATC
>JAVEXR010000003.1:13481-50358 GCA_034003925.1 Candidatus Moraniibacteriota bacterium
CCTCGATGTCTTCTTGGGAAAAATATGACATTCGGCGAATATAACAAAACAACCGGCCCCAATACCGAGTCACAATGGCTTGAAATTCATCTGAATTTTTTTTAGCCGCTATTACCAGATCCTTATCATCGGCATTGTTTTCGTTATAATTCATGTGTGTATCTATATTATACGCCCAAAAGGAGAATTGTTTGCATTAAAACACGTTAACATTTTAGCATTTTAACTTATTAGCATGGAGCATTAATACAAAAACATAAAGCATGGAGCATGGGACATAGAACACGTTAACATTAAAAAAAATGAACATGAAAACATTAGGGCAGTGATTTAAGATTTATGATTTACGAAAACCAATATTTTAAAAATTTTATTCATTTCCTCATTCTTAAATCTTAAATCGTACATCTTGAATCTTGTATTTAATTTAAAAAGCTCCCACCTAAAAATTGGTGAGAGCCCTCGCGTTATACAGCTTTGCTGCCTAGACTTTCGGCAACTTATGATATTCAATGCCACAGCTATCGCAATGATATCCCTCATGTTGCCTATCCCTCTCTGTGGCAACGTTAAAAGATCCAAAACCAATCAAATCTTCTCCTCCAGCTGCTGCCGGGATGTAGGGGATTCTGAATCTTTCCACAATTTCTCCTCCACAATGACATTTCTTGCCAGTTTTTTCTTCGCTCATTGTTTAGCCCCCCGTAGAGATTGTTCAAAATCGTATTCATAAAACTCATCATTAAACTTCTCTTGGTCGCAGGCTTCACAATTTTCGTAACCCTTGGCTGCATCTTCTTCACTGAGAAGATTTTTGCATAGCGAGCATATTGGTCGCCCCTTATCGTCATATTCCATTTCACCTTCGCCGTGGCATTCTTTGCTTGTGTCCTTTTCAAGGTCAACCATGACTTCCTCCTAAAAAATCAAGACTCATATTCATCCAGTTCAGCCTCATCTATATCCCTTATGCAACCTTCACAATATTCGAGAGGATAGTCTTCGTCAACTAGACACTTGCACATCGGACAAACGCGCTTGTTATTCTCATCGCGTTTTATAAAAAATTCACCCATCATAAGCTAACCTCTCTTAGTAGAATTTCAAGAAGATATTATCTCTAAAATAACTGAGCAAATAATATAGAAAATGCAAACTATTGTCAACAAAAACCACCAACAATAGTGGTAATTTTACTCCACAAATTAAATATATAATAGCTATGTATCAAATCCACACTTTACGGATAAAATAAACTAAATCAGCTCGAAAGGAACGTTAAGAAACTGACATCTAGAGATGTCATCCTGAACTTGTTTCAGGATCTTGATACTTAGAAACGAGATTCCACACAGATGATTTTCCAAAAGCTCGCAAGCTCGCTTAGAAAATCTATCTTCTGGAATGACAGAAACTTTGCTTATCCCCAACCTCCTAATCCATTAACTCGTTAACTAAAAAATAGATAACAAAAAACCCCGACATTATATCGGGGTTTTTCTTATCGAAAGTAAAATTATTTCAATTCAACTTTTGCGCCAGCTTCTTCTAATTTCTTTTTCATTTCTTCAGCTTCAGCTTTAGCAACTTTCTCTTTGATAACTTTTGGAGCTCCATCAACGATATCTTTTGATTCCTTTAGTCCAAGTCCGGTAATTTCACGAACTACTTTGATAACATTGATTTTTTTGTCTCCAGCAGATGTAAGTTCTACATCAAATTGACTCTTCTCTTCAGCTGCAGCAACTTCTCCACCAGCAGCAGGCATAGCTCCCATCATCATTGGAGCGGCAGCACTAACACCAAATTTGTCCTCTAAAACCTTTACTAATTCTGAAAGATCAAGAACACTCATTTTCTCAATTTCAGCTACTAGTTTTTCGAATTTTGCAGGAACAACTACTTCTTCTTTTTTTTCTTCTGTCATAAACATTAGACTCTTAGCTTATTAGCTCATTAGTTAATTAGCTAGAATTTTTTAAATTATATATTAAATATTTTACTTACTCAATTAAGCTTTACTGTCAGCAATGGCTTTAATCACATTTACCAATCCTCTAATATTACCACTTAACACATTTACTAGTCCAGTTAGAGGAGCATTTAATGTTCCTACTAATTTAGCTAGCATTTGCTCTTTGCTTGGAAGTTTAGCTAAGGCATCCACTTCTTTAGCACTCATTCCTTTTACTCCCAAAACTCCTCCTAAAATTTTCAAATTATCATTCTCTTTGGCAAATTTAGAAAGAATTCTAGCTGGTGCAACCTCATCATTATCTGAAATAGTTACAGCCAATTGTCCCTCCATACTCTTTACATCCACCTCAATATCGGCATTTTTCAGAGAAAGTTCTACTAATTTTTTCTTTATAACTTGCAAATTAGTTCCCTCTTTCTTTAATCGACTCTTCAATTCATTGATATCGTTAGTCTTTACTCCACTATAATCAGCAAAAACGATAGCTTTGGAGGATTTGATTTTTTCTGTCAATGCGTTGACGATTTCCTCTTTTTGTACTCGTGTTAACATATTTTTAATCTTTATACCATTTAAGTAGTATCCTATTATTCTAACAAAAAATTCTGCAAATATTGCAGAACTTGATAAAAACAACTTTAAAAATTGTTTTTTATCCTCGGCAGGTCTTATGTGGGTGCCTACTGTCTGCGGATTATTTAATTTACCTAACTAATATAGCTCTTATTTCTTCAACTGTCAATAATTTACTCAGCTTTGGCCTCTTCTACTGCAGGAGCTGGAGTTTCAGCTGGAGCTTCTGCTTCTTCGGTTTTAGCTACTTCTACCTTTTTCATCTTAATAGCTCTTTTTTTGGCCTCGATAACTTTCTGAGATACCAATAGGTTATGAACTGAATCTGAAGCTTGCGCTCCTGTTCCTAGCCAATATTGAATTCTTTCATTTTTAAATACCCCTTTCTTTTGAGCAGGATCCCAACTTCCTAAAATTTCAATATGTCGTCCAGTCGGTGTGGCTGAATTTTCTTGAACTACAATTCTAAATTGTGGCTTATTTTTTCTTCCTACTCTTGAAAATCTAATAACTATCATAAAAACAAAATCTAGCTTAATTACTGTTTTTCAAGTATTTAAGCACTATTTATAAATTATTTTATTGTCTATGCTTGAGCTTACAGTATTTATCGAAATATGTCAAGAATTGTTCTAAATGTTAAAATGTTGCAGGCGTTATAGATGCTGGATTACTTTAATTTGATTTTGCCTTTGTTAATTATAACAGCTTGAACAATTGCAACATCTTCAACATTTCAAAGGACAGCTCTCCACCGAGGCGAACTTCCTTTTGCCATCAATAATGGCGCTTTCAAATATCTCCACACTTTCAATCGGCAATAAGACTGTAAAGCTTTCGCTAACCTCCGGAGTGGGGTCCAATTTCTGCCAACCATATTGCTGGATTCTTCCCAATGTTATACTAGGTCGAAAAACTTTCTTTGAATGGCTAAAGATACCTAGGGCTTTTTCAATCTCTTCACAAATTACTTTTAGCTCTTCATTCTCCTCGCCACTAAAAACAACCATCTTAGCATCTTTGTCAGACGTCGGGCTTAATCCTATCTTATTCATATAGATGTCAAAGAGATTCATATTTTTTACAACTTCTTGCACCTTACTGCATACATCGTATACGATTTCATCTCCCACATGCCCCAAAGTAATAAGATTTAAATGCAAATTTTCCTCTCGACTCCATCGCACGGGTAAATCTGCCCATTTTTGGGTTTTTTGCATCAATCTTTTTTTTACCGCTGGCGACAAAGCTATTCCAATAAAAATTTTTCTTTGCATAAATAGTGTCTGTCATATTCGGGCTTGACCCGGATATCTCAAAAATAATTAACCCGCTAGTTCAAGCTTAAGCCATAATCGAGGTTTTTACAAATGAAATCATGAAAAATTTCTAATTTTGAATTTCTAATTTCCAATGAATTTATAATGACTAAATGATTTAAAAAATATTACAACAACAGAATTAGAGAAATTTAATGTTTAAATAATTAAAAATTAAGATTTGAATCGAAATTCAAAATTTACTGTCTCCATGCTCTATGCTGCGCTCTATGTTATATTGCTAATATACTAACGTGATAAAGTGTTAACGTGCTAACGCGTTAATATGTTACAATGATATATAATATGCCTACAAAAAAACCCTATATCATCAGTATCGTTCCGCTAACTAAAATTCCGCTTTACCGGGATCAGTCTTTTTATTATCTCTTTAAGGCAAAGTTGCCAGTTGGCTCTCTAGTAAAAATTCCATTAGGCAAAAGAACTATTGATGGAATTGTCCTGGAAAGCAAATCTGATTTTCCTAGATTGGGAAATATTCAACTAAAGAAAGTAATTTCTATTACCGAAGAAAATTTCCTGACTCGCGCTCAAATCGAAATCGCTCAATTCATATCTGAATATTATTTTGTTTCTCTAGGTATCGCCCTAAAGATATTTGTCCCCAAAATATCAGGCATCAGAAAAAATAAATCCGAAATCCGAAATCAAAAATCCGAAACAAAAGAAATAATAAAGCTAACCAAAGAACAGGAAAAAGCTATAAATGAAATTACAGCTCCTACAAGTTACAAACTACAAGCTACAAGCTACTTATTATATGCTCCTGCTTCCGCTGGCAAAACTCAGGTTTATTTTGAATCCATCAAAAAAATAATTGAATCTGACTCAAAAGCTCAAGCTTTAATTCTCCTACCTGAGCTCACAATTACCGCTCAGGAGATAGAGCGTTATGGAGATTTTTTTGGCTCGGATAAAGTGGCTGTCCTGCACAGTAAATTATCCAAAGGTCAATATTATAAAAATTGGTTAGCTGTCAAAGATGGAACCGCGCAGATAATCATCGGCACCCGCCAAGCTATTACCGCTCCTTTTAAAAATTTAAAAATAATTATTGTCGATGAAGAACAAGATGTTTCCTTTAAGCAATGGGATATGAATCCTCATTATGACGCTCGCACTGTGGCTCAAAAATTAGCCGTATTGCATGAGGCTAAAATAGTCTTTGGTTCTGCCACTCCCCGCGTAGAAACATATTTTAATAGCTCACAGCTTAAATACAAACTACTGGAATTACCAGAATTGAGAACCACTGACCGTGAACCAAGAACTAACATAGAGATTGTCGATTTAAGAAACGAACATTGGAAAAATTGGAAGAAAGTTAAAATTGTTTCTCCTATTTCACAAAAACTAGAAAGCGAGATTAGCTGGACTCTGAACAATAAATTTCAAGCTATCCTCTTTATTAACCGCCAAGGGATGAGCACTTTTTCGGCTTGCACCAATTGTAAAACTGTCTTGACCTGTCCGGACTGTGAGCGAGCGCTGACTTACCGCAAAAAGGGTAACTACGAATGTCTGCATTGTAAGTTTGAAACTGGAGATTTTCCGATGTGCCCCAACTGCCAAGGAATGTCTTTTAGAAATGTGGGATTGGGTACTGAAAAAATTGAAAGAGAAATTGAAAAACTTTTTCCCAGAGCGAGAATCGCTCGAGTGGATTCAACTAGTATGAAAAAATCCACTCAATCTCAAGCGAAAATATGGGAAGATTTTTCTCATGGAAAAATTGATATTTTAATTGGCACTCAGATGATTGCCAAAGCTTGGGATTTGGTTAATGTGGGCCTAGTAGGAATTATCGACGCAGACAGTCTTTTTATTTTTCCAGATTTCCACACCAATGAAAATGCTTTTTCTCTCATCTCTCAAGTTATCGGCAGAACTGGTAGGACCGGAGCAAGATATGCCGGTAAAGCCATCATTCAGACGTACCACGTCGAAAACCAAGTAATCAGGTGGGCGGCTGAAAAAAATTATCTGAAACTTTATGATTATGAAATCAAAGAAAGAAAAGCGCTTTTCTATCCGCCTTTTTCACAGATGATTAAATTGACTTATAAAGATTTCTCTTTAAGCGCCACAGAAAAAGAAGCGGAAAGAATTTTTGCCAAGCTAAGCACGGCCAATGAAAATAATAAAATTCAAATTTACCCGCCTCGAGCGCCTTATTATCCCAAAGTTAGAAAAAGATACCAGATGCAGATTATTTTAAAAATAAAAGATAAAACCGAACTTCCCTCTACTTTAATAGCTGAACTAAAAAGTCTACCCACTGGCTGGCAGATTGATGTCGATCCGATAAGCATCATATAGATTGTTCTAGATGTTAAAGATGTTGTAAATGTTCAAACTGTTTAAAGCAAAAAATAACAAATTAAAAATCCCGACCAGCGACACGCGCTAGCGGGATTTTTGAAAATGAGGGAATCTTTCTCTTGCGAATTCAGATAAATTCCTCGTCATCGACGAAAAGTGTTATCTGATCTTTGTCACATTTGAGAAATATTTCTCGCTCCCTTCCATCAATGAAGACTCTGTCCTGGGCAATATCTCCTTCTGGAAATACATAGAAGATTGAAAAATATTCATCCTTGTTTGGACCTACCATCAGGCCCACAACGCAGATTTCACCTTCTATCCCGGTGAATTCCACCGAAACTATGTCTCGGCCATTTTGCTTGGAGCGAGTCTCCCCTTCTTGCCATATCTCCTGCGCAAAAATACTGCTAAAATCAAAAAGAAGATACAGGGCAAAAACTACTATTCCAGTAGCTATCTTCATAACACGCTCTCCTTTTAGAACTTTTAAACTTTAATGCCCAGTTATGGACACCGGCCTATCGTAAACTTTACGACTTCATAGTATAAAACAAACTAATGATTGTGTCAATTGAAAAAATCCCGGTGAGCAAGTTACTGCTACCGGGATTTATAAAGCAAGAAGATTGAACTATCTCACCTATTCACTCCTTTGGGCAAGGTACCCGTATGCTCAACTCTTGAGCGGATACACTCATCAATGATACATCTCCATTTTGATCATAAACGTGAACAAACTGCTCATCCATGACCACTTTATGGAGGCACTTGACCGGAGATATTCTTATCCCTGAGGTCTTTTCCTCATGTTTATTGAACAAGAGAACGTTATGTTCTTGATTATCTTCTAAAAGAACATTACTCACCCTGTCCCGATGAACAGTTTCCATTTGCGCCTTCGCCTTCCTACCCAAGCCCAAATCTTCCTGAGCGAAAACATCTGTGGAGAGTCCGCAAAAAAATACAACTGCCAGCAAAAAAGGTACCATTTTCTTCATTTCCTCTTCTCCTTATCAAAAAACTTCTTATTTTTGCCCCAATATGCTATTGTTAATGCATAAAAGGACGCTTAATCGCAAACTTGCCTGTCGATATAGGCGGAATTATTCACGATTTATAATTATAGCACAATTTAACCAAAATGTCAATCGATAAAACCCTTAAAAAAATACTTTTTGTCTCCCGCCCCATCACCCCACCTTGGGACGAAGCTAGTAAAAACTTTGCCTATAATCTAGCCAAAGAGATTTCGATTAACTCAAATAAAACCGAAATTCACTTAATGACCACACATACCCCGCTTGGACTGCCAAAAAATATCGTCCAAGATGAAATTTATAAATATAGCGAAAAAGACTTTAGATTTTCAGATAAATTAAGATCCTTATTTTTTCAATTTTTAAATAAAAATTCTTTTACTATCAAGCATTATTTTTTTACTCCTACCAAAAATAATTCTTGGATTATAAAAAATATTCTCAAGGGTAAAAGTAAAACTATTCAAACTATCGCCACTTTGCGCGAAGATTTATTTGATGAAAACGAAATAAAAGCAATGATGTTTGGCGATGCTATCGTCACTTATTCTGATTATGCCAAAAACAAACTTGAAAGCCTCGGGTTTACACATGTCTCTCGGATTTATCCTGGGATAGACCTAAGTGATTATCAACCCCGAGAAAAAAACGAGGAGGAATTAAAAAAAGCCAACTTTACTAGAGACGAATTTATCATTAATTTTACCGGAGAATACATTCGTCTAGGGGCCATGGACACTGTAATTGAAAGTTTTATTCAAGTAGCCAAAGAAATACCCTCAGCCAAATTATCCCTAGCTGTAAGAGTAAAAAACCAAAAAGATGCTCAGAAAAAAGAAGAGGTTATAAAAAAATTAAAAGAAGCGGAGATCCTAGAAAAAGTTTCCTTTCATGATAGCGGAATATATAAAATGAGTGACATCTACAATCTTTGCGATATCAGTATTTTTCCAGTGGGTAATATGCGAGGTAAATTTGATATTCCCCTAGCTGTTATTGAAGCTATGGCCTGCGCTAAGCCAATAATTATCTCCGACATTCCGATTTTAAAAGAATTTGCCAATGAGAATAATTCAGTGACTATCAAAAAAGATTCACCCCTAGAATTAACCCAAGCCATCATAAATCTGTATAATGATAAAGAAAAAAGGCTTTCTTTGGGAAGAAACGCTCTTGAGTACGCTCACAAAAACTTCAACATCCATAAAGCCGCTCAAGAATATCAAGAGCTTTATGCTAAATTATAAAAAGATGTCTTTCCCCTCTCCCTCTCTCTGAGGGGGAGAATTAAAGAGGGGGTGATTAAAATAATAAATATTCTCTAGACGCCCCACCGGGACGTCTCTACGTTTTTAAATTATTTTTATTTATTTGTAGAGACGGGGCTCTGCTCCGTCTTTTGTTTTAAATTTTAAAGAGGCAATTCCGCATTCGCGAAACTGCCTCTTCTTTCGAGGGAATTTTATATTTCCTTGCCGTCCATATAAACGGCCAACCCTCTCATAACATAAAAAATCAAAAATTTCTTTCCTCCGGCCGAGAACTCTCTTTCTTCTCGTTCCCAGTCGAAAAGAATTGTGTCGGAGAAAATTTCTCTTCCTCCATCTACAATCTCGACATCCACGATACAACTTCTCCCCTTTATCCCCTTGAAGTGGACGGCTACAATTTGGAAATCGGAATTAATAATCCGCATCTCGCCGATGGATAGTTCCTTGGCGAAAGAATCATTGTTTAAGGAAAATACTCCAATAAAAATAACTGCTAAAACTATAATTCTTTTCATGTTCCTCTCCCCTAAAAATTTTAGAATAACTCCTTTTCTCGTTGGTTTTTTAACCAGAATATGTTACCATAAACTAGTAAAAACCAATATTTAAATATACCATAAATTTAAAAATATGTCAATAAGCACTACCCCCAAATCAGAGCATTTACAAGAATTTAAAACCGAAAAAATGTCTGTCCCTGCCCTATTTTTTATGAGCCAAGACCTGTTGCCCGAAGAGCAAACCTTTGCCCAAACTGAGGATATCGCCTCCAATCAAGACACTTTCTTCAAACATACCGTAGCTATGCCGGATGTTTGTTCTAAACCAGGAAGAAAAAACGCTTCCGGTACCACGATTGTCTCCGAAAAATACATCCTGCCTCAAGTCAATGACTCTGATCCAAATTGCGGAATGCGTTTAGTTAAAACCAGCTTCAACGAAGAAAATCTTTCCACCCAAGACATCAACACTTTATTTCAAGAATTAGTAAAAGTTGTCCCCACCAAGAAATTTGTCGGCACCACAGTACCTTTTAACACCGTGGTGGATATCTGTCGAAGCGGAACTTCTGCCATCATCAAACATCTGAGCATTAATACTAAAAACGAATTAGAAAACACTCAATGCGGAGGTAATTTTTTTGATAAAGAAATGACTCGTCAGGATATTTTTGATGTTATCCCCAAGCTTTATCTGCATTTTGCCAAGTATAGACTTGGAATTATCGGAGCTGCTGGCAATCATTTTCTCGATTTGATGAAAGTGGATGAAATTGTCGATGAATCAATTGCACAAAAAATGGGAATTAAAAAAGGACAATATCTTTTTATGATTCATACCGGTAGTGGAATTTTGGGTCAATACACTATGTACACTCACACCGCCAAAAAACGTGAACATCTTTCTCAGGCTTTGATGGTAACCCTAGGAAAAATGACTTTTAATTCCAAAAAGAAGGATGTTTACCGAAAAATGCAAGCCGCTATAAAAAAACATATGCTCAAAGATGATTCTCTTTTGAAATATGACGGCAACGGCCCTGACGGAGAACTTTATATGAACGCTCGAGCGGCTGCTTCTAATTTTGGTACCGCTAACCGAGCTGTTATTACTCACAATATTGCCCAAGCTATAAAAAGAATATTTAATCGTGATGCAGAGATGGATTTAATTTATGATCTGCCCCATATTTCCATCACCCAAGAAGAGCATTTTGGTAAAAATGTCTGGGTACACAGGAGCAACACTTCTCGCGCTTATGGCCCAGCTAAAATGCCCACTCATCCTATTTATAAAGAAACTGGTGAACCAGCCTTTATTCCCTCTTCTATGAGCACAGATGCTTATATCTGCGTCGGAACTGATAGAAATGAGCAAAGTTTTTATTCTGCTCCTCACGGCACTGGCAAAGGAAAAAATGATAATGAAAAATCAATCGACAACAAAGATGAACTTTTTGCCAAGATGGAAGCTAAAGGAATCAAGCTTTATAACGCCCAGTCCTCTATTGTGATTAACCAAGATTCCGCTCGCTACAAAAATATTGATAAAGTTATCGAGGGAGTAGAAGCTAATGGCGTAGCTCATGTAGTGGCTAAGATGCAACCGGTAGCGGTGCTTATGTATTAGACAATGTTGAAACTGTTGTAGATGTTGTAATCGTTCTAAGTGTAAAAAATGCTATAAATGTTAAAATTGTTCCATAGGTGTAAAATTAAACTTTTATAGAAATGAAATTTAATTGCGAAAATCTAGAGGTTTATAAAATATCTAGGTTATTAATAATAGAAGTTTACAGATTAATCAAAAATTTTCCTGCAGATGAAAAATTTGGCCTAGTAAGTCAGTTGCGTCGTGCTGTTATTTCAATATCATTAAATATCGCCGAGGGTAGTGGGAAAATTACTAAAAAAGATTTTGCTAACTTTATAAGAATAGCTATTGGCTCACTCATAGAAACGGACACCGCTTTAAAAATTTCTCTAGATTTGAATTATATAAAAGTTGAAGAATATAATGAGTTAGACAACAAAACAAAAGAATTGTATTTTAAATTAATCGGGCTAGATAAATCATTACGCAAAACTAAATAAATATGAATACATTTTCAACACTAGAACAAGCGGAGCGATTGAACAAGCGGAGCGCTAGAACAATCCAGATACTTACAGTATCTGGATTGGACGGAAGCGGAAAATCTACTCAAATAGAGCTGTTTAAAAAAACCCTAGAATCTCAAGGGAAGAAAGTTTTTTATTTTCATGCTATTGAATTTTCTTTGGCTAACAAAATTGCCGATTTTAAAAGGAAATATTGTCTGATCTGCAAGTTGACCGGCAAATGTAAAATCCCTTCAAATAAAGAGACTCTTAGTGTTACAAAAGCTAATGCCTTGCAAATTGAACTGCGTAAATTATTTTTAAAAATAGATTTATTTAGATTTAAAAAATTACTTATCAAATTGACTTCAGAAAATTTTGATTACGTTTTGTCTGACAGATATTTTTACGACAGCTTGATAAACATCGAATATTTAGCCAAAAAAGAAATTGATTATAGCTACCCAATAGTCAAACCGGATGTTTCTATCTATCTTCAGGCCAATCCGGAATTAATAATGAGTCGTGATCGAGTGCCAGACCAAGGGTTACAATATTTGATAGACAAAAAAAATATTTATGACAAATATGCTTCGATTTTTGAAATGAAAATTGTGGATGGAAACGAAAACATGGATGATATACAACAAAAAATTAGAATCTTGTTGTAAAAAACAAATCACAAGAGACAAGGATACAAACAATATTCAGGTTCCATTTTTCAAAAGACAAACTGATATTTTTAATTTGAAATTTATAATTTGTTTGCCTGCCTGCCGGTAGGCAGGGAAATTGTTTCTTGCATCTTGTTTCTTAGTTATATGACTTTATTATTTTTATGCTAAAATTAAATCGCTAAATAATATAACCATTTAAAAAAATGTCCACTATTGCCAAATCCGCTCTTTGGGTCACTGTCTCAGAAATTATCTTTAATCTCTCTGGTTTTATCATCCATTCAATTTTAGGAAGAATATTGGGCCCGACAGACTATGGACGCTATGGGATTATCGTCACCCTGACTACGATGGTTATCATTCTGATTGGCAACGGTATCCCTACCGCTATGGCCAAATACATCAGTGAGATTTTTGAAACTAATCCTCGTTTGATTTTAAAGATAAAAAAACAAGCTATTATTATCCAAACCGTTCTTATTGCTGCTATTACGGCTATTTTTTATCTCTGTGCCCCGCTTATTTCTCTTTCCTTGGGCGATCCCACGCTTACTCCGTTGTTTCAATTTTCCTCCCTCATAATTCCAGCTTTTGCAGCCGCTTCTTTTTATTTTTCCTATTACACCGGTTTGCATCGATTTAGTACTCAGGCCACGTTAAAAACTGTGCGTTCATTTTTACGCATCATTTTTGTAGTTGGCCTAGCTATCATTTTTGGCTTGTATGGCTCAATTTCAGGCTACATTATCGCTCCTTTTTCTGTTTTCATAATTGCTTTCTTGATTGATAAATTTATAGTTGATAGAAAAATAAAAGAAAAAATTTCCCAAATGCCAGAAGATAAAACCTTGGATACTGATTTTCCTTGGAAAAAATTAGTTAACTACGGTTGGCAAATTGTGGTTTTCTTTTTGGCTTATGAGCTACTCATCAGTATTGATCTATATCTAGTCAAAGGAATTTTACACGATGATGCCCTAACTGGAATTTATAATGCCTCTCTGACGGTTGGACGCATTCCTTACTATATTTTTTATGCTATGACAGTCTTCTTATTGCCGATGGTTTCCAAAAAAAGTGCCGGAAATAATCTGACCAATGCCAAAGAACTTATCAATAATGCTTTGCGCATTATGATAATATTTTTAGTGCCTATTGTAATTTTGATGTCAGTCTATGCCACCGCAATCTTACAACTTCTTTATGGCAACAGATATTTGGCCGGGGCCTTGCCTATGTCAGTTTTAGTTATCGGTGTTGGTTTTCTTACTATTTTCTATGTTTTAAGTTTTGCAGCCAATGGAGGCGGAAAAATTATGATTTCAATGATGATTTCTTTTTTCGGTCTAGCTCTAAACATCATCTTAAATTATTTTTTCATTCTTAAAATGGGAATTCTTGGCTCAGCTTGGGCTACTACTATCACCTCCTTTGTTGTAATGTTGGCTATTCTTTACTATATCAAAAAACATTTTGGGTCATCTATAAATATTATCGAGTTATTAAAAGTTTCTGCTTCAGGAATAATTCTCTATTTCATAGCCTCAAATATCCCTGCCAATAGGTACACCCTCATCCCGCTGGGCTTTATTTTATTTTTATTTTACCTAGGATTACTATATGCTATAAAAGGAATCGCCAAAGAAGATATCTTCTTTTTCAAAAAATCATTCAAAAAAACAGCAGCAGAAAAGTAAACAACAATAAAAAATACCGCATTAAGCGGTTTTTTATTATAAAAACTGAGATACATTTTTCTTTCTTTTTTCATATTTTTTCGCTATACTAAAGCAAAAGCTCATATAACATAGAACACAAAATACCCGAGCATAAAGAATCAATCATTAAACAATTACCCTTCTTATGGATTTTTTCAGAAAAATTGAATATAAAATACTTTTAGCAATCTCGGCTGTCTTGGCTCTAAATTCTTATTTTTTTATCCAACGCAAGTCCACCAATGCTTTTCCGCTAATTTTTGACAACATTAAAATTCATTATTTGATTTATATCACTTGTATCGGTAGCCTTATTTGGGTTTGGTATAAATTTTTTAAAGATGAAAAAAAATCTAAACTGATAAAGATGTTTCTTTTAACATTTTTACCCAATGAAATTATATTTATTTTAGGCTTATATATAACCCACAATGAAACTAAAGCTCATTTTTTATTTTATTTTACAACAGGTCTTTATTTAGTTATTTGGGCTTTATTTTTTATAGAATCCAAAAATAATTTCAAATTTCCAGAATCCAAAAAAAACAAAAGTTCTGCAAAATGGCTTAAAAATCAAGGAATCTCTATTCTTTTTATTCTATTTCTTTCTCTTTCCGTCTTTGGATATTTTGGCGTCAAAAACATCACCAACTATGCTGGAGTAGATGAACCGCTTTGGACCCTTGATCGTATTCCCTTCTTTTGGAAAAACGTAGGTGAAATGGATTGGAAAAATACCTCTATCAGTGATAAACCAGGCATTACAGTAGTTATGCTTTCTGGTCTTGGTCTTTTTGATAACCCAGTAAGCTACAATGAAAAAACCAAAGACTTTCAAGCACAAAAAGATATCCGCACCATCAACAGAGATTTTCGCCTACCCTTAGTTATTTTTTGCTTATTATCATTGATTTTATTTTATATCTTCATTGAAGAATTGCTAGACAAAAAGACAGCTCTTTTGTCCATCATTCTTATTAGCACTTCCCCGATGTTAATTGGTATGAGTCGAATTATCAATCCTGATGCTATCTTATGGGTTTTGGCACCTCTCACTATTCTGGCTTATTTAATTTTTATTAAAAAAGAGACTCGTTTTTGGCTCTATGTATCAGGAATTTTATTGGGGCTCTCTATCTTAACCAAATATGTGGCCAATATTCTCTATATTTTCTTCTTTGGTCTAATATTTTTAGAATACTTAGCCAAAGATCAAAAAGAAAACCTTTCTCAATATTTAAGAAAATCTTTTACTCAGTTTTTTTCTGTCATCTTAGTCTCCTTGGTCACCTTTTTTCTACTATTTCCAGAAACTTGGGTAAATCTTGGGAAATTATTTACTGGCACCATCTTTAGTCAGGCCTTCATTACTACCGCCCCTATTTTTATTGGCTTAGCTCTATTTCTAATCACCGACATTTTTATTCTAAAAAATAGATTTACTCGACCAATTTTTAATTTTTTCTTCAAGAATAGAACTTATCTGATAATTTTTATTGCCTCCTTGTTTGGATCATTTATTCTCTTCACCTTTTTAAATACTTATTTGGAGATGCGCTGGGTTGATTTTGAAACTATTCTGAGCTCCCCCAAAACATCTTATCGATCTAACTCTTTTCTATCTATTTTTAGCACCAACTTCTATCCGCTTATTTTTGCCTCACTTCCTATCGTTATTTTTGGTTTATTTATGGGTATTTTTTCACTTTTTAAAAACAAATCTAAAAATAGCTTAGAAATAAAAGTAATTTTTTATTTTATTGCCTTTATTTTATTATACTATTTTGCCACTACTTTCAACGAAGTCGTAGCAACTATTCGCTACCAAGTCATACTTTATCCTCTACTTCTGATAATTTCAGCTCTTGGAATCTCTAGGCTTGTTAGGATTGTAAAATACAAATATAGTTTTGAGCTTATCTCCATTATCCTGCTAGCTATCGGTTTTTTTACTCTTTTTAATATTAAACCTCATTATCTCGGCTATGCCTCGTTTTTGCTGCCAAAAAATCACATTGTAGATGTTAAGGATATGGGTGATGGCTCTTATGAGGTCGCTCAATATTTAAATACCCTACCTAATGCTAAAAAATTATTTATTTGGACTGACAAAAAGGGTGTCTGCACATTTTTTATTGGAAAATGTGATTCTTTTTATGACAAGCTCTCTTTTGAAAGCAATCCAGAAATTGATTATTTTGTTATTTCGGCTGGAAGAGAAAATAAAATCACCAACGGAACCCGTGGGAAAACTTTTTTACCCTATGATTTTGAAAAAATATATAATTCTCAAGAGGCTCAATTCTATCTACATATCGGAGATAGAGAAAAAAACTATATTAAAGTTTTAAAAGCTCAAGATTTTAAAAGATTGTAAAATTCCCCATAAATATTCAACCTTGGGATTAATTTAATTAAATATTAAATATATGACTGTAAAACAAGAGAAGATTGTAATTTTTTTGTTATTATTTATTTCTGTCTTATCCTTTTTTTCCTTTGGTTTTTATCATTTAGGAAAATTTGAAACCACTGATGAACATCTTTGGAAATATGATCGTATCCCCCAATATTGGGAAGCGCTCAAAGAAAAAAATTGGGAGAAAACCTACATCAATGATAAACCGGGAGTGACAGTAGCTCTAATTTCAGGAATAGGATTACTGGCAGAACCCAATCCTGACTTAAGGCAATACCTCCCTGCTAAAAATACCACCGAAAACAAGCTTTTTGAACGGTACGACTATCAACAATCGACAATAACCAACTTCAGATTTCGTTTACCTATTTTAATATTTTCCAGCCTCTCCTTATTTGCCTTCTTTTATCTTATCCATAAAGCCTTTAGCTCTTATCGCATTGCCCTTTTATCCACAACTCTAATTGCCGCCAACCCGATTCTCCTGGGTATCTCTCAAATTATAAATCCTGACAGCTTTTTTTGGATTTTTGGCGGACTCTCTGTAGCAGCCTATTTAGCTTATCTTAACACTGAGAAAAGAAAGTTTTTAATAATCTGCGGAATAATTACCGGTTTTGCTCTCCTTTCCAAATATACCGCTTTTATATTATTTGTCTTTTTTATCTTAAGTGCTTTTGGAAAAATAGTTTTTCAAAAGGAAAGCTCCGCCCTAAAAACAGATTGGCAAAAAGTGGTAAGATATTTCTTAGAGATAGTCTTTATTTTTATTATTTCAAATATTATTTTCTCTATTTTTTTACCGGCCACTTTTATAAAACCTGAATATTTATTTAAAGGCATATCCCAATTTCTAAATTTAGAAATAATTTTGCTTGGAGTGAGTCTAGTTTCAGGATTAGCCATCTTGATCGCCTGGAAAAAAGATATCATTGGTCAAATAACCCGGCAACTCTCCAAACAAAAAAAATATCTTCTTTTTCTTCCTCTCATTTTACTTTCTTTCTTAATTTTAATCTCTTTACTTAACACTTTGACTGGCCAAAAAATCGCCCCAGTGAGTGAATTGCGCGACTTGGCTTATGTTAATGAACCTAAGGAATTTAATTTTAAACCTCTCTTGGATAGAAAAGAAGATTCTGTCATTAATTTCATCCAACTATTTCTAATGGAGGCCCATCCTTTTGTTTTCTCCATCTCTCCATTCTTAATAATTCTAATATTTTTTGTTACCTTTTTATCCTTTAAGAAAAAGATTTCTCAAAAAAGCTACACCGTTCTATTTTCACTTTCAATCTTTATTTTATTCTATTTTTTCTCTACCCTTTTGGCTAAAATAGTAACCAACGCCAGATATTCCATCATTCTTTATCCTTTGATAGCTATTATGGGAGGTATCATCATTCATGAAGCTCTCAACTTTTTCAAATTTAAAACCTTCAAACAATTTATTATTGTTAGCATTGTTATCATAGCCTTGGGATTATTCTCTTTTTGGCAGATTAAACCTTTTTATTTTAGCTATACTAATTTTCTCTTGCCTCAAAAATACACCATCCATGATTCCTGGGGACATGGCTCCTATGAAACC
Organism: Candidatus Moraniibacteriota bacterium; assembly: GCA_034003925.1. Lineage (GTDB taxonomy): Bacteria > Patescibacteriota > Minisyncoccia > Moranbacterales > UBA9337 > UBA9337. The sequence continues at coordinate 31,011 of JAVEXR010000003.1, forward strand.
GCTCAATATTTAAACTCTCTCCCTCAAGCGGAAAACCTAATCATCTGGTCTAACAGTGACACAGTCTGTAGATTCTTTAAGGGTAAATGTCTCAAGAGTCGCAAAATTGATTTAGCGCTTGTAAGACCTGATTACTTCGTCGTTTCCAAAAGAGGAGCCTTAAAAAATAAGAATCACTTTGAATTTGTAAAAAACCCTGATTCCAAAAAAGACGGAGAATATTATTTTAAAAACCTTGATACCAATTATATTTGGCAAATACTCATCAACAATCGCCCAGATAATTATATAAAGGTCATAAAATTTGAAAATTAAAAATATGTTTATTGAAAAAAAAGCACTTAGTGATAAAATCACTAAATTTTTAACATCCCTAAAAACAAATAAGACAATTCTCCTCCTTCTGACAATTATTTTTATCGGAGCGTTTTTGAGATTACACGATTTTAATAATCTTTTACGCTTTAACGCTGATCAAATTCGAGATGCTCAAATTATCGACACAATGGCAGCTGGTGATAATTTTCCTTTTTTTGGACCCAAAGCAGGAGGAACTAAATTTAACCTGGGTGGAGGGTTTTATTATTTGCAATATTTATCAGGATCTATCTTTGGTTTTTCACCCAATGGAATTGCTCTCTTTATCCCAATTTTATCAACTATTTCGATTTACCTATTTTATTTATTATTTAAAAGGATTTTTTCTATTAATATCACTTTGGGACTCACTTTTCTCTATGCTATTTCTTTTTATGCCATTAAATACTCACATTTCGCCTGGAACCCCAATGTTATTCCTTTTTTTCTTTTGGCCTTCTTGCTTCTCTTAGCTCGCATTAGCCACCCTAAAAATAATCTCCTTGATTTTGCTCTTTTGGGATTGGTAATTGGAGTTGCCTCTCAGCTGCACACTACTCTTTTGATTCTTATGCCCATTGCTACATTAATTATTCTTATTTGGACTTTTACAACTAAGACAGAAAGGATAAAATTCAGTTTCTCTAAGATATTTTTGCTTATCTTTATTTTCATTCTAGCTAATTTACCTTTTATTTATGGGAACTTCTTGGATCATGGAAAAAATATCCAAGAATTTTTTGCCGGTAGTAGCAGTAAGGCCGCCTCTGGCAGCTCTTTGGTTAAAAATATAACTGCTGACATCACTTTTTTTCTACAAGGAAGCGCTTATTATCTGACTGGGATTGAACCTCAAAAAAATTGGGGCAATATTATAAAACTTATTAAATCAAAAAATTTAACAGAAATAGTTCTATTTATATCTTCTTTACTTCTATTTTTAGCTGGGGGATATTCTTTGTTTATCGAAAAAATTAAATCTAATAGAAATAAAATAGCCCGAAATTCCAGCCTAATACTACTAACCTTTTCGATATTGGCTTTTCTATTTTTTATCTTTATCGGCAATGAACTCAATATAAGATTTTTTATTATATTATCTTTTCTACCCTACTTGCTATTAGGAGCACTGCTCGAATCTATTTATAAAAAAATCAACTCTCCGAATTTAAAAGCGATTATTTTTGCTGCCCTTGCAATACTCTTAATTTTGTTTAATTTAAATATTTTTTCAAAGACCTACAACTTAGATAACTATACAGCCCCCGAGAGTGCCTATGGAGGGATTAGCCTGGGGGAATTGAATGAAATGTGCTCAAAGATAGATAGCGCGTTAAAATCAAATCCTGGCTCCATTCAGACCGCTTTTGTTGATTCCTTTGAATTTAAGAGATCTCTAGGATATATTTGCTTAAAGAAGAGTATCGTTATAAAAGAGCTTCCCAAGGAGCAATCTCAGGATATCACTTTGTTTTTTGCTATTGTAGAAAATGCAAATGCAAAAAAGAACATAGAAAAATATTCTATTAATTTTAAACTAGAAGATTCTCAAAAAATAAAACGCTTCACACTTTTGACCTTTAGCGCTATTAAATAAAGCTATTTCATTCTTAATATAAAGCACCTACTTTACCTGTGGGTGTTTTTTTGCAAACAAAAAACACCCCTCAGACGAAAGATGCTTTTCTACCCACTCAAGTGTTGACTAACTTAACTTTTAAATTAACAAACACCTGACAAGGTTATGGAAACCAGGCGCTAAACGCCCAATATATAAAAATAAGTGGCTAAGCGCCTGGTGTTTGACATGTACCAACATGTAAACCGGAAACCTCCTAGCCCGGGTGAGAGGCAATCAGATGTTATAGGAATGCATGTATTTTGAGTACATATTTGTTATCTCCTACTTTTCTCTGGGACGAACCCTTTTTTAAAGAACTTTTCTTTTTATTTTTCTTTTTATTTTTAGAAAATTTTGTTTTTTTGTTTTTGTTTTTGTATTTTTTTGAAGTATGTTTACTTCTTTTGATGCATGGAGAATAGTAGAAGAAAGCTTAAGCTGTTTCATACAGAAACCGCTGAAATTTTCTTCTACCAGATAACATTTTATTGAATTGTCAATGTGCTTTAACTCACTACAATACAATTATAACAAAAAAATGGCCCTGAGTCAATTTGCCTTTTAATAAATCCCCATTTAAAGCCTTAAATTGACTCCCTGTATAAATTTAGCTCAAATCATTATTTATTTTTTTAAAAAATAGTCTTTTTTTCTAAAAAATTAATAAATTTTACACACTTTATCAACAACTTATCCACAATTTATCCTAACTATCCCCAAAATGCTATCTTTTAAGGAGTAAAAACATTTTCATTCTTAACTAACTCGCTAGACAATTTATCTATTATCAATCTTCCGCTATCCTTATTGGTTGCCAATATCAAGTAATCTCCGCTAATTGAATAATCTAATGACAAATCCATGCCCTTATTTAAATTAGTATATCTAATCACACTATTTTTATAGACACTTTCTTTAAATTGCATATTGGAAGTGCTCATCGGCTTTTCATATATAAATATAGAAGCCAAACTATCAACTAATGTTTTTTCATTGTTAAGAAGATTTGCTTTTAATAAGTTTTTATTTTTAACACTCAATACTAGATCCACTCTTTTTATATTTCCCTTTTTGTATAAAAATAAAGAAAAATTATCCATTTCCAAATTACTTGTAATAGTCGTATCTAGATTTATCTTAAAACTATTAGCAAAATCTCTAAACGCAATGGGCTTGTTACTTTTATTTACTACCAAAAATTCCAATTGATTTCCCTTATATTTATCCATCTCCAAAAACTTTTTATCAATCGCTGCTTTGATTCCCACTTGTGTCAATTCATTGCCATCAATAACCAAAAAATTAGTTTTGTCAGAAAATCCAGAATCTGCATTTGACAAGTCTGTCACAGGAACGTTATTGTCAATATTTTTATTCACACTATCAGTTTCTTTTACGCTCTCCTTATAATCAAGAATGTCTTGAATTAAGCCAGTTTCTTCAATCTTTCCCCCTTTGACCATCCAAAAATAATAACCTCCTGTACCCAAGAGCAATATGACTATTAAAATTATTATATATAAAAACACTGAGCTTTTTCCTTGAGCATCATCAAATTCTATATTATCAACATTGATATTAATCTCAGGCTTAGGAGTGTTTTTTGAACCAAAAGGTTGATCGGCATCAAAAGTCGGATAGGATGCAGCTGGAGAAGAAGCCAGTGGCGCAGCAGGCGCAGGATAACTGTTTGGGATATCCTTTTTTGCATTCACCGCTTCAATATTAAAAGACTCACTAGCTTGATTCATAAAAGGACTGCTTCCTTTAGTCTGATCAACTTCTTTAATATTAGCAGTCTTTTCAAAATTAATATTTTCTTCTTTGTTAGTTAAATCATCCTTCATGGTATGAAATTTAACTGACTTTAAATTGTCATCTAGGAAATCTGTTTTTTTGTTTTCGTTATTAAACATATTTAAAAAGTAATTTTTAATACATCTTCATAGTACAACATTTTTTGTTTATTGCCAAATAATAATACCCCCTATTTTAAAATAAAATATTTGATTTTAAAAAACAAAAAGCGATTTTAATTAATCGCTTTTTGAAAAAATTTAAAAGATGATTTTGCTTATTTCTTAGCTTCTTTCATGGAAAGATTTATTCTGCCCATTTTATCAATTTCTTTAACTTTTACTGTCACTACATCTCCCACTTTGACAACATCTTCTACCTTTTCCACTCTTTTTTCCGATAGCTCAGAAATATGGATTAATCCGTCTTGTCCTGGTAACAATTGAGCAAAAGCTCCAAAGTCCATTATTTTAACAACCTTGGCATTAAATATTTCTCCGGCCTTAACTTCTCGAGTGAGATTTTCTACCCATTCCCTAGCCTTATCTGCAGAAACTTGATCAGGAGAGGTAATAAATACCAACCCACTATCCTCTATATCAATTTGTACTCCGGTTTCATCGATAATCTCATTAATAACCTTTCCACCAGGTCCAATCACAGAACGAATTTTATCTGGATTAATCTGGAGCGTAATAATTCTTGGAGCATAAGGAGACATTTCTTTTCTTGGCTCAGAAATCACCTTAAGCATTTCCCCCATTATAAACATCCGACTTTCCTTGGATTGATTTAAAATACTTCTCAACATATCAATAGTCACCCCGTCTACTTTCACATCCATTTGAAGCGCGGTTATTCCTTTTTCAGTTCCGGCTGCTTTAAAATCCATATCTCCATAATGATCTTCCATTCCTTGAATATCACTCAAGACTTTGAATTCACTTTCGTCTTTACCTACGATTATTCCCATAGCGATTCCGCTAACTGGTCTCTTTATTGGTACACCTGCATCCATCAAGGAAAGAGTAGAACCGCAAGTAGAAGCCATAGAAGAAGAACCGTTTGATTCAAGTACTTCTGAAACTAAAAGCATAGTATAGGGAAATTCTTCTTTGGATGGAAGAACTGGAACCAAGGCCTTTTCTGCAAGAGCACCATGTCCAATCTCTCTTCTTCCTGGTCCGCGCATAAAGCGAACTTCTCCCACAGAAAATGGAGGAAAGTTATAATGATGAATATACCTTTTTTTCATATCCACCTCCATAGTATCAATTATTTGCTCATCACCAGGAGAACCCAGTGTAGTAACTGTCAAAGCCTGAGTTTCACCTCGAGTAAACAAACCTGTTCCGTGAGTTCTAGGCAATATGCCGGTTTGAATAGTGATCTTTCGAACCTCCTTAAGTCCTCTTCCATCTGGACGCTTATCATTTTCAATAATATTTTTATGAACTATTTCATCACAAACCTCATCTAGAATGAGATTAGCGATATCTTTTCTTTTATCAAACTCCTCTGGGTAAGTTTCTTTGATATAAGCAAAAACCTCTTCTTTTATTTCATCTACTGCTTTCTCCATCTCTTTCTTTTCTTTTATATAAAGAGATTGCTCAAGCTTTTCAGTCATAAAAAGCTCTTTAATCTTCTTTTCAAATTCAGGCTCTCCCTGAAGAAGAGCAGGTTCTGCCTTTTCTTTGCCAATTTCTTTTTGAATATCTTTTATAAATTTAGCTATCTTTGCTAGAGCATTTTGTCCAAACTCAAAAGCTTCGGCTATTTCTTCTTCTGGAACTTCCTTAGCAGCAGCCTCTATCATATTAGTTTTATCTTCAGTTCCAGCTATTACCAAATCCAAATCTCCATCTTGCAAATCTCCATTGATAGGATTTAGTATCAATTCTCCATTAATTTTTCCTACTTTTACAGCAGCAATTGGGCCATTCCAAGGAATATTGGAAATAGAAAGAGCAATAGAGGCTGCTATCATAGACACTGTATCTGGATTATTTTCCCCATCAATAGAAAGCACAGTGATTATAACCTGCACTTCGTTCCTCATTCTTCCATTAAACAATGGTCGAATTGATCTATCTATCATTCTTCCTGTAAGAATAGCTTCATCAGAAGGACGTCCTTCTCTTTTTATAAATCTAGAACCTTTAATTTTTCCGGCTGCGTAATAGCGCTCTTCATAATCAACCATCAAAGGGAAGTATCCCATATTGCTAGCTGCGCCGGTCTTCATGACGGCCGTAGCTAAAACCACTGTATCACCATAGCTTACTTTTACTGCTCCGCTGGCCTGCTTGGCCAAAACTCCTGTTTCCACCTGGAGTTCTCTTCCTCCAATTTGGAGGGTCCATTTTTTTGCTTCCATACTTTTTGTTTGTTTTTGAAAGATTCTTGAAACAAGGAATCTAAGATAATTTAACGAAAATTATTTCAAATTTCAGGTTTCAAGCAGAATTTTCTTTCAAAAACAACTTTATTTACTAATAATTAACTTCTTGTACTATAGTTTAATTTGGACTTTTTGTCAAAATAAAAAACAATCTTCTTTTGAAAGATTGTTTTTACTAGCGGGAGCGACCGGGCTCGAACCGGCGACCTTCTGCGTGACAGGCAGACGCTCTAACCAGCTGAGCTACGCCCCCAAAATAATTTCTAATTTCTATTGTACCAGGAGAGAGATTCGAACTCTCGACCTCAGGCTTATGAGTCCTGCGCTCTAACCAACTGAGCTATCCTGGCTAAAAAGTTGGTGCGGGGAAAGCCTGAGCTGCCCTGCTAATATTCAGTATTTGTTGCGGGGGCAGGATTTGAACCTGCGACCTCCTGGTTATGAGCCAGACGAGCTGCCAAACTGCTCTACCCCGCGATATATGAATTGAACACTTATAAGATAATATTATACTTTTTAGCTGTTGTCAATAATTATTTAATGTTTTCCATCAAACCATACATCGGTTGCAACATTGAAATAGCAAAAAAACCAACCGCAATTCCCATAAATAACATCAAAACCGGCTCTATTATTGAGGAAATATTTTTTGTTACCTGATTAACTTCATCTTCATAGAACTCAGCCATTTTTACTAGAATTACTTCAGTTTCCCCAGTTTGCTCACCCACCTCAATCATCTGTTTGACTAAAACTGGAAATATTTTTTCATTTTCACCAATGACTTTACTTAAATCTACTCCTTTTTGAATTTGTTTCACGCTTTCCCTTAAAGCTTTTTTATAATAATAGTTAGAAAGAGTATTTTCTACTATTTTCAAAGCATCTAAGGAAGTCACACCGCTTCTAAGCAGGGAACTGTAAATTCTAGAAAATCTAGCACAATTTGTTTTTATGACAATATTTTTAATAGCTGGCATTCTCAATACTGCAAAACTTGAAAACTTTTTCCCTAATTTAGTTTTTAAAACTATTTTAAATATTATACCGATAGCAACAAAAGAAATCAAAACCAAAACACTATGCTCTTTAAATAAATCACTTGCACCTATGATAAATTGAGTACTTTTTGGAAGTTCTACATCCATGTCTTTAAAAACTCCTGTCATTTGAGGCAAAACGTAAGTAAGCATCAAAACAGCCACACCTCCCATAGCCACCATAATTACAGCTGGATACATAAGTGCTCCTCGAACTTTACTCATAAGAGCATTTTCCTTTTCCAGTTGAATCGAAATTATAGTCAATGTCTCATCCAAATTGCCCCCAGTCTCTCCAATTTTAACCATATTGACAAAAAGTTCATTGAAAACACTTGGGTATTTAGCCATACCATCTGATAAATTTTTTCCAGCTTTTATGTCTTCGTATATAGAAAGTAAGATTTGACTTAACTTTTTATTATCTGTTTGATCAGCTAAATTTCTTATTGATTTAGAGACAGTCAGACCTGAGCTGATCATAACACTCAAGTTTCTAGCAAACATCATTTTGTCTTTGAGCGCAATTTTTGTGAATCTATCCATGAAAGCCACCTTAACCTTTCCATCATTATCTTCCATTTCCCTTACTGAAGTAACCAAAAAACCATCCGCTTTTAGCTGCTGAGCTACTCCCTGCTCATCTTTTGCAACTACTTCTCCGGTTTTTGTCTCCCCATCATAGTTTTTAGCTACGTAAAGAAATTTTGGCATATTCTTTTATTTTTATGTTTATTTTCAAGATTTAGATTTACTTCATTATAGCACCTTCTTTAGAAAAATAAAAAATTATTGAATAACTTTATCAACTATCCCATATTTTTTAGCTTCTAGGGCACTCATAAAATAATCTCTTTCTGTATCTTCTTCTATTTTATCAAATTTTTGACCTGTGTGTTTGGCCAATATTTCACTTAACCTTTTTTTGGTCTTAAGAATTTGCTTGGCATGAATATCAATATCCGTAGCTTGTCCACGCGCCCCGCCCATTACTTGATGGATCATCACTTCTCCATTAGGCAGAATCATTCTTTTTCCCTTTGCTCCGGCAGCCAAAAGAAGGGATGCTGCTGAGGCTGCTAGGCCGACACAGATAGTTTGCACGTCTGGCTTAACATATTGCATCGTATCATAAATAGCTAAAGCTGAAGTGACCACACCACCAGGAGAATTTATATAAATTTTAATATCTTCTTTTTGATTTTGTGATTCTAGAAATAACAACTGAGCAATAACAGCATTAGCCATATTATCTTCAATTGGAGAACCAATAAAAATTATTCTATCCTTTAATAGCCTAGAATAAATATCATAAGCCCTTTCTCCATAATTGGTTTTCTCAATCACGGTAGGAATTAAAAATTGATTTGAAATTTTACTCATATAGATTTAGTACAAAGTACAAATTTATAAAATTACTCGGTAAATATCCATAGCTTCTAATCAATTTGTATTTTGTAGAGTTTACATTTTTTCTAACATTTTAAAAGCTTCCTCATTTTTTAGCATACCACTAGTATAATCGAATAATCTTTTCATATCAATCTTACTCTTGGCATCTTTTTCATTTTTATAGAACTGCAAAGTTTTATTCATTGCTTCCTCTATTTTTTCTGAAGGAACTTCAATTTCTTTTTCTTTTATTATTTGCTCCAAAGCTAGCGCTGCTTTTATTCTTTTTTGAGCTTGAGGAATCCAGTCCTTTTCTAAGTCATCTATAGTTTTACCCATTTGTCCCACATAGTCAGCCAAACTCATACCCATTTGCTGGATTTGACCTTCTAGCTCATGCAACATCTTATGAATCTCCTCATGAACCAAAATTTCTGGAAGTTCATCAGATAATTCAGTCTTGGTTATCAAGATTTCCATAATATCCCCTCTTCTTTTTTCCTGTCTTCTAAAATCCTGCTCCTTTTGCATTCCTTTTTTGATATTATTTTTTAAATCTTCCAAATCTTTAAAATTACCCAAGGATTTAGCGAATTCATCATCAATTGCAGGAATCTCTCTTTCTTGAACCAATTTTATATTAACCTTAAACTGAGCAGGATTACCAGCTAAATTTTTCTCATGATATTCTTTGGGGAATTTTAGCTCAAATTCTTTCTCCTCGCCTTCTTTCATTCCTATTATTTGATCTTCAAATCCAGGAATAAAAACCTCACTACCCAAGATTAGATTGTGATCTTTAGCTACACCGCCCTCAATTACAACACCGTTTCTTTTAACTTCAAAATCAATTACAACAGAGTCGTCTTTTTTTGCCTCTCTTCTGACAGTTACTAACTTTGCCCTGCTTTTGGCAATTTTTTCAATTTCCTTCAAAATGTCTTCAGCAGCCACTTCCGTTTTTTCTTGTGCGTAGGCTAAGTTCAATTTGTTTACTTCGTCTGTATATTTTTTTAATTCCACTTTTGGCATAACTGAGGCAACTACCATAACCTCCAAATCATTTCCTTCAGCTAGTTTAGCAATGCTTATTTCTGGTGAACCGATAACATCCAATTCTAATTTTTTTATTTCTTGAGGATAAGCTTTCTTGATTGCATTTTCAGCCGCTGTGCTAAGGATTAAATCCTTGCCAACTTTTTGTTCAACAATGGCCTTGGGCGCTTTGCCTGGACGAAATCCTTCAATTTTAATTTCTTTTGAAATCTTTTCAGCAGCTTCATCCAAAAAACTCTTCCAATTGTCCCAGGTAATAACTAATTTGAATTCCACCTTTGATTTCGGTAATTTTTTAATTTCCATAAAAACTTTTCCTATTGTTAATTTATTTTATTATATTTACTTTTCTTCCACATCTTTAATATCCTCAGTTTCTTTAACTTCTTTAACAGGAACATCATCACCCACTACATCAATTTTCCAGTTAGTTAGCTTGGCAGCCAATCTAACATTTTGACCCTTTTGACCGATAGCCAAAGAAAGTTGATCACTAGGCACTACCGCTGTAGCTTCTTTGTTTTCTTCATTTTTAATTTTTACAGCTAAAACTTTAGCTGGGCTAAGAGCAGCAGTTATGAATTTTTCTATATTTTCATTCCATTCGATGATATCTATCTTCTCTCCACCTAGTTCGTCTATGATAGCTTGCACTCTTGTTCCCTTTTGTCCAACACAAGAACCGATTGGGTCAATGCCTTCTTCTTTAGCAAGTACAGCTATTTTAGTTCGACTACCTGCCTCTCTGGCAATAGCTTTTATTTCAACTGTTCCAGAAAATATTTCTGGCACTTCTAGTTCAAACAACTTTTTAACCATCTCTGCATGAGTTCTACTTAAAATTATTCCAGGACCTCTGTTGTCAGCCTCGATTTTTCCAAGATATACTTTTAATCTTTGCCCTATTTTATAGTTTTCACCTCTCACTTGCTCTGATGGAAACAAAACACCTGTAGCTTTTCCCAGGTCAATAAAGATATTTTGACCTTCTATTCTCTGAACTACTCCATTTAATATTTCACCTTCTTTCTCCTTGTATTCTTCATACATCGCATCCTTTTCAGCTTCTCTAATTCTTTGAATGATAACCTGCTTAGCTGTTTGAGCAGCTACTCTTCCATAATTATCTTGAGTTTCTAATTCTGTTTCGATGATATCTCCGACTTTAACGCCTTTCTTTATTTTTAAAGCCTCTTCTAACTTAATATCTCTTTCTGGATTAAATCTAGACATTTTTTCTTCATCGTTTTCATAAGTTTCTTTAACTGTCTCTTTTTTAGCCTCTCCCTCTTCCTCTTCTTCCAAATTAACAAATTCTCGAGTACTTTCATCAACTACTTCCTTTATTAAGTAAAATTTAACTCCACCAGAAACTTCGCTTATTTCAGCTCTAATATTCTGGCTTTTTTTGCCGTAATCTTTTTTGTAAGCAGCGGCTAGAGCAGCTTCTACTGTTTTCATTACTTTATCTTTATCAATTCCTTTCTCGTCACAAATTTGAGAAATGGCACTGTTAAATTCATTAGAATTTATACCAGTTCTTTTTTCTTCTGCTTGTTTTTTTGTCATAAATTTAAACTTTATTTATTACCTTATTTTATAAAAAAAGACCCGCTCCAAGCGAATCTGTACCTATCCTTAACTTCCAGATTATAATAGCAGATTTATAAAAAATTGTCAAAGAAATTTTTTTGATTCCCCCTTTAAAACAATATTTTTTGCTATTTTAATTTTTTATTCCACAATTTTATTTAAAATGTCCACCTTTTTTCCATTTTCCCAATTGATGCCATAAAAATACAAAGATGAAATACTCCGCCAAATTTTGCTATTTCATATTCATCTTTTAAGACGTCGCAAACAAAATCTATTTTTTTTCTTATATCCCTTGATAATTTCCCTGTTTTTTATCTTTAACGCCTCCAAACCGACGTATTAAAGGGTGCTGGCACAAATAATATTTTTCTTTGAACCATTTACTAGTCGGATTGTGAGAATAATCATACTAATAATCCGACAAAACCATTCTTTTATCTATTTTATTTCATTACTCTAATTATTTTATCAGTAATCTTTAATGATTTTTCCTTAAAATCACCAAAATACTCTTGACTTCGCTTAAAAATACTTATAAATTTTCTTTCTCGAGATAATAAAACCGAATCATTTAATTCCTCTACTGCTTTTAGATAAATACTTGAAACATCTTTAGCAAAAGGATTTAAAAATTGAATATCAGCATACAAATCAGGATCCTGAGCTAAAATTCTTCCTACTCCATACAATCTTAATTTATAAATTGGCGTAGCAATTTTTTCTCCTTGATTTAAATCATAATCTAATTTAGACAGCGCATAGCCCAAAGATAAATTGGAAAAATGAGTCAAGCATTGAATTACGGCCATTTGTTTGTCATGCTCTAGACTATTCATCTCAATAATTCTAATGCCCAAACTTTTTAAAAAATTTCTATACCACGCTCCATATTTTCCCTCTCGCCCTTTACACAATATGATATTCTGATTTTTAAAATCAGTTGTCGGTCCAAAAAGCGGATGTCCACCAATAACCTCTCCCTTAAACCCCCTATTTTTCATCATTAATTCCATCGGCCTCATTTTAATCGATGTAAAATCCGTAAGTAATGCATCTTTTTTCAAAAAAGGAATTATCTCAACGATAATTTTTTCGGTTTTTCTGATTGGAACGGAAATAATCACCACATCTCCCCTCTTGGCAGCCTCTTGATTACTTATCTTAGTTTTTAAATCAGAAATAATTACATTATACCCTTCTTTTTCAAAAGCTTTTTTAAACTTATTTCCCATTTTTCCCAAGCCCCCGATAATTGCAATTATTTCCGGTTTTTTTTCTTTATTCATATTTTTTAATTTTTAAAAGACGCACTAATATTAAATAATAAAAATGCCATTGTCAAAAGTTTTTTGCCCCAAACAATAAAAATCGATATTTGACACAAAACATTTTCTTTGCTATTTTTGCTTACTAACCCTTTAATCACCTAAACCTTAAATACCCCTGTCTTAAGCTATGGCTCTCAAAATTACCGATCAACTAAAAGAGACTCTCATATCTGCCAAAAAGATATTAATTTTATTACCTCAAAATCCCAATAATGACGCTATTGGATCTTGCCTAGCTTTTTATTTATTTTTAAAAAACAAAAATATCGAGGCAGATATTGCCGTTAGCGATCCCTTAAACAATATCGCTAAATTGAACTTTCTGCCCAAGCCGGATAATCTCTATAACAACGTTTTAAGTGCTCGAGATTTCATCCTATCTTTCAATACTAAATATAACAAAATAACCAGCGTTAAGACCAAGGAACTTCCAGAAGAAACCAGAATATATATTACGCCTGAAAATGGCACTATTGATCCTAGAGATTTTTCTTTTATTCCAGCTGAATTTAAATATGATTTATTGGTTTGCTTAAACTCACCAGATAAGGAATCATTTGGAAAGATATTTGAAGATAATCCTGATATTTTTTATGAAGTACCTATTATTAATATTGATAATCACAGCAACAATGATAACTTTGGACAAATTAACCTTGTTGATATAAAAGCGTCTTCAGTGGCAGAAATTCTCTTTGATTTACTTTCTGAATTTGATCGCTCATTAATAAAGGACGACATCGCCAAATGTCTTTTAACTGGAATCATTAGCGCAACAAAAAGTTTTCAAAATAGCAAAACTACTCCTCATGCACTAAAAATATCTTCTGAATTAATGACACTTGGCGCTAATCAACAAGAAATCATTCGCCATCTGTTTAAAACACAGCCTTTTAGTATCTTAAAACTTTGGGGAAGGATAATGTCGAAATTGAAATGGAACGAAGAATTAGGCCTTGTTTGGTCAATTGTTTCTATTGAGGACTTCGTACAAAGTCGCACAGAACCGGCTGATATCTCTTTTATCTTAGAAAAAATCCAAAACAATTACGAAGCTGGGAAAATATTTTTAATTCTCTACGCAGCCTCTGGAGAAAAAATAAAGGGTGTTTTAAAATTTTCCGATCCGGAACGTCTTTCTTCTCTAACTCAATTTGATAAGAGCTCTATTGTTGGAGATATTTTTGAATTTGAATTAAATTATAGTGATATATCAGAAGCTGAAAATTATTGTCTAGAAAAATTAAAACAACTTCCCAACAATTAAAGTATCCTCTAATTACACTCAATAAAAACCACCCTCTTAAATAGGGTGGTTTTTGTGGTATAATACCTATACAATATTTAACATAAAACAAAACTATGGTAACCATAATTAGTGACTCTGATAAAAAAGAACGCGATACAAAAAAGGCTGATCTTTTAAGTAAAAAACTTTCTGATTTTCGCCACGAAGAGGAGGAGGAAGTCACTGCTTTTGTAGCCAAGGAACTCGGTTTATCCTACCTTGATTTAAATATTTTTCCTCTAGATTTAGAGATCTTAAGAAATATAACTGAAGAAGATTCTATTAAATTTAAGGTGGGAATAATAAAGAAAATCGGAAAAAGAACGCAAGTAGCTATTTGTGAACCTAATAATAAAGAAACTTTGGACTATCTTGAATTTCTAAAAAATGAAAAAGGATGGGAAATAATTGTTTCTTTGGTTTCCCAGTCTTCAATGAATAAAGTCTGGAAAAAATATAAAGAAAATATTTTGATTGAAACTCTGGATTATTTTCTTATCTCACTCTCCGGAGAAGATTTGGAAGAATTCGAAGATAAATTCAAAGAACTCATAAAACTCAAAGAAAGAATGAGTGAAATGAGTACCAGCGACATATTGTCCACGGTTTTTTCCGGAGCTTTAAAAATGGGTGCTAGTGATGTTCATTTTGAACCTCAAAAAGAAAGTATCCGCATGCGCTATAGAATTGATGGGGTTTTACAGACTATCGGAGACTTTCCTTTCTCTTCCTACAAATCAATAGTTTCGAGAATAAAAATGATCGGAAAAATGAAGCTAAATCTAAGGGATATTTCTCAAGATGGTCATTTTTCAATCAATATAAATAATGATGGACAGGATGAACGTGTTGATATTCGTGTAAGTATAATCCCTGGAAAATACGGCGAAAGTATCGTGATGCGATTACTCAATCAATCTTCTATTTTGGTAGATGTAGAAAATCTAGGCTTAAAAGGTTTATCCAATGAACAAGTCAATCTTCAAATATCCAAGCCCAACGGAATGGTTTTGATTACAGGACCTACCGGTAGCGGTAAAACAACGACTCTTTATTCCTTTTTAAATAAGTTAAATACACCTAATGTAAAGATTATTACCATTGAAGATCCTATCGAATATGAAATAAAGGGCATTTCTCAAACTCAAGTTCAAAATGATAGAGGTTATTCATTTAGCGAGGGCTTGCGTGCTATCGTCAGACAAGACCCCGATATTATTCTTGTTGGAGAAATTAGAGATGGAGAAACAGCTGAAATATCAGTCAATGCTGCCCTTACTGGACATCTTGTCTTTTCTACTCTTCATACCAATAACGCTCCCGCCTCAGTTTCTCGATTACTAGAATTAGGAGTTAGACCGGCTCTTATAGCCTCTTCAGTAAATATCTTTATGGCTCAACGTTTAGTGCGACAACTCTGCCCTCACTGCAAAGAAAAATATAATCCTGCCCCTGAAACCATCGACACTATCAAAAAATTAATTTCAATAATTTCACCCAAATCTAAAATAGAGATTCCTAAAAACATAGAACATCTTTATAAACCAATCGGTTGCCCAAAATGTAATAACCTAGGATATAAGGGAAGAATCGGAATTTTTGAAACTCTCACCATCAACGAAAAGATGGAAAAACTGATCATTGAAATGGCTGGAGAAAGTGAAATCACCAAAGCTGCCCTAGAAGACGGAATGGTAACTATGACTCAAGATGGAATCTTGAAAGTGCTTGAAGGAACAACTTCTATGGATGAAGTTTGGAGAGTTACAGGTCAAACAGCTTTCCTAACTGATATCTACGAAGATTTAATGGATCAATCCCTCTCTAGAAGCATAAACATTTCCGAAAAAAATCTAAATGATGCCAGTTCCTTTACCCAAGACCTAACCAAGTTTAATCAACACATAAAAAACTCCAATTCAAATGAGCTTGCTGAAGTCATTATTGCTTCCGCTCTTCTTTTATCTGCTGGGGACATTCATATTGAACCAGAAACTGATGCTATCAAGATAAGGTTCCGAATTGACGGTATTTTACAAGATATTGCCTCTATTCCACTCAATGAATACCCCACCCTTTTAGGAAAGATAAAATTACTTTCTGGCTTAAAAACGGGAATCCGATCAGGAGTAGAAGATAGCCGTTTTAAAATATCTGTAGCTAAAAAATACGAAAATATTACAGACACAGAAATAGATGTGCGTGTTTCTATAATTTTAGGAGGATATGGAGAAACTGTGGTAATGCGTCTTTTAAATAAATCAGCTACTGCTTTGGAAATTGAAAAGCTAGGAATCAGAAAAGAAAATTTAGACAAAATATTATATGAAATTTCTAAGCCCAATGGAATAATTCTCAATACTGGGCCTACAGGTAGCGGAAAATCAACCACTTTATATAGCTTATTAAAAATACTTAACAATCCAGAGGTAAAAATAATTACTGTCGAAGACCCGATTGAATATCAGTTGCCTGGAATCCTCCAAACCCAAGTAAACGAAACTGATGGCTATGGCTTTTCAACCGCTCTCAGAGCTCTGCTTCGTCAAAATCCTAATATTATAATGATTGGAGAAATTAGAGATAATGAAACAGCTAAAACTGCTATTCAAGCTTCTCTAACCGGACATCTTATTCTTTCAACACTCCACACCAATGATGCAGCTTCTTCTGTGCATAGATTGATAAATATGGATGTTGATTCCGATGAACTTGCTACTTCCATAAATGCTTTTATGGCTCAGCGCCTAGTAAGAAAACTATGTGATTGCAAAGAAGCTACAGATATTCCTGAAAATTTAAAACCAGAAATTGAAAAAACTATTGCCGCTATTTCACCTCAAGCAAAAGTAACTATTCCTCCAATCGGTAAGATTTATAAACCTAAAGGCTGTGAAAAATGTAATCATATCGGCTACAAAGGTCGTACTACTATTAGCGAAGTGCTAGTTATGAATAAAGCCCTAGAGAAGCTAATCTCTCTAAATGCTCTATCCTCAGAAATAAAAGACCAAGCTATCGCTGATGGAATGCTCACAATGTATCAAGATGGCGTACTGAAAGTCCTTGAAGGAGAGACTACTTTTGAAGAAATTAATCGAGTATCCAAGGATGAAAGTTAAAAAACACTCATTAAAGCAAACATCTTGGCTTAAATAAAAAAATCTCGACTTAAGTCGAGATTTTTTAAATTGCGTTTATTAATCTGTAGACAGTCCCAAAAAATAAATTTTCCAGGTAGAGAACGGTGTCGAGGAATGACGCAGTCGAAACCACCTCACCCATATCTGGACGAAAGCTCCCAAATTGAGGATAAAAGATAGTGACCCCCAATTGCCCACAGATTAATAAAAACAACTCGTCCTGGTTGAATTTTCGTCAATTCCCATGACCCTCAATACTAGCATATCTTTATTTTTTTGTCAAGAGGTGTTATAATGGACCCATAACATTACATACATAACACAAAATAAGCCTTTTCTCACTTAATAAATATCCTCCTAGTAGTTTTGTGCTTTATGCTATGTGTCCTATGATTTTATGGCTATTACCAATTCAAAAGAGCAAGAAGAAGATAAAAAAATAGACACTACTCTCAGACCTCAAAGTTTTAACGATTATATCGGCCAGGAGAGAATAAAGAAAAACTTAAATATTCTACTAAGCGCTGCTAAAAAAAGAAACGAACCCGTAGAACATATTCTCCTTTATGGTCCAGCTGGCCTAGGAAAAACCACTCTTTCCAATATTATCGCCAAAGAAATGCAAGTTGGAATAAAAATAACTTCCGGACCAGCCATTGAGAGGGTTGGTGATCTGGGCTCCATCCTTACTAATCTTAATGACGGGGATGTCTTATTTATTGATGAGATTCATAGATTAAACAAACTAGTTGAAGAAATCCTTTATCCCGCTATGGAGGATTATAAATTAGATATTATTGTCGGCAAAGGACCCAGTGCTCGCACTCTCCAATTAGACCTGCCCCATTTTACATTAATTGGTGCCACTACTCGTTTAGGTTCAATTTCCAATCCACTTCGAGATAGATTTGGAGCGATTCATAAATTAAATTTCTATGAAGACACAGAAATTCAATCTATTATTAAACGCTCCAGCAGAATCCTAAATATTTCTATCAATGAAGAAGGTTGCAAAAATATTTCGGCCTGCAGTCGACAAACTCCACGTGTAGCCAATCGAATCTTAAAAAGAGTAAGAGATTTTGCTCAAATGGAAAACATAGACACCATAGATAAAGAAATTTCTCAAAAAGCTCTTCAGATGATTGACATTGATGAACTTGGACTTGAGCCAGCTGACCGAGAAATTATAAAAATAATTATAGAAAACTTCAAAGGTGGTCCCGTGGGAATACAAACTATCGCAGCAGCTACACATGAAGAAGTCCAAACTATTGAAGATGTTTACGAGCCATTCTTGATTCAATCTGGCTTACTAGCCCGTACTCCTCGTGGAAGAGTCGTGACGGAAAAAGGTTACCAACATCTAGGCTATTCAATATAGGATTTTATCCTATACAAAAATTTATTTTTTGTGTATATTTAAACTAGTATTAACGAAAAACATTTAAAACAAAAATAAAAAATATGAACACTATATTTATTGCCTTTTATTTAATGTTTTTAACTGGTTGTTTAGTAGCAAGTGTTTTTATTATTTATCATATTACCCGCTATTCTATAAATAAGAAATCTACCACCATAATGACTATATTATTTATTTCTGTTTTATTGCTCTTGATATTAATTAATCTAACAATTTTCGGAACCTTAGATTTAAGCGATACTTTTAATTTTATGTCCACATTTGGCGCTAAAAGCTCATCTTTTTAATTACAAACTATTATGAATAAGTTTGAAAAGTTTCATTTCCACGGTCAGCACAATGGAGAAATCATTATAAAAATAATTCGCCGTCATTGGTTTAATATCTTGGAACAATATTTTATAATAATCGGTATTTTATTTTTAATGTTTGCCTCTTTTCAGCTTTTGCCTATGTATTTTACTGAAAATGACGATTTACCTATTTTCTTTTTTATTGAAAGTTTTCTAGCAATAATTGTTTGGATTTATATTTTTATTATTTGGATAGATTTTTATTTTGACGTTTGGATCATAACTAATGAAAGAATTGTCAATATCGAACAAAAAGCTCTCTTTATCAGAACCACTAGTGAACTTAAATTTGATAAAATTCAAGACATTTCCATCAACATAGTAGGGCTTATCCCAACTGTCTTAAATTTTGGAGATGTCCATGTTCAAACAGCTGGCAACACAGAAAGATTTCTGTTTCATAAGGTTCCTGATCCTCAAAAAATAAAAAGCCTCATTATGAATATGCAGACTATGACTTTGCAAAAAAGCGAAGCCGAAACAATCCATCGTATCTCTCCACTTTTACGCGGTTAATAACACAAATATTAAAATAAAAAACACTTAT
>JAVEXR010000031.1:0-11161 GCA_034003925.1 Candidatus Moraniibacteriota bacterium
AATTGTGCAGTGTTGAATGAATAAATTCTAGTTTTTAATTTTTAAAATGCACAAAAAGATAATTAGATTCGCTTCACTAAGACATTTCAAGATGGTTCTTTATTAAATAATACCACTAAATCGCTAACATGACAAGTTCGTTATTTATGATTTTGGCAAGTTTTTTATAAATATTATTTTTAATCTCACCAAAACTTAGGAAATATTTTTGGTACACGTTTCTTATATTCCAAATATTGATTTCCAAATTTTTCAGTCAAAGCCCGCTCCTCTAATCTAATCCAAAACAAGAGTACAAACATTAATAAATGGGCGCTAATTAAAAACCTTACATCTGGATAAAGAAAAAATATTGCCCAGCCTAAAATTATATCCGCATTATAAATAGGATGACGCACCTTATTATATACGCCACTTGTAACCAAGGTGTTAATTTCATCCGCTGAAAGAGGTGCTTTGCGATGAACCAAAATAGCTCCGATAAAAAAATACAGCCAATATAAAATAGCTGGAAAAATCAAGGCTGAAGTAAACATATTTCTCGGAAATACAAAACGTGGTGAGACGAATTGAAACACTGCAAAAATCCCTATTGCCACAATTAACCACATTATTACAGGACTAACCATTTTTTGTCTAAGGTTCATATTTTTATCTTAACACCAGTTAAACACACTACTCACAACCAATAAAAAATTCTCGATAAATTAATTATTTATTTAAAAAATAACTTTAATCGTCTCTTTCAGATTTTTTTCTCTTTTTTAAGTCCGCCAATTCTTTCTTAAAAAATTCATCATGTTCTTTATCGGAAGGATTTTTATTTTTTTCCCAAAATTTTCTAATTTCCTTAAGTCTGACCAACATTTTCAAAGCCTCTTTTTCAGTTATTCCCTCCTTCTCAAAATCATTATTCAGACAAGTTCTTTTTAAACATTTAATTAACGCTTCATTAACTTTTGCCATGGCACGATAACGCTCTTCTCTGGTATATTCATTTTTAGATAAAAGTTTGAGACCCTCTTTTTTTTCACAAAAATCACATTTTTTCACACCCTTCCCCACTGAAGAAAAGTCTGCTTTGCACCTTACGCAATAGTAATAATATATATAAGTTATTTTTTTCTGCTTCATTTTTTATTATGTGTACGTAATTAATTATGTACTTATTGGTTTAAGCTATTCAATCTCGCCAATTCATCTTTTAAAACCATAGTGGCTTTGCAGTCATCCTCATTATAATCTAATATTCTTTGCAAATCTTTTGGCTCTTGGGTTTCCAAATATTGGTTAAACCATTGTATAGATAATGCTCCGGACGGACTTTTATCTCGCCAACTGAAACCTAAATATTGAGCAATCTCTTTAATAGAATAACTTCCTAAAGGCCAATCGGTATGTCTTGAAACTATATCAGTATAAAGATCAATTACATTGGGGTTACTAAAAAATCCAGTCAGCTCTTCGGGAGATATAACATCAGGATATTTCTTTTGCATTTTAAAGTAAGTGGTCTTTTCGTGATGTGAATAATAATAAACCGCAAAATCATCTCTGGGCAAAGAGCGGATATAATCCCAAAATCTCTGCCAAGCATCTTTTTCTGCTTCGAGTGTATTATCCCGCGCTGTAAAATCCAAAAATCTCTCTGTCTCGCCATTTCGTTCATACACTCCATGCAAATAAACAAATTCCTGAGTGGGGTCATCTTCAATATCAAAAAATAATTCATAGCTCACTTTAGGTAAATCTAATTTGCGATATAATACCGCCCCGCTTCCATTTTCCAAAATTTCTGCACGCGTAATAATTTTACTCAATGTTTTTTCCGCCACGCCTTTGAGAAAATTTTTATCTTTCTTTTTCCTCTCCAAAATTTCTCTCATATCCAATTGCCTAACCTCACCCACCTTGGAAATATATAAATCTTCATTAAGCATATCCCGCTTGGCGCGCCCCAGATAAAAAATGTTAGTTAAATCTTTATTTTCCTTGCACCAGTTTTTACAACTTTTATACCATGGACAAAGCTTGCAACTTCCAGCCATAGCCGGTTTATTTTGGGCTTTATTATTTAATAAATTTTCTACTTGCTCTTTAGTATCTCCATAAAATTCCCAAAAGGTTTGCTTGTTTCTTTTCCCCATAGATTGATCTAATAAATATTCCATTTCTTGCCCACTGACATCAATTACAAAACCTCTTTTTGATTTCGTGAATCCTAAAATTTCTAATAATTCAATATACAAACATAGTTGCACGGCATAAGTTTTTTTGGGCTTGCCTACCTCATCATCTTCATTGGAATCATCCACCCCCTCAAACCCCATTCCAGATTTAATCTCAATCGGCGCGTAACTCCCGTCTGGCATACGGCGCAACAAATCTGGGATGCCTTTTAAATTTCCATAAACCAAAACTCCTTGATAAATTAGAGGCACACCTTGGCGCATTGCTTCGATAGTCATCACAAATCTGTCTTGCAGCTTCCCCTCTCGTAAATCCAAATATTCTCCCAACTTACTAATCACCTTCTCCTCATGCGCCACACCTTTATTCCACAGCAACTCCACAAAAGGATTAGCCTCTGTTATCTTTTCCTCCATCGGACCATAAACATCCCGCCACACCTTGTGTGGGCATTGGATATAATCATAAAGTTTTGAGCCAGTGATTGTTTTCATTTAACTCTTTACTTAAATAAATTTATATAATCATCAATCCTGCGCCTGTCTTCATTGGATTTATTTCCCTTGAAATATATCTCGATAAATTCGATTAAAGCTATTGTCTCGGTATCTTTGTGATAAGCATAAATAACTCGAAAAAACCTCCCTTTCGTAGCATCGCAATGCATTCGCACTTTATATATTTCTATCTGACTATTTTTATACAGTAAATTCCAATGTTTAGCACCATCGCCCTGAGGTGCTATAGTTAAATATCTGTTTTTCAACTGCATAAAATCCTTAGCCAAAGTTTTATATTTTTTAAAAAGTTTTTTAAAGTCTTTTTTAAATTCAGCTGTCTCTTGGAAATTAATCATATGATATAAAATTAAAGCGCATCGTATTCTCTAACAGAAAGTTTTTCATTTCTATAAAAGACTCCATTATATTCAACTTCCTCACCCACCTTAGCGGCGCGCCAAGGCATATCTTCATGCGATAAATCAGAAAGTTCCTTAGCGGTTTTATCAGCCAATCTTCGAAGTTCCCAATCAATGTGTTTAATCTCTTGAGCAGATAATGGAGTTAAATCAATCTCATATTCTGGATTAAGAAAGAATTTTTTTTGCTCTTTATCATAAAATTTTGAGCGCACTTCTTCTATTTCGTTTTTAGCTTTCATCTCCTCGACAATTTTGCTAAACATCACCGGCGTTGGTCCATAATGATTTTTGATATAAACAGCTCCCATTAACTGCTCTTCATATTTTTCATAATAATCAAAATCGATAAAATAGAGCAATTTATAAATCGCTGTCATCCCAATATTGGGTTTGCCCCCTACTTTCTTTAAGATATAAGCTAAAACTGTTTTGAACTTCTTTTGATTTTTAATCGGTACGGAAATACGCATATCATTTTTATCCTTCTTTCCCATTCCAGCCTTTTCTCTCTCTAAGACCACCTCGCATTCTTCTCCTGCGGCACCGTTAAGAAGTTTAAAAAGTGTCATGCTAAACAGGTCAGCCAAAATGCCCGCTTCAGTAATGGTAATATCCCGCTCCCCTTTTTCTATTTGCATGTAAGTAGGGCGTGAGATATTTAATTTTTTAGCCAAATAATCTTGAGAAAAATCATTTTTCAAGCGCAATTCTTTGATTTTCTCGTTTAATTTATTGGACATAGATTTAAGTTATATTTTTATATTTTAATTGTATACCTTAATCAAAAACTTGTCAACTAAATTTACATTATACAACGTATATATATTTGACATTAAAAATAGCTGTGCTAGACTATATCTAAGCTCAAAAATAAAACGGAGCCCAGTCGAACTCCGTTTGAAGATATTGAAATCCTCATCACAATTAAAAGATAGCATATTTTCAGTTTTTGAGAAAGTAATTTATAAGCATAATTATATGAGCCACTATTATGTTCATACTCTAGTTGATGACAACAATGATCATGAAGTACACAAGGATATCTGTCACAAAATGCCCAATATGGAAAATAGAATCTATCTAGGAATTTTCTCATCTTGCAAAGATGCAGTCGAAAAAGCTAAGAAAATATATCCTCGTTCAAATGGTTGCTATTGGTGTTCAAGAGAATGCCACACTCAGTAAAAAAATAACTGGACGACATTAGAAACAGGAGACCCAAAGTCTCCTGTTTTTTTTGCAAAAACCAAGTTTTAGTTATTTGCGAATATCATAGTTCATCTTTATAACCAAATCCATTATTGAAGGTCATTCTGTACCTTATTTTTGTCTGCGGATTATTCAGCTCCTATTGACTATTTAGATATTTTGTGTTATACATAATCTAGCTATTTCAACCAATAAATACACTTATAAGGAGGTTTATGACAACAGCAACGGCAAGGATGACCAAAGAGGATTGGGACAAACACTGGCAAGTTAGAAAAATCGAAAGAATCGCTGGAAATGATAATGATCCAGAAGTCAGAATTACAGCAATTAATTCGCTAAATTCAGAATATAGCGCAAAAAAACTCGACATACTTCTGACTTTTGAAAAAAATTCAGCAGTGCGACTATCTATTGTCAAAAAAATGGATCCTACACATAGCGGATCAAAAATGGGATTATGGCTTCATTTTGAAACCGACCCAGAAGTTCGAAAAGAAATCATTCGAAAAATATCCCGCTAAAGTACTCCCATCTCTCCACAAACCCAGAGTCTGCATTATGCAGACTCTTTTTAATCTTATTTTTTATTGCTAGCACATATTTTTCAAATAAAGCTACCATAACCCGAACAAAAATTCTATTTCAAGGTTTTGATCTACTTTCCTGATTTAGTCCGATTGCACTGCTTGCATAACATTTGGCAATTCTTCGCGATTGTTTTTCCGCCTTCGTGCCAAGGCTTGATATGATCCGCTTCCATTTCCCCTATTTCAAAATGTTCTTTGCATTTTTTGC
Source organism: Candidatus Moraniibacteriota bacterium (assembly GCA_034003925.1). Lineage (GTDB taxonomy): Bacteria > Patescibacteriota > Minisyncoccia > Moranbacterales > UBA9337 > UBA9337. The sequence goes on from JAVEXR010000031.1 coordinate 5,120, forward strand.
AAATTCCTTTTTGCCCTTCATAGGCTTCTCGCTTCATTTTGTCGGTAAATGCCCGGATGGAAAGATATCTTTCTTGCCTCGTTAAAACATAAGGATAAATCCCTGATTTTTTAGTTACATCCTCATCTTGCATTAGCTCTTTTATTTCTGCTTCTAATTTATCACCATCAAGTTTTTCATCTTTGAATTTGTTGTATAACTCGCCCCATACCACGCTACCCATCTCCTTGCGATAATTTGTAAATATTTTTCTCACCCAAGCAATCACGTTTTGAAAATACTCCCACAATTCATCAGCATTTGTATCGTGCTGATGTTTAGCCATATATTCTTCAATCTCTCCTTTATTTATCCAAGAAATTGCAGCTTCTAAATATTCCTGTCTTATAGGAGAACCTGTTACCAAATGTCCTCCGTCATTCGCAAGCAAATATGCCGCACAATTTGTTTTACTAAATTTTAATTTAGCATCCGTTAGCCAAGGTCCAGTGTAGACAGCATTTCTAAGCTCTTGAGGAAATAATTTTTCCCCAGCAATATTGATAATTTTAAACCAATCGAGCTTTTCCTTATCCGTTCCTTCACAATGATAAATCATAAGATCATAATTCACAATCTGCTCCTGCTCTTCTTTGGTTAGATTATGAAACATTGCGGTTCGCCCATTGAATTCAATGGAAAAATCTCCATTTACGAATTGGGCGATGCTAATTGTCCTTTGCTGCCCATCAAGCACTTCAAAATTTCCATCTTCTTTTTTGACCCAATACATCACATTCAAAGGAAAACCATTTTTAATAGTCTTAATCACCTCATCTCGTTGTTTTCCACTATACACAAACTCTCTTTGATATTTTGGACGGATATCCAATTTACCGCCAAAAGCAGACACACCCTCTTCGGCGCTGTCCTTATAGTCTCTTACAACTTCTGCAATTTTAATTTTGTGTAAATCTATTTTCATATTATTTTAATTATAAATGTTTTTTTAAAAATATTCTTATTTTCTCAATCTCAGAATTTATTTTTTTTGCAAATTCATCATTTTCGTCATGAGTGCCATAAAGAACTTTACTATTTCCTTCCTCTTTTTTATTAAAATTTTCTGGATAATTTATAAATAGCCATACAACACTTCTTAATTCCTTAGTTAACAAATCTAGGTCTTTTTGGATATTTATAGCTTCGTCACCCCAAGAAACTTCAGCTTCAATTAAAACTTCTTCAAAACTTGTCCATGCTTCCTGAATATTATTCCAACGCAATGAATACACGGAACGATTAACTTTTTCATTATCCTCATACTCGTCACCCTTAAATCCATTTTTTTCGAGAGCGACTTGCATTTCACCTATCGAAATAAAAGGGTTACGCACTTTCTTTATTGCATCTCTTAATTGTAAAACCATTTTTAAATATTTCCTTGCAACATCATAATCGAGCTTTCCCTTCATTTTTTGTTTTGAAGTATCAAGCCATGATTGTCCAAAGAGAAGACCGAGAATTGCAGTTAATGCAATTATTCCTTGAGAATACTGATTCAAAAGATCGCCTATCGCAATAAAGAGTTGTGAAAAAAAACGTAACAACAAACCAAAAATAATTATAAAAAGTACTGTAAATATAAAAATGCATGTGCGATTTTTATTAAAATTTAAACATTCAAACATAATTATTTTTGTGGTTTTTTATTTTTAATTACGATTCTATCGAAAATTCTTCTCCAAGTATCACCATCTGGAAGTGCAAAACGCTCATTTACTGCCTGTCGCATATATCCATTACGATCTTTGTAGCGATAAACCAAACCTTCTTTTGTCTTAATTGGTTTTGATAAATTACTGCTAGATCCTATAATTTCAAACTGCTCTGGATTGTACTTATCGAGGAAAGAAACTGGTACACCCATTTCCTTATCATAATCGAAAGGTATATCAGAAACTTTACTTACCTCAATTGCGTCATAATTTGCATATCTGGGACATTCTTTTGAATTGTATTTTTTATAAAGTGTCAGAAACTCATGTCGCTTTGCAATGTCTAAATTTGTATACCAGCCTGTATTTCCCATTTTTGCATATTTTTTTCCATCTTCACCAAGAAAAATGTTTTTTTGTTCATAACTATTTGGTACTAAATAAATCTTTGCCCCATTGTTATAACCTAGCCAAATCTTATTCTGCATTACCAAATTAAAAATCTCTTTATACGTAAGTGCGTTTATATTTCCAATAATCAAAAACTTCTTATTGTGTTCAGCCAGTTGTGCCACATAGTCTCTAAACAAAGAGAATGGTGGATTGGTTACCACAATATCTGCTTGTTTTAAAAGTTCAATGCTTTCTTCACTTCTAAAATCTCCTTCACCTTTAAGTGGTGACCATTCGTTGTTTTTATTAGCCCTTAGCTGTTCTGCAATATCACACAAATCGAATGCGCCATCACCATCCAGATCACTAGCTTCATTGATAATGAATTTGTTTGCTGTGGCCTTTGGACGACCTTTTGATTTAGTGGGTGTTTTGTCTTCGCCGAATAATCCTAGCTGAGTATTGGCAATTGGCGATGGCTTGTAACTCGTAGCAATAAGTTTCTTCAAGCCTAAGGCATTAAAATTTGAGGCAAAATACTTAAAAAAGTTGCTTTCAAACGGATCATCGCAATTGCAATATACTATTTTATCACGAAATTGTTCTTTGTAGTGCTTTAACTCCTTTTCGATATCAACAAGCTGAGTATAAAACTCATCTTTCTTTGCTTTGTTCGCTTTGTGCAAATTTGTATTTAATGCTTTTTTTCCCATAAAATTATTTTTCCAATCTTTGATTATAAAATCATTACATGTCTTTATTTTACGCCAAAAATAAGGGCTTGGCAAAGGGAAACCCCCTCTTAATCCCTACCTGCTTGCCTCGCAGTAGCTATGGCGAAACGGGCCGGCAGACAGGTCCTCCTTGAGTACCCCAGTCAAAACAATATCTGATGAGTTAGGCAAGATGGGGAGAAAGAGAAGATTCATCTAATCCTTTTTTTGTATTAAATAAGGAAGATATTAGTATATCAAAAACAGGAATATTCCTGTTTTTGTCTTGGATTTAAGATTTTTTCACTCCCTAGCTTATTCAAAAAATACTGGGAAGGAGAAAGTACCGGCATTTTCTGGGGCTCCGGATGGATTACTTTTTTGAAAGATTAGATCGCCTGCCTTAGCACCGTTTGCATTGAATTCTATTTCGGCTGTAAATGGAACATAATTATCAACTTGCCAATCCCCCTCTGCTTTTGCTGTACCTTCGCCTAAAGTATTACCACCGGCATCAATTAATTTTACAGGAAAAGTAGCTTCTGCGTACCAACCTTTAGCTTCACCTTTTAACTTTAGAGGACTGGTGATTGTTTCATTTACATGAGGTAGTTCTACGCGAATATTTATGCCTTCAGCTACCTTTTGACTATCAGCTTTTATCATCTCTTCTTCTGGCTTTACTCTTTCAGTAGAAGCTTGTTCTTGAGGAGCTTCAGGTTCACAAGCTTTTTCTGGCTTAGCTTCCTTTGTCTTACCTTTCATAATCCATTCACCCTTCTCACAAACCCACTTGCCCTCTTCTTTATCATCACCTTTTTTAAATAAAGCGTTAATTGCAATGGCAATCAAAATTAAGGCTACTATAATAATGATGATTTTTTTGGGACTTACTGTAAATTTTGGTTTTGGTTCTTTTTTAATTTGTTCTGTATTATTCTCCATAGTGGTTTAATATATTTGTTAATTATTAATACTATTTTAGTATAATATCTTTTCCCTAAACCTCAAAATCCTTCTTAAAGATTCCCTTCTCTACATTAGCCACTCCTTCTTTCTCGTAACTGCCTCCAGTCATATCGATGTATTTGAGTTTCAGGGCATAGCTACCATTTTTAGCTAAGAGGTAGTAGCGACCTAGGACATCAGTGACTGCAAAGTTCAGTCTTTGTTTATTCACAATATCATGGAGAGCTACCACTGTGAAAGGTAAAGGACTCTTGGTTTCTTTTTTAGATACTATGCCGAATTTCTTTTTGTCTTTAAAGATTACTCTGAAGATGAGCAGTCCGATGTAGAAAGCTAGAGCTAGGTAGTTAAAGAAACTAGGATAGTAGATGACGTTGTAGATAGACAGAATCATACCAGCTACGTAGATAGCATCTAATAGGTAGCTTAGAAATTTAAAGAAGAAGGAGTTGTATCTTTTGAGAACATCTTGGCTAAATTTATGCCAGTTGAAGTTAGGAGCTAGTAGAGCAACGTTTAGGTGAAAGAGGTCTCCTTCTTGAAAGTCAATCGGTTGAGTGTAGATATTGTTGTAGAGACTATCTTCTTTTGTGGTAGTAGCTATTTGATAGATGCCTTTTTTTACTTCTAGAGCATATTTACCAGTTTCTCCGATTAAGAATCCATATCTACCTTGTTCATCAGTCACTACATGTTCGATGACTCTTTTTTTGTCTAAGCTGACTAGATAGACGACTGCATCCATGATAGGTTGTTTGGTGTAAGAATCAAAGACTACTCCCCAGAATTTATTGTTTTCTTTTCTGTCAAAAGGGATAGAACGTTTATCATTAGAAGAGATGGTCAGGATTGGGAAGAATCTAAGAGCACTTAAGAATTTTCTTCGACTAGCATTAAATAGTCTTAGCAAGAAGGGAGCTCGAAGGACTCCAGGAGTTAGAGGAATGAAAGGAATAGTGGTAGTAGCAAAGGCATTGGTTAGAGCCGGGATTAATCCGATAACTGCTAGAGTGGTAGTAACAGCCGCCGAGATGGTTTCTTTCTTATCTCCTCGGTTGTTATCATCTTCTTCTAAACTGTTAACTATGGGAGTAGGAGTTTCTTCGCTTTCCGGTTGTCTTTCTTCTTGGTTAGTAATGAGAGTATCTTCTAAGTTGCCAGTGATGGGTTGAGTTTCAGCTAGAGTGTCTGCTAGTTTTTCTAAGTCTTCTAGAGTAGTGATGGATTTAGCATCAGAGACTTTACTAAAATCATCTTCCCCTACTTCAGAGACACTGACAGCTAGGCTGTAAGAAGTATTAGGCAAGAGTTGAGATATTTCTAGAGTAGCTTTATCAGCCTCAGAGACTTTGACTTTTTTGATTTTAACTTTGTCTTTAGTATCATCATCTTTGTTTTTGATTTCGACTTTGAAATCAAACTTTTCATCTTCTTTGTTATTCCCTTTAACCTCTACTCTGACTTTAACTTTATCTTTCTGGATATCTTTGACGTTGAGGATTTCTACTTCTAAGTCATTGTCTATCTCTCCGGTAATGAAAGTCCAGGTAGCTGAATCTGTGATACCGAAAAAGAAGCTGCCGGAAATATCTTTGAGAGCTCCGGAGTCGATAGTGATGTAAACTTCAGTGTTAACTGGGATATCATTAGTAGGATTAATAGTTAAGGTGTCTGTGCCCCAACCGGTGATGCTTGATGAGTTGACATCAATAGTTTCTATTTCACTGTTGTCTTTTTTGTTTTTAATATGAAATTTACCATTGCCTGGATGGACTGGTCGGTCAAATTTAGTAATGAGGTTAGCATCTGGAGAGATGTTGGTAGAGTTGTTAGCTGGAGTGGGAAGGATAAGTTGAGGACCCACCGTAGAAGCATCTCCAGTTCTAAAGCTCCAGGTAGAGTTATCATTAATCCCAAAGAAGTAATTACCTAATGTGTCTAAGACTGCTCCTTGTTCAATATTGATGTAGATGTTGGTGTCAGGGGGAAGATTATCGGTGGGGTTGATAGTTAAGGTGTCTGTTCCCCAACCGGTGATGTTATCGGAGTTAACATCAATAGCTTCGATGATGGAGTTATCTGCTTCTTGGATAATATCAATAGTACCAGTACCTGGCTCTACTGGTCGGTCAAAGTTAATTACTAAGTCAGCGTCCAGAGCAATGTTAGTAGCATCATCAGCTGGAGAAGGAGTGACTATTTGAGGGCCTTCGGTAGTGATATTTTCGGTAGTAAAAGTCCAAGTGGTGTTATCAGTAATACCAAAGAAG
>JAVEXR010000004.1:0-26401 GCA_034003925.1 Candidatus Moraniibacteriota bacterium
ACTCTTTCCTTGTAGCTTATGCGCTTGGATCTTTTACGTTTGCCAACGCTTTTTTGTAATTTCTTCATATACACTTCATTATATTTATTTTTAATGAAGTGTTGCAACTATTTCTTGAACTTAGAATGATCATTATTAACACGTCCCATATTATATGCTATTATGTTAGTAATAATTCAACTTTAATCTTAAAATAATATGCAAATAAAGAATCTCAATACCTATTTCTTTTTTTTAATCTTAATAGGTATTACGGGGGCAACTTTCTTTTTGTTTCAGCCATTTTTGACTGCTATCATTATGGCGGCAGTTTTGGCTGCTACTTTTCATGGTCCTTATCAATATCTAATTGAAAAAACCAAGCGACCGCATGTTAGTTCTCTTTTGACTTGTCTATTGGTTTTATTTGTGATTGTTTTGCCAGTAGTGGCTGTTACCGGACTGGTGGCCAATGAAGCCAACGGCGCTTATCAACGGATAATTGCTGAAGATAATTTTTACCAAAACCATATTGTTAATTATCTGGATATTTTTAAAAATTCTAAATTTGCCAAATCAATCAATCTGGATAATTTTTTTGATCAAAATCAAATCAATAAATCTGTAGAACAGATCAGTAGCGGAGTTTTGGCTTTTTTCCAAGCTGTTTATCAAAATGTAGTAGGGGCGGCTATTTGGATTTTTGTGATGTTTTTTACTCTGTATTATTTTTTAGTAGAAAGCAAGACTATTATAAAGAAAATAATGTATTTAAGTCCGCTCAGAGATGAATATGAGGCTGTTTTGACCCAGAAATTTTCTTCAATGGTGCGAGCAACTCTAAAAGGCACTTTGATTGTGGGAGTGGTGCAGGGACTTTTGGGCGGAATGATGTTTGCTATTGCGGGAGTGCCATCTTTTGTCATTTGGGGAATTATCATGATTGTACTTTCAATTATTCCGGCTATCGGTTCTGGATTGGTGTGGCTGCCAGTGGGACTTATTATGGTATTTACTGGTAATGTTTGGCAAGGAATTTTTATTTTAGTTTTTGGTAGTATTGTAATTTCTTTTATTGATAATATTTTAAGACCAAAATTGGTGGGGGGCGACACAGCTATTCATCCACTCTTAGTTTTCTTTGCTACCCTGGGTGGAATTATTTCTTTTGGTATAACAGGATTTATTATCGGACCGGTAATTATGGCACTGTTCTTGGCTCTTTGGGAAATTTACGGTAAAGAGTTTAAGACCCAACTTAATAAATATAATGCTTAAATTTTATCAAAACTTGCCTCAAGAAATTGATCCGGTATTTTTTTCCGTGGGTTCTTTTTCAGTTTACTGGTATTCTATGATGTATGTGGTTGGATTTGCAATTATTATTGCATTGCTTTATTGGAGGGTTTATAAGAAAGAAACTGAAATTTTATGGGGTGATATTTTTGATTTCTTATTAGATTCTTTTTTAGCGGTCATAATTGGTGGAAGAATCGGATATGTTCTTTTTTATAATTTATCTTATTTTTTAGCTAATCCCTTGGAAATAATTTTTCCCTTTAGCAAGGATGGCACTTTTACCGGTATCTATGGCATGAGTTATCATGGAGGAGTGCTGGGATTTATTCTGGCTACTTATTTATTTTGCAAAAAAAGAAAAATAAATTTTTTGAAATTAACGGATTTTGTTTTACCCGCTATTCCTTTGGGATACTTCTTTGGTCGAGTGGGAAATTTTTTAAACGGAGAGCTTTATGGCCGAGTAACAACTGCGAAATGGGGAATGTATTTCACAGAAGGAGTTTTGCGACACCCATCGCAGTTATATGAAGCATTTTCTGAAGGCATTGTTTTGTTTTTATTATTATGGTTGTTGAGGAATAAGCTGGCAAAAAAAACAGGCATGCTTAGCGGATTATATATCTCAGGCTATGGGTTAGTGAGATTAATTATTGAATTTTTTCGTGAGCCTGATAGTCAGATTGGATTTGTTTTTGGTTTTTTGACAATGGGCCAAATGTTATCTCTAATTATGATAGTGGGGGGATTGTTTATAATAAATAAAAATTTAAATTACAGTGTAAAAAAATATGGAAAATAAGAAAAAACTGATTATTGAATTAAATAAGAAACATTCAGAAATGTTTCAAGCTCAGCGTTTAGAGCGGGAATTATATTTATCTAAACATCCTACTAATGTGGTGGTGTTTAAGTGTATGGACGGCAGAATCCACATGCCTACGGTAACCCGGACTCCATTGGGCATAATGAAGCCTTTTCGTAATATTGGAGGTAGATTTGACCTAGGTTGGCCACTGCTTAATGAATCCTTTGATCAAAGTGTAAAAAAGGCTGTAAAAAAGGGAAATCGTACGCTAGTTTTGGTAACCTATCATTACTCACAGGGAGACATCCATCGAGGTTGTGCCGGATTTCATTATGACTGTGAAGAGTCTAAAAAATTCACAGAGAACTTTCGTAAGCAAATTTTACGAACCTATGGCGAAAACAATGGAGTTGTCTTTCCTATTTTAGTAGGTTTAGAAACAGATAAGGATGCTTTAATTTTCCACGGAGACAATGGGAAGATTTTAGATGTCTCTACTATTTTGGATAATTCGGAAAAAAACTTAGAGGCGTTGTTTCATAAATTATATCCCTTGATGCCAGAGAGAATTTTAGATGATCTAATTCCCTTAGTGGAAGGCAATATAAAGTGTATTCAAGAAACGAAAAGCAACGGAAAGTCACTTGACCAGTTAGTTCATGGAGAGTGGGTGTTGGCTTTAGGTAAAGGATTTGATTGGCTGCACACGCCCAATATGGCTTTAATCGTAGGTCCGTATGATCCCAATATCGGAGAGCCGATAAAAACCGCTGCCGGGATCATCAAATCAAACTTGGACGAAGGGAAAAATAAAGAGGGTATGGTACTTCTTTCATCAGCAGTCTATGCTGATCCTGCTGAAAAAATAAGAGCAAAAGAAAGAACTATTTATATGAATAGGCTAGCACAAGGGATAATCGAGAAAAATTATCCCGAAATGCTTAGTCAGATGCACTCTATGGCGGTAATTCTAAATGCGCTTACTATGGAAATGGAAGTTGTAGAGTAGGCTTTGAAAGTCTATAAAGTTTACCCTGTTAAATCCGCCAAAGCGGTGCAGAGCAATTTAACAGGGTGAATAAAGTTTGTGAAGTTGGAATTCAATATAAGATTTAAGGTGTATGATTTGAGATTTATGAAAAATTTTATTCAGTATTTTATTCTTAAATCATAAATCATAAATCGTATGCCATTGCCTTGATTATTTGACATATATCCCTAGCAGGAGTAGTATTTATTTTGTGAAAGTTGTATTTTTGAAATTATAAAAACTTTTTAAATATTTCGGTTAAGTCCGTTTTTTATTTTTTAAATTTTCAATAAAAAGCTTATTTTTTATTGAGTCATATAAGTAAATTGTATGAAAATTTTTTCATTAATGAAGGTTTTATTATGGCAAAAAAATGTCACTCAGGATAAAAGTGACTTTTTAACCTTGGAGAAAAATGATGATTTTGAGAAGATAGGATCAGAAATTAAAGATATAGTGGAAAAACTTTATGATGGTCGTTCTTTGAGAATTCGAGCCGTGGATGCGGGCTCTACTAACGCTGAGGAGATAGAATTAACAGCCCTAAACAATGCTTATTATGATATTGATCGTTTTGGTTTGAGTTTTGTGGCTTCTCCGAGACATGCAGATATGCTTTTTGTCACTGGACCGGTGACAAGAAATTTAGAAAAAGCTCTACTAGCTACCTACGAAGCAGCTCCGCAGCCATGTATGGTGGTGGCCATTGGAGATGGGGCTTGTACAGGTGGAATCTGGAAAGATTCTTATGCTGTGGTGGGGGCAGTGGAAAATGTGATTCCTGTGCATATGCGCATTGTTGGCGACCCGCCAACTCCGACTGAAATTTTAAAAGGGGTGTTAACTATGTTAAAAAGTATCAATTAAAATAAAGACCATATGTTAGAACAAATATTTAATTATAGTATTGGATTTTATTTTTTAGGCCTTTGTTTGTCAGCAATTGCAGCTTTCGTGAGTAAGTCATATAGAAATTCAACAAAATTGTTTATTTTTTCTAATTTTTTAGGGCTATTATCGGGAGTGATTTATTTTATAAGTTTCTTTCCTCAGAAAATTACGCTCATCCACTTTGATTGGTTTTTGGGATTTGCGCCCCAATTAAATATGCTATCATCTATATTTTTTAGTCTGATAAGTTTGGTGGCAATTGTAGTGGGAGTATATAGTTTGAGATATTTGGAACTTTATGAAAAAACATATAATCCAAAAACTGTTCAATCCTTAATGGCGTTATTTGTTTTAGGGATGCAAGGGGTTTTCATTGCCAATAATTCGTTCTCCTTCTTATTTTTTTGGGAAGTGATGTCTATTACATCTTTCTTTTTAGTTTTTTCTGATAAAACCAAGGAGTCTGTTAAAGCAGCCTTCCTTTATTTTATAATGACACATCTGGGCGCTTCGGCTATCTTGGGTGGTTTTTTGATTTTGGGAAACGGTTCCTTGTTGTTTGATTTAGATAATATTCAAAATGCTTCAGCTGACTTAACTTATAGTAGCTTGTGTTTAATATTTTTTCTTTTTCTGTTTGGTTTTGGTTCTAAGGCTGGGTTGGTGCCTTTTCATGTATGGCTACCCGAGGCTCATCCTCAAGCTCCAAGTAATATCTCGGCGTTAATGAGCGGCTTGATGCTCAAGGTGGCCGTGTATGGTTTTATTTTTATAACTCTGGGCTTGGTTAATATTCCTGCCTGGGCCGGATTGATAGTTATCTTTTTGGGGTTACTGTCAGCTATAGTAGGAGTACTTTATGCCACGATGGAGAGGGATATTAAGAGAGCTTTTGCTTATAGCAGCATAGAAAATATGGGAATTATTTTTACTATGTTGGGGCTAGCTATTTATTTTTTGGCCAATGATTCAAATAGCTCAATCGCTTATGCGTTAATTGCTTTTTCAATTTTTCATGCAATTAATCACGCTTTATTTAAAACAGCTTTATTTTTAAGCAGTGGTGTGATAATTAATCGAGTGCATACCAAAAGTCTAGATGCTATGGGTGGAATAGCTAAGCTGATGCCTTGGTTCAGCAGTGCTTTTTTGATAGCTATCCTAAGCTCTTTGCCCTTGCCACCATTCGGAACTTTTTATGGAGAGTGGGGATTGATTCAGAGCATCATTGCTTTAATGCATCAAAATATTTTTTCTCCAGGTGTAATTATTTTATTATTAACAATTTTAGTCATTTCTGGATTAGTTAGCGGTCTGGCAGTTTTAGCTATGGTCAGAATATTCGGTATTTCAATGTTGGGGTTGTCTCGTAACGAAAAAACAGAAAAAAGAAGTGAAAAATCTGATTATTTGTTAATTGTTCCAATTTTAATTTTAGGCGGGTTAGTTATTTTGTTGGGATTTTCGGCTGAATCAGTCATCTCTCAGCTGATATTACAAATGCAATCTTTTTTCAGTAAGGAAAGTGTGGCATTTTCACCGCTAAATATTTCTTCTATTTTTATCGGTAGCGCAGTTTTTGCTTTTGGATTTATAATTTTTGGAATTAAGGATTTAATTTTTAAAAATAAAAAAGAACGAAGCTATCGAACTTGGGATTGTGGTCAAGCAATTGACGCTACGATGCAATATAGTGCGACAGCTTTTTCTGCTCCAATTAGATTTTTCTTTTTGACTTTTATTGGAAGGAAAAAAATAATTCAATCCGAACCGGTAGTTTCGACAAATCCTTGGATTCGAAAATATTGTTTTGATTTATCAATGCGTTCAGTTTGGAGTGATGCCCTGTATCGTCCTGTAGCTAGGGGGTTATTTTTGTTAGCCGAAAAAGCTCGCCTTATTCAAAGTGGTCGTATCCAATATTATATTTTATTTCTATTATTCGCTTTAATTATTACTTTAATTTTTGCACTATGAGTCCTATTATTGCTACATTAATTCAAATAGTTTTTGTTTTGTTAATTGCGCCTCTGACTACTGGCTTGGTGCGCTTCTTTAAGGCTCGCTTACAAGGTCGCAAAGGGGCTTCTCTTTTTCTTTTTTATATTACTTTACTGACATTGTTGCGCAAAGAAATGGTTATCTCTAATGTCACTTCTTGGATTTTTAGAGTAGTGCCTTTTGTGGTTTTAGGCAGTTCTATCGTCTTAGCTAGTATCCTACCCCTTATTTTTACAGGAGCCAGTATGTCTCAGTTGAGCGACTTTTTAGTAGTGGCTGGAGTTTTAATTATTGGTTCAATATTTTTAGTGCTTGGTGGACTGGACACCGGGAGTGCTTTTGGCGGAATGGGCTCTAGTCGCGAAATTACAATTGCGGCCCTGCTTGAGCCAATAGTTATTTTGATTTTTTCTACCATAAGTTTTGTCACAAATTCATCAACTATTAATGGGATGTTGGAAAGTCAGATTAATTTTTCAGAGCCATATCTTTTGCTAACAGTAGTAGCTCTAATCCTAGTTTCTTTAGCAGAAAATGCTCGTTATCCAGTAGATAATCCTGCTACACATCTGGAGCTTACCATGGTACACGAAGCTATGATATTGGAGTATTCTGGAAAATATTTAGCTTTCTTAGAATACGCTTCAGCTATAAAATTAACTGTTTTTGCCATGTTGATCGCTAACTTTTTGTCGCCAATTACTTTGGTGAGTGTTTCTTCTTGGGATTTTAGCTCTGTATTGATCGGGTTATTGCTGGGAGTTGTAAAAATAATCGTAGTCATGCTCGGTTTAGCTCTAATTGAATCGACATTGGTAAAAATGCGCTTTTATCGAATGAGTGAATATTTTTCTATCGCTTTTGTGGTTGCTTTTTTGGCGATGCTGGTAGCGCTCTTATCTTCCTATGATTCTACCCCGATTAAATACTACACAATATTTTCTATTTTTACAGTCATCAGCGTGGTGCTTCTTTTCGGCAGAGTACGGCTAAAGGCGATTTTGCGTTACTATGCTTTTTCCTCATTGGCGATTGCTGCTATTGCTCTGGGATTAATTCCGATGGTAAAAGAGGAAGAGATAATTCATTTGTGGATTTTTGCAATTTTTACAATTGCTATCAAATCATTAGCTGTGCCATACGTAATCAGCCATATTGGACATGCTAAAAAAAGTTTGACTAATCTACCTTCATTTTTGCGTCCAGGTAAGAGTTATTTTTTAGCTATTATCTTACTTATATTAACCTATTTTACTTTGAGAAATGTATCTATCGTGGGATTAGTAGAATGGAACTCATTGCTTTATACGGCAGTAGTTTTAGTTGTTTTAGGTATCGCAATGATGATTATTAAGAGAAATATTTTTTCTCAAATTGTGGGTCTTTTGGTAATAGAAAATGGAATTGCTGTTTTTGTTTTAGCTACAGTTGGATCTCTGCCCTTGATGATAGAGTTCGGAATCTTTGGTGTTACTGTTGCAACTGCTTATATTTTAGCTACACTAAGCGCTCAAATTAATGATCTATGCGGCAGTACCGATACTGATGATTTATGCGAGTTAGCAGAATAATTAACTGATATTATTTAATTAAATTTTATGAATCCAATGTTTGTAATCATACCTTTTTTGTTAGCTTCTTTGGGCTCTTTACTTTTAAAAACGGAGAGAAGTGTACAAAAAATTAATCTGTTTTTGGCTTGTTTGGGTGGAGGGGCTTTGATTTTTTACATGATACCTTTTATTTTTCATATCCAGGAAAAGCAAATTAGTCATTGGTGGGCAGTAGATAGTTTTTCCGCTTTACTTATTTTTTTGGTAGCTTTTGTGTATGTAGCCGCTACAGTTATTAGTGTGCGTTATATTGGTCATGAATATAAGGAAAAAATAATTACTTTACACCAATATAAACTTTATTTTTCCTTGTTTCAGATGTTTGTGCTTTGTATGGTATTGACTTTGAGTACTAATAACTCTCTGCTGTTGTGGTTGGCTTTGGAGGGGACCACTCTTTTTTCTACTTTTTTAGTGGGCTTGTATCGTAAAAAAACCAGCATAGAGGCTGCTTGGAAATATATGATTTTATGTTCAACCGGTATAAGTTTGGGATTGGTGGGAATCTTACTTTTGAGTTATGGCGCCCATGAAGCAGGCGTAGCAAGCGAAAATATTTTTTCTATTTTTTCTTTGATGGAAAATGCTCAGGCTATACCTCAAAATATAATTAAGTTAGCCTTTATTTTTTTATTTATTGGTTTCGGTACCAAGGTTGGTTTAGCGCCAATGCACAATTGGTTGCCAGATGCACACAGTAAAGCACCTTCTCCAATTTCAGCTATTTTTTCTGCTGTCCTTTTAAACATTGCCTTATATGCAATTTTACGTTTTAAATTTATTGCTGATAGCGCATTATTGGATGCGAGCTGGACCAATAGTTTATTTCTAATTTTTGGATTTTTCTCAATCATCCTTTCTTCTTTGATGATGCTAATCCAGTCTAATTACAAAAGAATGTTAGCTTATTCTAGCATTGAACATATGGGATTAATTTTATTTTCATTGGGTCTCTCTCCGATAGGAGCGGTTGCTGGAGTGATGCATATGATCGGGCATACTTTCATTAAATCAACTTTATTTTTTGGAGCCGGAGAGATATTGCTTCGATGGAAAACTACAAAGGTTGAAAAGGTCAAAAATATGTTAAGCAGAGCTAAATATACCAGCTTGTTATTTACAGCAGCGATTTTAGCTATTATTGCCATTCCTCCTTCGGCTCTTTTTATGAGTGAGTACGGAATGTTTAGTCAAGCTATAGTACTTTATCCAGTATTGGCTATAATTATTTTTATTGCGCTGGGTGTTATTGCTTATGCTATGCTAGCACTGACTATAAATATGATTTTTGCTACAGATGAAAAAGAGGATGGTCTAAAAGATGAGAAGGAAAGATGGAATGTTACGCATACAATTATGACAATTGAGTTACTAGCAATGGTTTTTTTAGCTTTTTGGTTTACTACCAATCAAGGCATAGATGTAATTAACGACATTGTAAAAGATTTTTTATTTATTAAATAATATGAAAATTCAAGAAATTCTTAAAAAATTCAATACCTTAAAGATTTCTGTCCAAGGTGATGATTTGATCTTAGCTCAAGTTTCTCGAGATGATTTAGCAAAGATGGCTACAACATTAGTAGAAAAATATGAATTTACATTGTCTCTTCTTTTTGGTACGGATGATAGGGCGCAAAAAAATAGTTTTGGGGTGCATGTTATTTTTGCTATAACTGAAGAAAAAAAATGGTTAAAACTTTCAGCTGATATTCCTGCTGACGATAAGCAATACCCAGCTTTAACCAGGACAATTATGGCTGCACATTGGTATGAGAGATATTTAAGGGATATGTTTGGTATCACTCCTGTGGGGCATCCTGATTTAAGGAGATTAGTTCATCATGAAAATATTCCTGAAAATATCCATCCACTTTTAAAAGATTTTGCTTGGAACACTAAGTTTCCCAAGGATAATGTGCCTTATCCTATGCACCACATGAAAGGTGAGGGAGTTTTTGAAATTCCCGTGGGTCCAATTCATGCAGGAATTATTGAGCCAGGACATTTTCGTTTCAACGTGGCCGGGGAAAGAATTTTAACTTTGGAAGGAAAGTTGTTTTTTACACATAAGGGCGTAGAAAAATTAATGGAAGGAAAGAAAATAGATGAGGCTCTATCATTTATTGAAAGATTGTCCGGAGATGCCAGCGCCTCGCATGCGTTAGCTTATGCTTTGGCAGTAGAAAAAATAAGCGGATATCAAGCGCCAGAGAGAGCTAGGATGATAAGAACAATCGTGGCTGAATGCGAAAGAATTACAATGCACGTACACGATTTAGCTAATATTGGAGGGATGGGAACAGGCTATAGTTTTATCGCAGCCAATGGTTTTAGAATTAAAGAAAAAATGATGCGATTATCTCAAGATATTTGTGGAAATCGTTTTTGGCGGGGATTAATAATCCCAGGCGGCATAAATAAGGATTTAAATAAGAGTGAATTGGATAAAATTTTAAAAATTACTGCCGAAGTTTGGCAAGAAATAAATAAGATAGTGACAATTGCTTTGGATAGCGAGGGTTTCTTGGATCGTTTGCAATATACTGGAGAGCTTCCCAAAGAAGCTGCGCTAGCTTTTGGCGCTGTAGGACTACCAGCGCGAGCTTCTGGAGTAGATAGAGATGTGCGTCGAGATTATCCTTATGCGGCTTACGATAAATTTCCGATTGAAATAATCACTAAAAAAAGCCAGGATGTTTTCGCTCGTTATCGGATGCGTATCAAAGAAATTGAACAAACAATGATTTTGTTAGGAAAAATAATTAAAGAAATAAAAGAAGGTGATATCTGCAAAAAATTTGAAATAAAAGATGGTTTCAATTTGGGAGCTGTAGAATCTTGGCGTGGAGAGATAATCTGTGCTTTAGATATTAAAGATGGTTCGATTGAGAGATGTTTCCCTCGAGATCCTTCTTTCTGTAATTGGGCGTTGTTTGGCATTATGGGACCGGGAAACATCGTGCCTGATTTCCCTCTTATTAATAAAAGCTTGAATTTGTCTTATTCTGGAAATGATTTATAATTATAAATCATTAAATAGAATCTTAATCTAAATATGCTAACTTATATTCTTTTTGTCGTGGGCTTTTATCTCTTAATTAAGGGGGCAGATTTATTAGTGGATGGAGCAGCTTCAGTTGCTCAAAGATTAAAAATTTCCAGTATCGTTATTGGACTGACTATTGTGGCCTTTGGAACTTCAGCTCCAGAATTAGTGGTTAATGTTTTAGCCAGTTTCAAAGGCAATGCCGATATTGCCATTGGGAATATTTTAGGCAGTAATATCGCCAATATATTACTTATTCTGGGAATTTCAGCTATGATTTATCCTTTGAAAACTAAAGAAAATACTGTGTGGAAAGAAATCCCCCTGAGTTTATTGGCTGCAATCTTATTAGGTACAATGGCCAATGATCTCAGAATTGATGGTGTCGCTTATTCGGGCCTAACTCGAACAGATGGCATTGCTCTTATTTCTTTTTTTGCTATTTTTATTTACTATACTTTTGGTATTGCTAAAGTTAAAGATAATTTTGATGCTGAAGTGGAGATAAAAAACTATTCTCAATTGAAAGCAGGTGTCTTTATAATTATGGGAATAGCTGGTTTAGTAGTTGGAGGCAAATGGATCGTGGATGGCGCTACTAAAATAGCGGAACTTTTTAATGTATCTCAATCTTTAATCGGGCTTACAGTGGTGGCTATCGGAACCTCTTTGCCAGAATTGGCTACCTCAGCTGTGGCGGCTTACAAAAAGCACACTGACATTGCTATTGGCAATATTGTGGGCTCAAATATTTTTAATATTTTTTGGATATTGGGCATTAGCTCCATAATTCGTCCCTTGCCTTTTGATACTACTTTTGATTTTGATATTGTGGTAATGGTTTTAGCTAGTGCAATTTTATTCTTTATAATGTTTGTTGGTAAAAAGCATACTATTACAAAGCGGGAAGGTTTTCTGATGGTTTCTTTGTATGTTTTTTATCTTGCTTTTTTGTTAGGTAAGCAATAAAAAAAGTATCCTTTTTATCAGGATACTTTTTATCGATTTCTATTCGTTGATGCCGCTATCTTCAAGGGCTTTTGTTGTAGCTTCATTTTGTTTTTGGGTGGCTTCATTTATTTTACCCTTAGAGTCTTCATAAGTATTAACCATACTGGAAGGACTTAGTGGATTTAGCGGTTCTTCTTTTTCACATCCACCCAAGAGAATAACCATTAGAAGCAACAATGAGCCTGAAATTATTTTTTTCACTTAGTTTAAACTTAAAATATTATGTTTAAATTTTAACATATTAATATTTTAATTTCCACTGAATTGTTGATTTGTATAACTTATGGGGCAGTGACTTTTTGGGTCATTTTTTCTAATAAACCAGATGTGGTATAATGAAGATGAAAAGAGCTGAAAGTTGAAGTCGAATAGGATAAAAAATGTAGGTTATTTTTATGTATATATTCAAATATATAGCATAAATACAAAAAAGTAATGAATATAGAAATTTTAAAAAATGTCCCATTGGCGCCACAAACCACCTTTAAAATAGGTGGAGAGGCTAGGTTTTTCGTGGAAGTAAATAACGATGCTCAGATCATTGAGGCGGTGAATTATGCTCAAGAAAATGATTTGGCCGTGTTTATTTTGGGAGGAGGTTCAAATGTTTTAATCAGTGACAATGGTTTTGATGGATTGGTAATAAAAATAAAAAATAGTCAAATTAAGGTTGACGATTGTAAAATCGAATGTGATGCTGGGGTAAGTTTAATGAGCTTGGTAAACTTTTCTCTGGAAAATAACTTAGTAGGTCTTGAATGGGCGGCCGGAATACCTGGAACAGTCGGAGGCGCTATTCGAGGCAATGCAGGGGCTTTTGGGGGAGAGATAAAAAATTCGGTTGGAGAAATTAAAATTTTAGACATTAGTAAGATTCCTTTAAAAATAGAATATCTCAAAAGTGAAGAGTGTCAGTTTGGATACAGAACCAGTGTAGTTAAAGAGAGTAAAAATATTATCTTAATTTCCGCCAAATTTAATCTTGAAAAGAAAACCGACCAAGATAGTCGAAAAATTGTGGCCGAGATAATGGCCAAGAGAGCTCAGAATCAGCCAAATGATCCTAGTGCAGGTAGTTTCTTTAAAAATCCGATTATTACTGATACAAAAACGATAGAAATGTTTGAGCATGATATGGAGGTTAAAATGCGAGGAGAAAAATTGCCCGCAGGATGGTTTATTGATAATTTGGGTTATAAGGGTAAGAAAATAGGGGGAGCTCAAGTGAGTGAAAAACATGCTAATTTTATTATTAACATTGGCGAGGCCAGTGCAGAGGATGTCATAATCCTGAGCAGTTATTTGAAACAAAAGGTAAGGGATGGATTTGGGGTGCAGCTAGAGGAGGAAGTGAGTCAAATTGGTTTTTAAGATAGATTAATAATTAATCAAAAGATAATTTTATATATTTTTATTAAGAATATATAAAAATTATCCAAAAAAGTATGAACATGAAATACCTTTACAAAAATATTGTTATAAATGATAAGCAGAGAGAATACATTGAAAAAAGATTGATGCCATTGGGAAAATTGACTGAAAAAATTTTAAAAACAGATGTTGAAATAGGAATGGATAAAAAGGGAAAAATTAGAGTAGAGGTCATGATCAGTACTCCTCGTGATTTATTTCGAGCCGAAGAAACTACCGAAAGTGTAGAGGGGTCGATTGATTTGGTGGCAGAGGAATTAAAAACTCAAATGACTAGGAAAAAAGAAAAAATTTGGACTAGAATTATGCGTGGAGCTAGGTCGGTAAAAAAGAGGATGTCTATTGATAAAGATGCAAGGTTTTAAACTAATTAAAAATTAAGAATGAATAATTAAGAATTTATTGCATCATTTTGATGGTATATTCTTTGCTTTAAAAGATGAAGCTAACAAGCTACAAGCTTATCACTTCTAAATAGCTAACTATTGACTTTTTCTGATAAAAATATATCATTAAGTCTGTGGTCTTAAGACTGGGTAATTTTTGATTTATTTAAAACTATGTTGGCAATTATAAAAACAGGCGGAAAACAATATAAAATCGAAGCAGGAGATAAGATTAAAATTGAAAAAATAGAAGGCGAGGAGGGAAGTATTGTAGTATTTCCAGAAGTTTTATTCTTGGGAGATGAAAAAGAGGTAAAGATTGGAAATCCGTTTTTGGAGGGAGTTAAAGTTGAAGGTAAGATTTTAGCGCAAAAAAAAGATAAGAAAGTTTGGGGAATTAAGCATAAAGCTAAAAAGAGATATAAAATCAAATTCGGACATCGTCAAGAAGTTACTGAAGTAGAAATTGTGAAAATTGGCTAAACTCAAAAACTAAACACTGAAGACTCTCCGTGAAAGCGGGGAGTTTTATTTTTTTGGGCGTAAAGTTCTGACTGTCTATAGAAAAAAGCTCGCATGCAAAATGCCATGCGAGCTTTAAATTATATCCTTCATTTTAAATTCAGAAGAAGCTTTATATTTAATTCATTTTTTCTCGATTAGTCAAGGCGCTAGAGAGCGTAATTTCGTCGGCGTATTCAATGTCTCCGCCAGTAGAGAGACCTCGACCTAGACGAGTGATTTTAACCTCGAAATCTTGAAGTTTTCTTTTTAGATATAAGGAAGTCAAATCTCCCTCAGTGGTAGGATTAGTGGCGATAATAATTTCCTCAGGTTTTTCTTCTTTAACACGTTTTAATAATTCCGGAATTTTAAGATCGTTATTTTCCGTATTATTGTCCAATGATCCACCCAAGACATGATAAACACCTTTATATAAACCTGTTCTTTCAATGGAAATGATGTCTAGGGAATCCTCTACTACGCAAATTGTTCCATTGTGACGGTGTTTATTGGCACAAATTCCACATAGATCTCCTTCGGAAATATTATAACATTTTTGACAATGACGTAGATTTTTAAGCTGGGTTAGATTTTTGGCAAATTCTAAAATTTTCTCTTCATCTTGTTTAAAAAGAAATAAAACCAATCTTTCAGCCATTTTGGGGCCAACTGAAGGAAGGGCAGAAAAATTTTCGATTAACTTTTGAAATATTTTAGGGTACACTATTTTAGTTAAAAATTCAAAGTGCAAAATTTAAAATTATTTTTGCGGATGTGTTCTTTTGTAACTTTTAATTTTAAATTGCAACTTATAACTTTTAATTTTTATTTTTTAATTTTTTTAGTTTTCCACGTAGGCCTCTTGAGCGTTGTGCATCCTTTCTAGATTTTTGAAAGTGGTGGATTGCTCTTCAAAGTAGAGACTAGCTCGGCCAATAGGACCATTTCTATGTTTGGCGATAATAACATCTACAATTTGCTTGTTGGGAGTGTCTGGTTTTTCACGATCTTCGCGATAAAGCATCATAACCACATCAGCGTCTTGCTCGATAGAGCCAGATTCACGAAGGTCTGAAAGTTTAGGAATTTGTGGGGAGCGGGATTCTACCTGACGAGAAAGCTGAGAAAGGGCAATGATGGGAATATTTAATTCACGCGCCAATTGTTTTAGGGCTCGAGAAATCTCAGAGATCTCTTGAACTCGATTATCGCCAGATCTAGAGCGGCCTTCCATTAACTGTAAGTAGTCAATGATAATTAGTCCAAGATTGTGCTCAGTTTGAAGCCTTCTGGCCATAGTGCGCATTTCCATAATGTTAGCCGAAGCCGTATCATCAATATAAATAGGAGCTTCGCTGAGGATTCCCATAGCCTCATTAAGCTTCTCAAAATCGTTTTCTGGTCCACTAGAGCGCAATTTCCCAGTTCTGAGGCGCCAGAGGTCAATTCCAGCCTGAGCAGCTAGCATTCTGTCGATAAGCTGGTCGGATGACATTTCCAATGAGAAGATGCCAACAGGTATTTTGGATTGAACACCAACTTGCCTGGCTATATCAAGAGCGAGAGTGGTTTTACCCAAAGAGGGTCGAGCTGCTAAAATTATTAAATCTGATTTTTGAAAACCGGCCAGAACCTTGTCTAAATCTAAAAATCCAGAAGGGACTCCTCGGATACTGCCATCATCGCGATGCAATTCATCAATACGGTTGAAGGCATTCTCTAGAATTGATTTAATCGGCACAAAGTCTTGTTTTAAATATTTCTGTGAAACCTTGAAAATTCCTTGTTCAGCTTCATCTAAAATTCTTTCTACATCCTCATTGCCAGAATATCCCATTTCCACAATATGATCAGCAGCTGAGATTAACCTGCGAAGCATGGCCTTTTTTTGTACCACTTTAGCGTAATGGACTACATGAGATGCTGAAGGGACAATATTGACCAAAGAAGCGATATAGCTTGATCCGCCCACGTCTTCTAGTTTTCCGACTTCTTCAAGTTTATTGGAAATACTTAAAACATCAATAGGATCCCTTTCTTCATAAAGTCTAAGCATGGCTTCAAAAATAACTTGGTGGTTATTTTTGTAAAAATCAACAGGTAATAAAAAATCAGCTATTTTTACAATGGCGTCCTTGTCCAGCATCAAAGATCCCAAAACTGATTGTTCAGCTTCGAGATTATTGGGGGAAATTCTTAAGTCACTATTTTTAGGGGTATTTTTTTCTTTCATATAATTCTAAGACATTGAGTCGTTAACTGTAAGTATATAGGATAAATTTTTACAAATCAACGCTTGACAATTTATATAAATATGTGATAATCTAGCTTAATTGATATAGGTGGCTTTCTAGGGGACTAGTTGTTAATTATATTGATTTTAATAAGCTTTTAGTAGTTTAATTTTTAGGCGATATTTTATCTTTCTAAATTTTATCAAATTTTATTATGTCTAAGAAAAATTCCAAAAAAAATAAAGAGAATCTATTTTTTGAAGAGGTTGTTAATTCTATCACCAAGGATGTGAACGAGAGAGCTATTGCTATGATAGCAGATCGTTTTGGCTTTGGTAAAAAAAATACCAAAACGCTTGGGCAAATTGGCGAGACTTACGGCATTACCAGGGAAAGAGTGCGACAAATAATAAAAGAAGCTGTTTCCAAAGTAAAACATAAGTCTAAAAGTGATGATTTATTCAAAGAAGCAGAAGAAAAACTTAGTTTTGCTATAAAAGAAAAGCATGGTATAATCTCTAAGAAAGACTTGATAAAAATGATGAAAGAAGACGGTCGAGATGAAAATTTTATTAGTTTTATTTTGCATTGCTCTGATAATTTTAAAATCATAGAAGCAGAAATCGATATGGAGGAAGTGGTTACTTTGCATCATTTTGATTTGAGATTTTGGAAGAGTGTAAAAGAAAAAGCTAAAGATGTTTTAAGCAAGCATAATAAAGCTTTGCATGCCAATGACTTTTTTGATGAATTCTTAAAAATCCATCCGGAGCTGGAAAAGGAAATGTTTTTTAATTTTTTGAAAGTATCGAGAGAAATTAAACAGGGCGTTTTCGAAAAATGGGGAATCCATAATTGGAAAGAAATATCTCCTAAGGGAGTAAGAGAGAAAGCCCATTTGGTGATAAGAGAGAAAAACAAACCTTTGCATTTTAGAGAGGTGGCAAAACTGATTGATGAATATAAATTAAGCAAGAAAAAAACTCACCCTCAAACAGTACACAATGAACTGATTAAAGATGAAAAATTTGTTTTGGTGGGTAGAGGAACATATGCTCTTCGAGAATGGGGTTATCAGAGAGGAACAGTTAAGGACGTGATCAGCGAAATATTAACAAGCAGTAAAAAACCTTTACATCAGGATGAAGTGATTGAAAGAGTTTTGTCAGTAAGAAACGTAAAGAAAACAACTGTAATAATAAATTTGAATAAATTTTTTGATAAATTAGATAAGCAGAAATATTCTTTAAAGGAAAAGAAAACCAAGGTAGTAGCTTAGGGATTAGTTTAAAAAACAAAAAATAGTAACATAAAATAGAAGATAATGGATATTTTAATAGAAAGTATTCCAATTGCATTTTTGAGTAATATTTGGCAAACATTAACAGTGGCTTGGTTTTTGATTTTGCCGCCTCTTTTTTATTGGTTGTTTAAAATATTATGGATGGATTTTGTTAATGGGGTTTATTGGGGTAAAGTTGATTGGGTGATGCTGGAAATAACTCCACCTAACGATATAGAAGAAACTCCTCAGGCTATGGAGATGATCTATGACGGACTTTTGGGAATCACTAAGGGTATTAATGCTGTTGAGACTTATGTTAACGGGGAGACTCCCATGTATCTCAGTTTGGAATTAGTGAGTAAGGAAGGGGAAGTACATTATTATGTTCGAGTAGCTAAGCAATTTAAAAATTTAGTGGAGTCTAATTTTCACGCTCAGTATCCAGCTTGTGAGGTAGTAGAAGCAGAAGATTATGTAAATGATATTCCTAAGGTTATTCCGAATAAAAAATGGAATTTGTGGGGAACGGATTTTAAATTGAATAAGCCCGATCCATATCCAATTAAAACTTATAAATGGTTTGAGGAAAGCGTGACCGGAAAATCCCTGGACCCGCTGGCAACTATCATAGAGAGTTTAGGAAAGATTGGGCCCAAACAATATTTTTGGTTTCAATTAGTTGTTGCGCCTTATGGTCCTCAAGCTTATGATACAGGAAAGGCTATCGTGGATAAATTGGCAGGTAAGGCTAAGGAGCCTCAAAAAGGTATCCTGGAGATGATTTTTAATGATATTAAAGAAGTTATAATGGGGGTCTTTACGGGAATTGCTGGCAAGCCTGTGGAGTTTGCTACAGCTAAAGAAAAGGCTGCTGATGCACCACTGGAGTTCAGGCTTACGCCAGGAGAGCGCGATGTCTTGAAGGCTCTAGAAGAGGGAATGGCTAAAAGTGCCTTTAAAACCAAAATGCGCATGATTTATGTGGGACGACGAGAGGCTTTTAATAAGGTTGTGGTGGGTTCATTTATTGGAGGATTAAATCAATTTACAGATGTTAATCTTAACAGTTTTTCTCCAGATAATGATAGTAAGACTTTTGCTTTGCATCTTTTTGTTGAGGCTAGGACTCGATATCGTCAAAGAAAAATTTTAAGAAGATATCGATCCAGAAACATGGATGGAGGAAAGTTCTTTTTAAATACTGCTGAGTTGGCTACAATATTTCATCTACCGAATATGTCTGTGATTTCTCCGGCGATTCATAAGATAGAAACCAAAACTGGAGCAGCTCCTGCTAATTTGCCCATCGCTATAGAATAAAAAATTATGCAAGATATAACATTTTTTGCCAAAACTAATTTTCGAAACCAAAATGTGAAATTTGGTATTAAAACCTCTGACAGACAGAGGCATATGTATGTGATTGGAAAGACCGGAATGGGAAAAACTACCCTTTTGGAAAATATTGTTATGCAGGATATTGCTAATGGTCATGGCGTGGCTTATATTGACCCACACGGAGATACAGCTGAAAAACTCATTAAAGCCATTCCTGCTCATAGAATTAATGATGTAGTTTATTTCAATCCAGCTGATACGGAATTTCCGATTGCTTTTAATATATTGGAAGCAGTGAGTGAAGATAAGAAACACCTTGTGGCTTCAGGAATGATGGGGGTATTTAAAAAGATCTGGCCAGATGTTTGGAGTGCTAGGATGGAATACATTTTAAGCAATGCGCTTTTAGCTCTTTTGGATTATCCAGGCTCTACGATGATGGGAGTAAATAGAATGATGAGTGATAAAAAGTATCGCCAGAGAGTCTATGAAAAAATCAAAGATCCTGTAGTTAAAGGATTTTGGATAGATGAATTTGAAACTTGGGAGGATCGTTTCAGAAAAGAAGCGGTAGCGGCGATTCAAAATAAAGTTGGTCAATTTTTGTCATCCTTTTTGATTAGGAATATCGTAGGTCAGACAAAGTCTACGATTAATATGCGAGAGATAATGGATAATAATAAGATTTTAATCGTAAATCTTTCTAAAGGAAGAATCGGCGAAGATGCTATGAGGCTTTTGGGAGGAATGATTGTAACCAAAATTCAGTTAGCGGCCATGGAGAGAGTGGATATGCCAGAAGAAGAAAGAAAAAACTTCTATTTAACAGTAGATGAGTTTCAAAATTTTGTTACAGAGTCTTTTGCTAATATTTTATCAGAGGCTAGAAAATATCGATTAAATCTTTTGGTTGCTCATCAATACATTAGTCAATTGGAAACCGATACTAGTAGCGTGGTAAAGGATGCAATTTTTGGTAATGTGGGAACAATTATTTCTTTCAGGGTGGGGGCTGAAGATGCGGAATTTTTGGAAAAAGAATTTGAGCCAGTTTTTATGCTTAATGATATCGTTAATTTGCCTAAATTTAGTATTTATTTAAAATTGATGATTGATGGAATTGCTGGCAATGCTTTTTCAGCTACAGCCTTGCCTCCTATTGATATCGAGGGAACGACAGAAAATGCTGAAAAGGTAATTAGGAGTTCTCGAGAGAGATATGCTAAAAATAGAAGTGAAGTAGAGGAAAAAATTGCACGTTGGACAGGTATGATAACAGCCGGTAGCTCTGCTGTTGCTATGGTAAGAAAAGAAATTCACGTAAAAAATCCAAGAGCTTATGAATTAGAAACTCATCCAGAAAAAAAAGTTACTCCAGTTAGAGAATTTAGAATCGAAAAAGCTGCAGTGCCAGTCGAAAATAATATAGTTAATAATTCTAGAGTAAACAATTTTAAAGAACCGCAGAAAGTAGAAAGAGTAGAAAAGGAAGTAAAAATAAATGAAATTAGAAAAACTGAATCTTTGGATAAAGCAGAGGATTTAGTGATAGATCAATCAGTGGTACAGAGAGCCTTAACTAAGGAATCAAATGATATTCCAGTTGCTAGTATTAAAAAAGAAGAGAAGGAAATAATAGCGCCAGCTAAAAAAGAAAATAATAGTGCGCCTTTGGAGAAAGAAATTAAAAAAGATTTGTATAACTCTGAATGTGATACTTGTGGAGTGGAAATTCAAATTCCCTTTAAGCCAGATGGAGAAAGACCTACTTTTTGCAAAGATTGCTTAAAGGATTATCAAAGGGCTATTGCTAGAATTCAAAATGAAGAGCTTGAAAATAAGCGAAGGATTGCTGGTGTGAATAAAAATTTTGATAAAAAAAGTGATAATATTAAACAGGAGGATGGGGTTAGACCAAATCTTAAGGGGAAAATAGAAACTGAGCAAATGGTTTATCAGCCAAAAGAAAAGCCACTCAGTTTATCGCAAACGACTTTTATGGCCCCTAAAAAAATAAAAAATATGAGTGCTGGTCGAGAACTATCTAAATTAAGGGAAATTATTGAGAAAAATAATCGAGCTAAAAATATTGACGAAAGATCTAAATAGATATAAAATATCAGTTGATAATAAGTTTAATTAGATTTTTTATTAAGAAGTTCTTAATAAAATTATCCCGTATAGAAAAATGAATATCAAACCTCTAAAAGATAATATTGTTATCGCTCCAGAGAAAAAAGTAGAAAAAAATAAAACAGAAACAGGCATTTATCTTCCGGATTCATCTGTTAATGAAAATGAGAAGCCGCAAATAGGGAAAGTCGTAGCTATTGGGGAGAGTGAAAAGATAACTGTTAAAAAGGGGGACAATGTGATTTATAGCCGATATGCCGGGACGGAGGTATCCGTAGGTAGTGAAACTTATCTGATTGTAAAGAATGCTGATGTTTTGGCGGTAGTTGTCAAATAAAAAATTTAAAAAACACCTTCTTTTTTGGAAGGTGTTTTTTTATTTTTTAATTGGATATTAGTATAACTATCTAGCTAAATCAAATCTTTTTTCTTGCCAAGAGTTGAAGCCTCCTTGGAGGGTGTAGGTAGCTAAAAAACCAAGGTCATTGAGTTTAACACTAGCTTTAAAGTCATCATCAGTACTAGCGCCATAGACCAAGATTTCCTTGGAGATAGGTAACTCTGATTTTCTTTTTTCTATTTCCTCTAGGGG
Source organism: Candidatus Moraniibacteriota bacterium (assembly GCA_034003925.1). GTDB lineage: Bacteria > Patescibacteriota > Minisyncoccia > Moranbacterales > UBA9337 > UBA9337. The sequence continues at coordinate 21,585 of JAVEXR010000004.1, forward strand.
GATATTTACTGCTCCAGGGATATGTCCTGATTTATATTGGGTATTTAGGCGAGTATCCAGGATGAAAACAGGGTATTGATTGTCTATCGCTAATTTGAGCTGTTCGGGGATGATGTAATCTATCTTAGACCAATCCAGGGCAGACTCCTTGTTTCCACCGCTTATTATTTGATTGCCTTCCTCAGCCCAGCCTATAATTCCTCCGCTTAGCGCTAAAACATTTTTAAATTCCAATTCATCTTTCATTTTTTTTATGATAGCTGCTACGTCAGTTTTTTTTTCATAATCATAACCTATTATCGCTATAGTATGGTCTTTATTGAGACTTTCGATGGTTTTTTCGAAATTTTGAGGAGAGATATTGATTGAATTTTCGATGTGACTTTTCTCAAAACTAACAGAATCACGAATATCAAGTAGGACCACGTCTTCTTTGTTGATTATTTTTTTATTTAACTCAAGCGCTGTGATATAGCTGTAATCCGTATAGATATTTTCTTTATTCTGTTTTTTGGCAGTCGGCGCATTTTTATTGTCAAAGGAATATCTGCTTATTGTTATAAGTAGAATAAAAAGAATCAATCCAATCCCAAAAAATATTATTTTATTCTCCTTTTTTTCTTTTTCGTTCATAATTTATTTTAGTATGCTACCGATAAAATCCGGATAACCATTGAGAAAATCATTGACCGGAGTTTCATTTTTTCCAGCCAATTGAATTTTTTCAAGAATAATGACGCCACTATTTGTTTGAACACCAACTTCATTTTCAGAATATTTAAATACTTCTCCTAGGTGATGTTTTTCTCCAAGCTTATCTTTTTCGACAATTATTTGGTTAAGGGATAATTTTTGCAGGTTGTTTTTGTTTTCCCAAAAGGTAAATATTCCCGGCCAAACACGAAAGGCTCTAAATTTATTGTAGATATCCTGAGCATCTTCGTCCCAGTTTATTTTTCCATCAGATTTTTCTATCAGTTGGCACATTGTAGCGCCATTGGAGTCTTGCTTGGTGGGAGCTAGAGATCCATCTATCCATGAGGGAATTGTTTTTAAAATAAGACTGGAGGCTGCTACGGCTAGTTTGCCGGTCAAAGTGATGTAATCATCTTGAGGGTCAATGATGATGCTTTTTTGAGATAAAATATCTCCCGTATCAATGCCTTCATCCATTAGCATAATTGTTATCCCAGTCTCATTCATCCCGTTAGCGAGAGCATTTTGAATGGGAGAGGCGCCTCTTAATTTGGGTAAAAGAGAAGCGTGTACATTTAGCGATTTGAATTTGGGTATTTCAAGAATATCGCGAGGAATGATTTTACCAAAAGCAGTCACAATAATTAAATCTGGGGAAAGATTTTTTAACCATTTTTTAAAGTCATCATCTAATTTTTGAGGTTGATAAATGGGAATATTTTTTTCTAGAGCGAGTTTTTTGACTGGACTGATGTATTCATCTTCATCCTTATTTTTTAATTTATAATCTGGCTGAGTAACAACGCCTAAAATAGGATAGTTCTCAAGGTGAAGAGATTCCAGTACGATACTGGCAATATCGGGCGTTCCCATAAAAACGATAGTGGTTTTTTTTATTTCTGTTTCTGTCATATAGAATGTGTGCCTTCTTAGGAGGCTTTTATTTTTTTTATCTGTTTATAAAAAGGATTCCATCAAGATGATCAATTTCATGTTGAAGAGCTCTTGCTAATAATCCTGTTGCTTTTATTTTACTCTTTTCTCCTTTTTCATTCAAATAGCGGACCTGAACAGTTTCGAAACGATTTACAGGAATGAATTTTCCTGGAAAGCTCAGACATCCTTCTTCGGCGTCTATCTTTATTTTAGAATGGGCAGTTATTTTTGGATTTATTAAAATGTAGGCATTTCCCATATAATCAATGACACAAAGTCTGATAGACTCTCCTATTTGAGGCGCAGCTAGACCCATGCCGTTATTTTCTCTCATAGCAACAAGCATTTCAGGGATTAACTTCTGAATTTTTGGTTCAAGAGGATTTTTGATATTTTGAGCTTTTTTATCCAAGACCGGGTTTGGATAGGTAACTATTTTTTTCATTTATGTGGAAGTCTATTTATTCAAAATTTTTATAAATTTCCTTGATTTCTTTTGCGTGATAGACTGTTATTTTAGCTTGACCCTTTTTAAAAGGGTTATTTATTATAACATTCTCTTTGTTTCCTTTCAAGATTACAGTATCTCCCTTGATTGGAGACTGGCCTGCAGTGGATATTTCCCAAGTGAAGTTGTTTTTATCGGAGTAATTTTCTATAGTAAAATTTAGAGAATTATCTTGAATGTTATTAAAATACAAAAACCAACCATTCTCAATTGAATGCTGTCTTCTTTCTGAGATAGCTAAAAATGAAAAACTAGCTAAGATAAAAAATGTTAAGGATATTATGATGAGTTTTTGATTGAACATATTTTTGAGTAGAAGTTATTTAACAGATTTATCTTTTGGAAAAAATAGACAAACTATCACTTTCGTAAACTTTAGAAAAGTCTGGGTTGGTTTTAAATTGGGGACCGTCAACGGAAGTGTCAACAATTATGTACTTGGTTTTGGTAGTGGAGAAACATTTTTGTGCTCGCTCAGAGGCAGGCTCACTGATCATCCAAAGGGTGCACATTTCTCGAGGTTTAGTGGGGTCTTCATATCTTTTAAAATATCCGCGCGAGAGAGGATAGTTATAATCCTTCATAAAGAATAGTTTCATCCAAGAGTCAGAAGAGATGTAATTGTGGTCTTTGAGAGTATAGGCATCTTCGGGGGTATTATTGGATTTTATTTGTTTAGAGAGGAATTCTGAGAGGTGAAATGTTTGAAGGGCTTTTTGGTTTTTTTGGCCATCAGACAAAGCTTGGGAGTTATCATAGTAGCCAGAAAAAACGAGGGTTGAAAAAACTAGGATGAAAATAAAATAGGTTATTTTTTTAGAGATAAGAAAGCTATCTTGGATTTTTTTTACCAAAGAAATAAAATAAAGCAGACCGAGAGATGATAGGAGAATAAATGGAAAATTGGCATAGTTGGCCACTCTATCAGAAGGTAAATTGATATGGAGCCAATTAGGGTGATTGGTCATAAAAAATAAGCAGCTTGCCCATCCGATAAGTATAGCTGCGGGTAAAATCTTTTGATAGCTTAGTGAAATATTGGTGTTAGTTTTTTTAGCAAAAGGGAGATAAGCAAGGATAAGAATCCCAATAATTCCAAAGGTTAGCCTTAATTCTCCTACGGCATATTTGAATTGAGTCAGAGTTAATCCTGCGCGAGTTGATTTGGAAGGGGCTCCTACGGCTGTAGCTGTGGCAGAGGGGGAGAGATAGGAGGGTGTGTAAATAAGAAATAAGAAAAGAATTGATCCAACAAAAAATAGTAAAATTTGGGGGCGCGTAATCAGTTTGAATAGATCCAAACCTAATTGCTTATAACTAAGTAAAGCTTTATTAAATTTGTCAGTAGTATTAGTCAGTATCTTGGCAATAAAAATAAGATTAAAAATTATGAAAATAAAAGCTAAAATAAAAAGAAAGATAAAGCCGCTTAAATGGTGAGTGTAAAATAAGCCAGCACTTAAAAATAGCCCCATAAAAAGCATCCATGAATTTTTTTCTTTTAAAGCTCGATAGAAGAAATAAAGACAAAGAGGAATAAGTAAATTGCCCACGAGATTGCCAATTACTCCTCCGCTAATAAATTTAGATTGAGGGGAGGCGATAGCATAGATGGGCCCTATTAGAAATAATACTAAAATGGATAGGTTTACTGGATTTATGATTCGCCCATCAAGGTTTTCTTTCAAGAGACTGTTTTTGAAAACTCTCAATGATAAGATAAACATCGCCAAAAGACTGATAATATTTATAGCAAATAAAATTAAAGCTGGAAAATAAGAGTTAAAAGGAATCTTGGTTAAAATATTTACGCCAGAAAAAATTAGATGCTCGCCAATAATAAAATCGGCAATCGGCTCAGATTGAAGTTGATAGCTGTTATCTATCTGGGTTATCTCATTTTTACGATAGTCGGGCAACTCCCCAGTTTCTGATATTAATTTTGACCAATACATATGATGGCCAAGGTCGGTAGCAGTAGGGAAAATAGCATCTTTAAGATAGACAGTTTTTATAAAGATAGTTGAAAATAGTATAAGAATGATCAAAGTGGTTTGAAGATGACTAAATTTAAGAGAAGTATTTTTTTCTGCAATTGTCTTGCCAATAGAGCCTTTTTTAAATTTAAAGATTAGATAACAGCCTAGGGAAAAAAGTGAGATTATAGATAGAATTAAGAGGGTGTTAATCTTAAAGCCAATTTTACCAAATAAAATAATCAAAAAATCAAAAGCAATAAGACTACTTGCAAAAGCGATAGTTAGAATTTCAATAGGGGCAAAGAGTTTAAATGTCTTTTTTCTAAAAATTGCCAAAATTAAAAAGTATCCTGGCACTAATAAGAGAAAGGCCAGGCTCAAAAAAAATAGTAAAAGTTCGCCAAAAATAGACATATTGTGTAATTTAGAATCATTAGAATATATCTATATAATAGCACAGAATAAGATTATATGAAGAGGGGCAAGTTTGTTTAGATGCTTCGAAGTTCTTCAATATATCTTTTACCGACAGCTTCCCAAGAAAAATTTTCAAAGGAATAAGCCTGAGCGCGCTTGCCAAAGACTTCTCTAAAATTATCATCTTCTAAGATAGCAATAATTTTTTTAGTGTATTGTTCTACGTTTTCTGGCTCAACCATAAAGCCGTTGCGGCCGTTAATGATTGCGTCTTTGAGTCC
>JAVEXR010000004.1:26501-33773 GCA_034003925.1 Candidatus Moraniibacteriota bacterium
TCCATCCTTTTAATAGCTGGGATAACCAGAGTTTGATAAATTTTTCCAAAGAGAGATTTTTTATGTGCAAAAGTAATATCTAGCCCATGGATGATAGCTACAAACTTTTTTTTGGGATGAAATAATTTTAAAAAAACTCCAATCGGTGTAGGGACGCCATCGCCAAACAAAACTACGTCATATTTCCAAAGAGAAAAAAGAGCGACAAAAGTAGCTTGAATTAAGAAAAGCGGTAAAAACTTTTTACCGCGTTTGTTGGCGATTATTTTTACCGTAGTTAATTGAGAAAGCTCAGTAGCGATACCATAATTCTGATTTTCTATACCGCCTAAAATTGGCGGATAGGCTCTGGAAATAAAAAGTATCTTGGGATTTTTACTCATATTTTTTTGTTTCATTCTTCTTTTTGTTATAGAAGTATGATTTTAATAAATACATCTCATCTTCAGTTAACTTACGATTAGTTTTTATCATATCGGCAATCAGGGCAAAGATTATGGTCTGTAATCCAATAAGAAACAAAACTGCTGAAAGCAACAAATAGTTTCTATAAGGAGAGATTTTAAAATCCTGAAAATAGAAGAATAGAAAAATGGCAAAAATTATTAGAGCGATGATAACTAAAACCAACCCAGGGATTCCAAAAAATTTCATCGGACGCACATCGCGGATAGCTTTGATGATTATTTTGAAACTATTATTTACGAAATGATAAACGCTTTTGACTACTCGAGATTTTCGGTCAGCGAAATAGGTAACTTCAACTGGAATCCATTTAAGCTTGAGATTTTTTCCTAGCGCATCAATGATTGTTTCTTGAGTGTAGGTAAATCCTCCAGGTAGATTTAGTCTTAACATAGTTTCACTGTTGATGGCTCGAAAACCACAAGTTAAATCCTTTATATCAAACTGCATAAATTTACCCACAACATTGGCTGCAAATCTATTTAAAAAGTCTTTTATCCAAGGAATATTTTTAGCTTTATGCTTGCCAAATCTATCAGCGATAACCATATCAGCTTCTCCTTTTAAAACGGGATCAATTAATTTTTGAATGTCATTGGGATCAAATTGTCCATCAGCATCAATATTTACCATAATATCAGCTCCATTTCCTAGAGCATTAGTAACGGCTGTTTTAAAAACAACTCCAATACCTCTGTTGGTGTTGTGAGAGACAACAATGTCCGCTCCAGCTTTGCGAGAAACTTCAGCAGTTTTATCCTTGGATCCATCATTAACCACCTGAACCAAAACTTCATCAATTCCATTGAATTTTCGGGGAATTCTTTTGATTGTTTGTCCGATTTTTTCCTCTTCATTAAAAGCTGGTAAGTTTACAATAAGTTTCATAATTTGATTTAGTTTAATTGTTATCGGTAAAAGTTATTGTAATTTTAGCCTATAATTAGTGTTTTGACAATGAATAAACACGTTAACATATTAACATATCAGTATTTTTTATATTGTTTTTGATGTTGAAATGTTAATATGTTAAAGTGCTAACACAATTAAAGTTGGCAAATGTTGTTTTTTGGATTAGGATAGTAGGGAGATAAATTTATTTTATTTCACGAATTTATTATATGCTAGGAAGAATATTAAAATTAGATTGGATTTTGATTACGGCAGTCTTACTTCTCTTAGGAATAGGACTTTTGGCTCTTTATAGTATCTCAGTTTCTCAAGAAAATACTAACAGTGGGATGTCTTTTTTTGCTAAGCAGATAGTAGCCTTTATTATTGGAATTGTGGTTATGGTGGGGTTGTCTTTGACTGATTATCATTATTTCAGAGCACACAGTAAAATAGTTTATTTTCTAATGTTGATAATGCTTTTAATAGTTTTGGTTAAGGGTTCCTTGGTTAGGGGAACTACCGGTTGGATCTCTATCGGTTTTTTCAATTTCCAGCCAGTAGAATTGGCTAAAATTTTTTTGGTGTTATCTTTGGCTAGTTTTATTACTAAAAGTAAAGCTATGCTAAGTGAGATTTCTAGATTGATAGCCTCCTTTGTATTGGCGGGAATAGTGATTACCCTAGTCTTGTTGCAGCCCGATTTTGGAAGCGCTTTAGTTTTAGCAGCCATATTGATGACCATGATTTTCCTCTCTGGGATTGAGTGGAAGTATCTAGTTTCTATGTTTGTTTTGGGGATTTTGGGTATAATAATGATCTGGTTTCTTTTGGCAGATTATCAAAAAAACAGAATAATTAACTTTGTTAATCCAGAAAATGATCCAAAGGGTAGCGGATACAATGTTATTCAATCAATGGTAGCCGTGGGATCAGGGGGACTCAAGGGAAAAGGTTTAGGGCATGGTTCGCAATCACAACTTAACTTTTTGCCAGAAAATCATACGGATTTTATTTTTGCTGTGATTGTTGAAGAATTTGGGGTTTTTGGTGCAGGTGTTATAACTGTCCTATTATTTGTCATCTTTTATAGGCTCAAGAAGATAGCTGAAATCGCTATGGATAATTTCGGTTATTTGATAGTGACCGGTTGTATGGCGATGTTTTTTGTGCAAGTGGTGGTTAATATTGGCATGAATATCGGCTTGATGCCAGTAACTGGAATTCCTTTAATATTTTTAAGTTATGGAGGAAGTTCACTTATTTCATCTTTTGTGGCAATAGGAATTATTAGTAATATTTTTTCAACTAGCCGCAGGAGCATCGAGACAAGAATTGGTTCAATGGATGAATTTTAAACAAATAGTTGAAATAGTTCTTTGGGGTTGATTTTTATATATTATTATGTATAATGGTTATTATGAGAGAACAAGAATATAACTTAAAAAACTTAACCAAATGTCCATTGTGTAAAGCCAAATATGACAACTCTCAGGCTTTTGTTTTGGATGAGACTAGCAATGGGACGATATTTCACCTGACTTGCAATAAATGTCAGAGTGCGATATTTGCTTTTATAACAGAGGGCAAACAAGGTGTGGTTAGCTTAGGATTAGCTACAGATCTTAGTGTTCAAGAGGCACGCGCCATGCTTAAGAAAAATCCCATTGGTAAAAATGAAGTTTTGCAAGTGTATAAATATTTAAATAATAAATAAAGAAAGAAATTGAATTTACAGAGAAGATAGCGATGTGACTTTCTGTGAATGTATTTCAGTATAAAGAATATGAAAAGTGTTGGATTAAAGGCAGAATTAAGAGATTTAGAAAAAGAAACTTTGCATGCTAAAAGAGCAGGTGGATTTATTCCGGCTGTTTTGTATGGACAAGGGAAAGACAATAAGAATGTCTGGGTCAATAGTTTAGAATTTGGAAAAGTTTTTGAGGAGGCCGGAGAAAACACCGTTGTTAGTTTGGAGATTGCAGGAGGAGAAAAGGAAAATGTTTTGATCTATGACTATCAAATGAATCCTCTTTCTGGAAAAATAACTCATATCGATCTTTTGAGAGTTAATATGAAGGAAGAAATTGAAACAGAAATTCCTTTGGTTTTTGTTGGGGAGGCTCCTGTAGTAAAAGAAAAGGGTGGAATTTTTGTTAAGGTTTTAGACAATGTTGAAGTAAAGTGTTTGCCTGGAAATATGCCTCATGAATTTGAAATTGATCTGACTAAATTGGTTGATTTTGAAGATAGAATTACAGTAGGAGACATAAAAGTGTCCGCAGACGTGGAAATTTTAAATAATCCTGAAACAATAATCGCATCAGTATCTGCTCCTCGAAGCGAAGAAGAATTAGCTGAGCTTAATGAAAAAGTAGAAGAGGATGTTACGAAAGTAGCTGCAACTAAGGAAAAAGAGGCTACTGCAGAAAAAACAGAAGATAAAAAATAATTCAAAACGTAGGATGTAAAATATCTGATGTAGAGTACAAAAAATCCCTCTCTTGTGAGGGATTTTTTGTAATTTATGATATATGATTTGTGGTATCGGGTGTAAGTAATGATTATCTTGTGCTATAATTTATAAAAGGGGGCTGCAATAATAAATTAATATAATTTAAAAGATGAAAGATTTTTATAGACTTTCAAAAAAAGAAATTTTTGCCAAATTAAAATCTTCAGAGGCAGGGCTTTCTCAAAAAGAATTTGAGAAAAGACTGCGGAGAGACGGGGAAAACAAATTGCCCGAAAAGGAAGATGATTCTGTTTTTAAAATTTTGATAGCTCAGTTTGCAAATCCTTTGGTGCTGGTTATTTTAGTAGCGATGTTTTTTTCTTTTTTGATAGGTCATTTCTTGGACGCTTTTTTTATTATTTTTGTAGTTTTAATCAATGCTACAGTTGGATTTATCCAGGAATTTAAGGCGCAAAAAGTTTTAAAGAAATTAAGTCAGTCAGTCAAATTCTATTGCAAAGTTTTAAGAGATGGAAGAAAGCATGAAGAGCTGAGCTCTAATATAGTAGTAGGAGATGTCATTGTTTTAACAGAAGGAGATAAAGTTCCTGCTGATGGACGAGTTGTAAAAAGCAATAATTTAAAAATCAATGAAGCAGCTTTGACTGGGGAATGGTTGGCTGTCAGTAAAAATGTTAAGTCGATAAAGGAGGAATCAATTGTGGCCGAAAGAGAAAATATGGTCTTTATGGGGGGGATTGTGGATGAGGGCAGCGGAGAGTTTATAGTGACAGCGACAGGGACGGATACTGAATTGGGAAAAATATCAAAATTAGTCAAAGGTGCAGATTCTCCTAGAACTCCCTTGCAAGAAAAATTTCTTCATTTATCAAAGATTATGGCAGCTCTCATTTTAGTAGCCATTGGAATTTTTTCTTCTATTTATATAATGCGTGGCGAGAGTTTGTATGATGTTTTTATAACTTCAATAGCTTTGGTGGTAAGTGCCATCCCGGAGGGATTATTGCCAGCCATTACAGTTATTTTAGTTTTAGCTATGAAAAGATTGATGGCTAAAAAAGCCTTAATTAGGAAATTGAATGCGACTGAGGGGATGGGTGTTATTTCGGCTATTTGTACAGATAAAACCGGAACACTAACTAAAGGTGAGATGCAAGTCAGTCATATTTTAACTGGAACAGCTGAATTATTAGGAAAAGGAGAGGATATTAAAAATATTTATAATCCCAATGGCTTAGAAAGTCATTTGCGAGTTTTGGAAATCGCTACTTTGGTTAATGATGCCTATGTTGAAAATCCACAAGATGAGCTTGATGATTTGATAATTCGAGGGAGGCACACTGACAGCGCACTTCTCTTAGCTGGAATACAAGCTGGAATCAATAGGGAAAAACTGGAAAAACGGTTTGAGCTCTTAAGGAAAATAGATTTTAATTCAATCAATAAATATGCCGCTAGAATTTATAAAATAAAAGATAATAAAATAGTTATTTGTTTTTTAGGTTCACCAGAGGTGGTCATTGATAAATCAAAAAGAATTCATCTTAATGATAAAAATGTTTTTATCAATGATGAAAAAAAATCTGAACTTAAGCATGATGTGGATAAATTAACTAAGCAAGGATTACGAGTTTTAGGTTGCGCTTGGAGAGAAATTCCCGTTGGTGAATATGATGAAAAAAATATTCATTTATTCTTAGACGAGCTTGATTTTATGGGTCTCATCGCACTCAAGGACCCTGTTAGAAAAGATGTTAAAAAATCCCTGCGGCTTACTCAAAGAGCTGGAATAAAAACCTTTATAATTACAGGTGATCATAAAAATACTGCTCAAGCTATCGCCAATGAATTGGGAATGAAAATAGGGGAGGATGAAATATTAGAAGGAAAAGATTTAGATAAAATATCGGAAAAGAAACTGATTAAAATAATTAAAAAAATAAAAATTTTTGCCAGAGTTTCACCGGAAAATAAGATTAGAATAGTTAGAGCTTTGCAAGAAAACGGAGAGATTGTAGCGATGGTCGGTGATGGTGTGAATGATGCTCCAGCTATAAAAGCTGCCAATATTGGAATTTCCGTTGGAAATGGTTCGGATATCACTAAGGAAGTTTCGAGTATGGTTTTATTAGATAGTAGTTTTTCGGTGATTGTTAAAGCTATCGAACAAGGAAGAGTGGCTAGAGAAAATATTCGAAGAACAATGATTTATTTGATAGCTGATGATTTTTCGGAACTGTTTTTATTTTTTTTCGCAGTTATTATAGGATTGCCCTTTCCTCTTTATCCGATTCAAATCTTGTGGATAAATCTCGTAGAAGATAGCTTTCCTAATGTGGCACTGACAACAGAAAATGACACTACCGGCATAATGGAAGAAAAACCGATTAGCCCAGATGAGCCGTTAATTGGAGGAGCTTATAAAAAATTTATTGGAGTCGTTTTTGCAGTTTCAAGTGTGGCGGCGGCCAGTGTTTTTTATTTGCTATATAATTTAACTGAAGACATTGAAAAAACTAGAACAATAATATTTGCTTTAGTGGCCTTTGATTCATTGACCTTTGCTTATGTTATAAAATCATTCAGACACTCGATTTTTAGTATGAAAACTTTTTCTAATAAGTATTTAAATGGAGCTATCTTTTTGGCGGTGCTGATGTTAATCGGTGGAATCCACATTCCCTTTCTTCAATCTATTTTGAAAGTTTCTTCTATTGGTGCAAAGGAGTGGGCATTAATTTTAGGAATTAGTTTTATTGAGTTATTGATATTGGAAATGGCAAAATATATTTTTATTATAAAAAAGAATAAATAAAAAAAATATTGCAATAAATTTTTTATATCTGCATATGCATAAATGATATTTTTAAGATTTAAATTATGGACAGTTTTATTTACAATGCATCCTTAAAGGAAGCAAAGAGACTGATGCTCTTGTCTAAAGATGATACTCATGATTTTAGGCATGCTAAGGAAGTAGCTTATTATGCCTCGAAGATTGGTAGAGAGTTGAATTATCCAGATATCAAGTTTTTAAAATTAGCGGCTTGGTGGCATGACGTGGGGAGATTATATAAGGAGGAGCATGAAGAATTAAGCGCTCAAATGGCTAAAGATAATTTATCAATTTTGGGTTCTGACGAAAATGAAGTTAAAAAAATGTTTAATGCTATTAAGCTGCATAAATGGAATATGCAGCCAGAAACAATTGAGGGAAATATAATTCGAGATGCTGATAAGTTGGATTGTTTATCTAGCAGTCGTTGGAAAAAATCGAAAAAAGGAGATGGAAAATATATGAATTCTCTAATTCCGTTACTCCCAAATTTAAAATCAATGCTTTATTTTGAAATTTCCAAAAAGATATATGATCAAAAAGCCGAATCTTTTTATTTGAAGATAAAATCAAATCCGTATTAAAAATATCTACAAGCTTAAAA
>JAVEXR010000004.1:33873-49900 GCA_034003925.1 Candidatus Moraniibacteriota bacterium
CGTTACTCCCAAATTTAAAATCAATGCTTTATTTTGAAATTTCCAAAAAGATATATGATCAAAAAGCCGAATCTTTTTATTTGAAGATAAAATCAAATCCGTATTAAAAATATCTACAAGCTTAAAAGTCCTGAAAGCCCTGCCTACCGGCAGGCAGGTAGTCACTTTCAGCTCTCTCAGTCGAGCGTAGTTATTTTATTTTAAGTTTTTTTTCAAAGCTTTAAGTAATTTTCAATTTTGAACTTTGAAGTTTATTTGTACCCCCACCAGGAATCGAACCTAGATCTTCAGCTTAGAAGGCTGTTGCTCTATCCGTTGAGCTATGGGGGCATATATTAAATTGTTGGCATCTACTATAGAATCAGCTCAGAAGTCCTAAAAGCTGACACTTTTAGCTCCATCGTTAAGCTATGGGGGCATATATTAAATTGTTGGCATCTACTATAGAATCAGCTCAGAAGTCCTAAAAGCTGACACTTTTAGCTCCATCGTTGAGCTATGGGGGCATATATTGAATTGTTGGCATCTACTATAGAATCAGCTCAGAAGTCCTAAAAGCTGACACTTTTAGCTCCATCGTTGAGCTATAGGGTATGTTTAATTTTCTTGCTATTAGTAGATCAATTCGGCAGAAGTCTCTTAAAAACTAACCTTTTCAACTCTTTCGCTGAGCTATGGGAAAATATCATTAGTGTGCGCCGTGGGGGATTCGAACCCTCGACCGTTTGCTTAAGAGGCAACTGCTCTACCAACTGAGCTAACAGCGCATTTTATTAAATTTTAACTTTGACTCCTTGTATGCTTAGAAGCTTGCGACAATTGGCAAATTATCCCAACTGAGCTAATAGCGCAAAAATCTCAATAACACGGTCAATAGTAACAATAAAAGACGAGTTAGTCAACAAGTTGCAGCTAATAAGTATATCTTAAAAATATGTTGCAAAACGTATTTCTTGAGCTTGATTTAAAATGATTATGCGGTCAACAGATTTTTTGACCAAAATGTTTTTAGTATAAAAATAGCTCCCAAATTGACTGAGGTGTCCAATTTGTGCTAGGATATTAGGAAATAATTAAACTTACAATAAAATGAGCAAGAAAAGGAAAAATAAGAAGTCGCGAAAGAATCGAATATTTTTTAACAATGAGATTTCCTCCAGGGCTGATGCCATGGTAGAAAAATCAGAAAGTAGAGATAGATTGGTGAGAAAAAACAATAAAAAAGCAAAAAATCTAAAAATTTTTCTTGCTAAAATACATAAAAGTATGAATGTGCGCTGGGAAGATTTTATCAATAAGGCAGAAAAAACCTTTTCGAAAAGTATTTTGAATTTAAAAAAAGTGAATAATATTTTTTGTGCGGGCATGACCTGCCGAGCAAACATCAAAAGGGATATAATTATTACGGGTGTGGCTATTTTAGTGGCAGCAATTTTTTTAGGAATGGGGCAATATGTGGCAGCTATAAAATCAAAAATTCAAGACAAAAAAGAAGCGTTGGCAGTTGAAGAAATAATTCAGGAGGACCTTGAATTAAAAAACAGTAACGAAATAAAAACTATCCAGGAGCAGATAAGTACAGAAAATTGGAAGGAATATAAAAGTGATTGGTATGGTTTTAAAATAAATTATCCTCAAGATTGGAAGACTCCGATAGTGCAACCTAAAAGTAAATCTTCTCAGGCGGTTTACCGCGTATCTTTTGTTTCTGATAAGTCGGACGATAAAAATGTAGTGGGTTTTGATGTGGCTGTTTATGATGTTACTAGCGTTAAAGAAATTTTTAAGACTGACGAATTTCCCAAACTGAAAAATGGGACTTCGGAAGATGTAGAGAGTTGTGAAAATATCGAAGGACATCTTTTGGAAACTGGAGATTATCCTGCTGAGGAAATATATATCCCCTTGGCAGATGATTGTTATGATGCTGTGTTATTTTTTAGCGTGTTAAATGGACAATATATTTATAACATAACCCCGAAATTAAAAGTCGGGGCAGTGATAAATAATGATCCTATGGTGGAATTGAGTGATAATTTACCGGAATTTTTTGAAGCTGTATCTTTATTTGAAAATATTGATATTGTCAGACCCAAACCCAAGCCAGTTCAGCCTAGAATAACCGCCCCTAAGCCAGCTTCGTATAAGATTGTAAACGGAAGGATGGTTTGTGCTAAAAAGAACGATAAGCCAGGTAAGAGTGATAAGGGCAAAGGGAAACATTTAGACATGGAGTGCTGCCTGGATCCGGATGAATATCCAAATCCGCACTGTTATTATGATCCGGCTAAATATGGAAAATATCTGAAATAGTCAACTTTTTAAAATTCACTTAGTCTGAAACTAAGTGAGTTTTTCATTTAGTGTTCTAAAGTACAAGTGTGTTATAATGCAGATGATATGCAAAACAAAAAAAGAAAAAATTTTATAATAAAAATTTTAAAAATTCAAACTTGGGTTACAGTTTTGTTTGTAATAGCTTATTTGATTACATTGAGTCTAGGCACGAGAGAAACATTTTTTACCGATTTGTATAGCAAAAGACAGGTAGCAAGTGCAGTAGTCTCGGCAACTATTAGAATTTTTGGTCCACCAGGCAAGGTGGCAGTTTCAGGAAACGCTTTTTGTGATAGTAATAACGAATCTGCCATAAGATTGAGTTGGCCACTTGTGACAGATGCTACCTCCTATAATATCCAGAGACGAGGGGAGGAATTAGCCAATGGATTGTTGGATAATTTTTTTGTAGATACGAATGTTTCAGCAAGAAACAGCTATTTATATAAAGTGATAGCCAAGGGTCCGGCGGGCACATCAGTATCGGAAACAACTGTCGTATCTGCTAAAAAATGCGCACTTTCAGAAAAATCATCAATCAATGTCAGTATTTTTGAAGGGAAAAACATATCTCAAATAAAGGGGACTCCCAACACTAAAAATAAGAAACCTGTTTTCCAAGGTCAAACAGATATCCCTTTTGCTGTTATCGAAACAGAGGTGCATAGTAATAATATTGTTTATGGTACTACGCGGGCAAATATTAATGGATATTGGCAATGGTCTTTGCCAGTGGGAATTTCCAAGGGTTTGCATGAACTATATATAAAAGCTGTTGATCCGAATGATTCTGACGATGGGACTAGTTCTTATTTTGTATTTAAAATAGCAGAAGAAGATGTGGATAAGGTCAAAATTGATAAAATTACAGATATTATATCAAACGAGAAAAATATTATCAACGATGTCCAATTAAAACCAGAAGTGCAAGTAGAAAAACCATTTGATTTAAATATTTCTATAGAGGATGATGCTAATATTGAAAAAGTAGATATCGCTGATGAAGTTTATCGAGGAAGGGATATGAAAACCACGATTGGATTTGGGGGTGCTTTGGAAAAAAATAGTGCCATCGACGTTACTTATACATTGGTTGATTCAGATGAAAATGTCGTAATGCAATATTCTAAATCTACTATAGTGGGAGAAAATTTAACAGTAGAGGAATCAATTTATCCATCTCTGGATTTAAAGTTAGGAAAATATAAATTGGTAGTAAGTGCTACGGTTGATGGAATAACAATAAGTAAGGAAAGTTTTGTTATTTTAAGGGATCTGCCCTTGGTGAAAATAGGGGAAAACAGTTATCTGACTTATGATGATTTGGTAAGTAATCTAAGCTGGTTAATTATCGGGTCAATGTCTTGTTTGTCATTTTTCTCAGTGGCGTCTATTAGGGAAATTTATCTATACAAGAGAGCTAAATTTCACATAACAGAAAAAGTTTTAAAAAGAAAAGGCTTCATTAATTAAGAAATAATCTCACTAATTTTAGATGTGAGAAATAAAAATATTATAAAAATATGAAAGATTATTTAGAAATAGGAATCTTGGCCATACCTTTAATTTTATTAGTCTTCTCCTTGTTTTTCACTGTGGGAATTATTTGGCGAGCAGAAATGAAACTTGATTTTATTTATAAAATATTTTTTGTGGCTTTAATTTTTATATTTTTAGCTACACTTTCAGATACTTTTGTAAAAAATAAGTTTTTCATTGTCGCGGATAGATTGCTACATTTATTTTTTTCCATTTTTTTGTTAATCAGCACCTGGATGATGAGAAATTTGATGCGCGATATTGATGGAGAGAAAAAATAAGAAAAATATTATTTTTTACCCATAAAGCTAGAAATATCCAAAAAGCCTTAGTTTGCTTTTTGTTGTTAAAATTTACCTGGAATTGCTATGTTTCTTAAAAAATAGTACTATAGATACGATGTACAATGTAAAAATAGAACAATTTGAAGGTCCATTGGATCTCCTCTTAGAACTCATCAATAAGGAGAAGATGGATATTACTAATATTAGCTTAGCTCAGATAGCTGATCAGTATTTGGATTATCTCGAAAACAAAGAAGATATCAATATTGTAAATTTAGCTGATTTTTTAACTGTGGCTGCTAAATTGATATTAATAAAATCTAAAGCTCTTTTGCCGTTGTTGGATTTGAGCAATGAAGAGGAGGAGGAAATATTTGATTTAGAAAAACAATTGGAGGAATATCGAAAATTTAAATTAGTGGCCCAGGAAATAGAGAAGATTTATAACAATGACAGACAATCATTTTCAAGGGACAATTTTATCGAGATAGAGCCTCAATTTGCACCTCCGGAAGGAATCGGGGGTAAGGAATTAGCGGAAATTTATAATAATATCTTAGGGCAAATTCCAGTTTTTGAAAAATTAGAGGAGGAGCGCATAATAAAAGTTATCTCTCTGAGGGAGCGCATTGATAATCTGAAGGAAATGCTGAGTCATAAGGCTGAAATAAATTTTAGCGAATTAGTAAAGAAGGGTAGCAATAGGGTAGAAATAATAGTTTCCTTTTTGGCTGTTTTGGAGATGGTTAAAAGAAGAATCGTGGTTGTTGAGCAGGGGGAAATATTTCATGATATTAAATTTAAAAAAATAATATAAGATTAGTTTATTTTAGGTGTATTTATATTTTTGGAAAATTCATAAACTTATCAACACTTAAAAGATATTTGAAGTAATTATGGAAAAAGAAAAAATAAAATCAATAATCGAAAGTATCCTATTTGCCAGAGGGGAGGAGATAAGTTTTTTGCAATTGGCTAAAACAATAGAGATAAAAAAAAGTGAAGTAATTTCTGCTGTAGATGAACTCATAGTTCAATATCAAGAAGGAAAAAAAGGTTTTGGTATAATAAAAAATGGAGAGAACATCCAAATGGTGACTAATCCTGATAATGCCCAATTTGTAGAAAGAACTATTAAGAAAAATCTTCAAGAGACCATGAGCAGAACAGCTTTGGAAGTGTTAGCCATCGTAGCTTATCGAGGACCAGTATCGCGAGCAGATATCGAAGCGATTAGGGGTGTTAATTCTAGTTTTACCCTGAGAAATTTATTGATGAGAGGTTTGATTATAAAAAGTACTAATGAGAATGATCAGCGTGGGTATTTGTATAATATTTCAAGCGAATTTATTAAGAAAATGGGAATAGGGAAAATAGATGAATTGCCTGATTATGAAGGCTTGTCTAAGGATAAGCGGGTAGAATCAATTATTAATTTAAATGTAGAAAAATAAAATAAAATATGTTAAGGAGAATGTTTTCAATAAGAATATTTGGATTGATAATTCTTTTAGTTTTTTGTGGAGGAGTTTTTTATAAAGGAGAATTTTTGGTAGAAAAGTTTTGGAAAAATGAGGATAATGAAAAAAATAAAATTGTAACGCAGATGGTGAAGGGTGAGGCAGATACTAAAATTATTCCCAATGAAGAAAGCTTGGTCACTAGACATAATTTTCCAGTGGCTTCTTATGTGCCAGTTAAAAAAGAGCAGACTCCAGAGTTGGATGTTTTTAGAGCACATGCTTCAGTCATCTTGGACGCGGATAGCGGAACAATTTTGTATTATAAAAATGGCAAGGATGAGAGGCAGATTGCCTCGTTAACTAAAATAATGACAGCTGTGTTAGTTGTAGAAAACATAAAAGATTTAGACAATGAAGCAGTTGTGATTGATGAAGAGGCAGTTTATGCAGATGGGACTAAGATTGGATGCCCATCATCAGGTAATTGTATTGGCACCCGGTTAAAAATCGGAGAAGTTATCTCAGCCAGAGCTCTTTTTAAGGCAATGCTAATGAATAGCACTAATGACGCAGCTATTGCACTAAGCAAACATATTGCTGGTTCACAGGAAAAATTTGCTGAAATGATGAACGATAAAGCTAGTGAGTTGGGGCTTAAAAATTCTAATTTTTGTACAGCTTCTGGTTTGGAAATTGATGGAAAAGAATCTGAATGTTACTCAAGTGCTTACGATATAGCCAGAATTACCGCTTTCTCAATGAGATATAAAGTGATTTGGGATACGTTTAAAATTCGCGACACGACGGTTTATTCTATGGATGGAAAAATATCTCATGATATAATGAATACAAATAGATTGTTAGATGAAATGCCAAATTGTTTAGGAACAAAAACAGGGTTCACTCCGTTAGCTGGAAAGTCATTGATGCTTGCTGCCCAGGATGATTCCAAGAAGCATCGAATCATAGCTGTAGTTTTAAATGATCCCTATATGTGGGAGGATGTCAGAGAGATGACTCATTGGGCCTTTAGCTCATATACTTGGCAGTAAAGTTTAAAATTTAAAAAACATTTTTAAATAATGATAATTTTATTCACGGAGACTGTGAACCTGCCTGCCGGCAGGTCGTGAACTAAAAAATAATTTGTATGATAAGAATAGTTATAACAGGTGGAGGAACAGGCGGTCATATTTTCCCCCTCATATCAGTGGTGGAAAAAATAAGAGAAATAGAGATTGACACAGACTTCTTATATTTAGGTTCTGGCGGAGAGCTAGAACAAAAAGTAATGTTGGAAAATTCTATTCCCACTAAGTCTATTATGAGTGGAAAAATGAGAAGGTATTTTTCTTTGGCTAATATTATTGATGTCTTTAAAATTCCAATTGGTATAATTCAATCTCTTTGGTATCTCTTGTGGTATATGCCGGATGTTATTTTTTCTAAGGGGGGATACGTTTCTGTGCCGGTGGCTTTTGCGGCTTGGGTTTATATGATTCCAATTTTGACTCATGAATCAGATGCGATGCCTGGATTGGCAAATCGAATTATTGGGGTATTATCTGAACGAATTGCTATTTCGTATCCGCATACTGCAAAGTATTTTGACGAAAAGAAAGTGCTTTTAACAGGCAATCCAGTTCGAAGTGATATTGATAAAGGTGATAAAAAAGTTTTTTTAGAAAAGTTTGGTTTAACTGAATCTAGACCAGTCATTCTTGTTTTAGGTGGTAGTCAGGGAGCACGCAATATTAACGTTGCTATTGCTAGTATTTTGGCAGATTTAGTTAAAGTTGCTCAAGTGGTTCATCAAACTGGAGAAGCTAATTATCATGAAACTATTAAGCTAGCCAGAAGTTCTGGCATAAAGGAGGGCAGAGATGGATATCACCCTATGCCATTTTTAGATCTAAGCGATATGAAAAATGCTCTAAGCGCGTCAGATTTAGTCATAAGTAGAGCGGGAGCTAATTCTATTTCTGAGATAGCAGCCAACAGTAAACCAGTCATTCTCATACCTCTCTCCACAGCGGCCAATAATCATCAAGGAATGAATGCTTACTTTATAACTAAAAAAGGTGGAGCTGTTGTTTTAGAGGAATCTAATATTGGCAAGAATATGTTGATAGGAAAAATAGAGAAAATCTTAAATGACAAAGAATTAAGAGAAAATCTATCTAAAAATATAAAAGAATTCTATCATGCGGATGCGCCACTTAAAATAGCTCAAGGCATACTTGATTTAACCAGATAGTTGGCATATAATAATCTATCAATAAAAATTAATTTTATTGTATAAATTTAGGTCATATGAAAAAGAAAAGAATTTATATAATAAGTATTGAGGGGGCAGGAACCTCGGCTTTAGCTGTGATATATAAAAACTTAGGTTATGAAGTTTTTGGTTCTGATGATGGAGATCATTTTTATGGAGATATTCTGAAAAAAAATGATATTAAAGTTTTTGATTCTTATGATGGAAAAAACATCCCTAAAAATATTGATATGGTGGTTTATTCTACCTGCGTCAATAAAGATAATCCGGAATTAGCTGAAGCTTTAAAAAGAAAAATCCCAGTCTTGAGCTATCCAGAAGCATTAGCAGAGATTTTTAATCAAAAAATGGGGATAGCGGTTTGCGGGACACATGGCAAAACCACTACTACGGCTATTTTAGCCACGGTTTTTAAAGAATTAGGATTAAAGCCCAGCGCTTTAGTGGGGAGCAAAGTGAAAGATTGGAAGGGGAATAGTTTAGCCGGAAGTGGAGATTATTTTATTATAGAGGCTGATGAATATCAAAATAAATTAAAAAATTATAATCCTTGGGCGGTGATTTTAACTAGTGTTGATTATGATCATCCTGATTTTTATAAAACATTTGATGAGTATAAGCAGGCCTTTATTGATTTTGTAAAAAAAATTCCTAGACATGGATTTCTCGTTTATTGTAGTGATGATAGTGATGTGGTAAAAATAGCCCAGGCGGCTAATTGCCAAAAAATCAGTTATGGTTTTTCTGAGGGAAGTATGTGTAAAATTGAAAATTTTGAATTTCAGATTAATAATTTCCAAATCAATAATAGTGTCGGACAATCCTTTGAAGTTTTCTATAAGGATAAATCCTTGGGAAAGTTTAAAATTGCATTGCCTGGAAAGCACAATGTTCTAAATGCTACAGCCGTAATTGCGATGTGTCATAAATTTAACTTAAATGAATTGCGGGTAGCTGATGCGCTTAAGACTTTTCAAGGAACAGTAAGGAGATTTGAATATATTGGAGAAGGAAGTGGGGCTATTTTAATTGATGATTATGCTCATCATCCTCAAGAGATAATGACTACTCTAAAAACGGCCAGAAACATTTTTCCCCAAAAGAATATCATCACTATTTTTCATCCGCATTCCTTTAGTCGCACCGAAGCCTTGCTGACAGATTTTTCTCAGAGTTTTGATAATGCTAATCAGGTTATTGTTTTGGATATTTATGGCAGCGCGAGAGAAAAATCTGGCAATGTCAGCTCTAGAGACTTGGTGAGATTAATAAATAGATATGACCCCAAAAAATCCCTATATATTCCAGATATTGAAGAGGCTATAGAATTTCTTCGAGATAAGATAGGAGAGAACGACTTGGTTATTTCCATGGGTGCTGGAGATGTTTGGCGAGTGACGCATGGATTAAAAAATAAATATACGGTCTAAAATAAAAAAATCCCGAAAGCATTTATAGTTCGGGATTTTTTTTATTATCTTTAAGCTAGTTGTTTTAGGGTTTCTTTGAAATCTTTGGGAAGCGGAGCTATAAAATTAAATTTTTCTCCATTTAGCTCAAAAGTTATTTCGCTGGCATGAAGCATGTGTCGTGAGGCTCCTTCAAATTTTTCATAATTTTTCTTTCGGTAAAGATTATCTCCCACGATAGGGTGTCCGATTGAAGAGAGGTGCACGCGGATTTGATGTGTACGACCAGTTTGTGGAGTTACTTCTATGAGTGAAAAATTTTCACCCAGATTTTTGATGACCTCATAATTGGTCAAAGCTTCTCGAATTTTGGTTTTTGTTCTTTTGCCGGCGATAGTTTGCTTGCGATAATTAGAAGTACGCGCTAGCGGTTTATCAATAGTTCCCTTTTTTTCTCGGGGCATGCCGTAAGCAATAGCTAAATATTTCTTGGCTATCATTTTTTCCTTAAACATCATTTTAAATTCCAAGAAAGATTTTTTATTTTTTGCAATAATCAAGACGCCAGAAGTTTCTTTGTCTAAGCGATGGACGATTCCGGGGCGCATTTGAAAAGAGTAAACGTGGTCATCCTCTAGCTTGGCAATTTCTGGATATTGGGCGATTAAACCGTTAACGATAGTGTTGTTTTTTTCATTAAAATCAGGATGTACTTGGATGCCAGAGGGTTTATTGATGATGATAAAATCCGAGTTTTCAAAAATTATATCTAGTTTTATTTTGGCATTGGGTATCAGCTTTTCTTCAATTCTTTTCATGTTGATGGTAATTTTGTCATTGAGGCTGACTTTGTAGCTAGGTTTAACATTTAAGTCATTTACCAAAACCTCGCCTTTTTTGATGGCTCGAGAAAAATCTCCGCGTGAAAATCCCAGGAGGCTTTCCTCTTTTAGACTAAAATTGGCTAAAATCTTATCCAATCGTTTATTTGCATCGCGTTCTGTTATTATTAAATCCATGTTGTTCGTAAAATGAAATTATTAGTGTTTGTTAGTTATAATCTATTATCTATCAAATAGCAAATTTATTTATAGCTAAATGGTAATGTGTTAATATGCTAAAACGCGGATATGTCGAGCTCTCTTGCCAAAATTGATTCTTTAGTATATACTGCAACTAAGATAATTATTAAGAAAATTTAATATTTATAGAATGTTTTAATTCTATCATTTTTCTTGATAATTTCCTATTGATATAGGAAATTTTTATTATTTTGTGCCAATTAATTATTAATTTAAAAGGGCTTGGCATAACCCAAATAAGTAAATAAATGAGCAATAATATTTTAGACAATTTGGTAGACAATGCAAAAAAGGAAGCACCTAAGAAGGGAGCTCCTCAAAAAACTGTTAATCTTGAGGAAAATGATTCTGTGATGGGTAAACTTTTGCAAGACGCTAATATTGATTTCCCAGAATTGGGAGATGTTTTAGACGGAGTGGTTATTGATATTAGTCCACACTCTGTTTTATTGGATTTGGGAAGTTTTGGGACAGGAATCGTATACGGCAAAGATACTCGAGATGGTTTAAGAGGAAATACTAAATTAAAATTAGGAGATGAGGTACATGCTACTTTAACCAATCTTGAAAATGAAGAAGGTTATATTGAATTATCTATTCGAGAAGCTTCATATGAAAAAGCTTGGGAAGATTTGGAATCCAAGAAAGATAATGAAGAGGCTGTTAATACTAGAGTATTGGATGCTAATAAGGGAGGATTGATGGTGGAAATTAATGGCATTGGAGGGTTTTTGCCTGTTTCTCAATTGGCTAGTGAACATTATCCAAGAGTGGAAGATGGAAATAAGAATAAAATTTTAGAAAAACTAAAGAGACTAGTAGGTCAAACTCTGTTAGTTAAAATTATTGATACCTATCGTGATGAAGAGAAATTAATCGTGAGTGAAAAGGCCGCTATGAGCGAGAAAGAACAAGTTATGATTTCTAGACTTAAAGAAGGTGATACAATCGAAGGCGAGGTTAGCGGAGTAGTTGACTTTGGAGCCTTTGTTAAATTCCTTCCAGCTGGAGTAAAAGAAACTGACGATACTATCGAAGGTGATAAGTTAGAAGGACTAGTTCATATTTCTGAATTAGCATGGCAGTTAATTGATAACCCAAGAGAAATAATTAAGGTGGGAGACAAAATTAAAGCTAAAATCATCGGAATTGACGAAGCTAGAATATCTCTTTCAATTAGAGCTTTGGCTCAAGATCCTTGGAAAGAGGCTCAAAATAAATATGAGGCTGGTAAGGTTTATACTGGAAAAGTAGATAAAATTAATCACTTTGGTGCTTTTGTTTATCTAGATGAAAATATTCATGGATTAGCTCATATCAGTGAATTTAGTGAGATGTATCCTGGAAAGAAAATGGAAGAAATGATGGAAGCTGGCAAAGAATATAGTTGGAAAGTTCTTTCTATTGAACCTAAAGATCATCGTATGGGATTAGTCTTGGTGGATAGTTCTCTTGAAACTGAGGTTAAAGAAGAAAAAAAATCAGCTAAAAAAGAGAAAGCAGCCAAAGAAGAAAAAGTTACTAAAAAAGTTACCAAGAAAGAAACTGTAAAAAAGACAAAAAAGACTTCTGAAAAATAAATCTTAAGTTTTGCAAACTAGAAAAGCCGTAGGACTTAAGATGCTTGCGGCTTTTCGCGTTAAATATTGTGTTCTCATATAAAAATTAAGTTTTTAAAAATATGATTATTACTATTACTGGTGAGCCAGGCAGTGGAAAAAGTACTATTGGTAAGAGATTAGCACAAGTTTTAAATTATGATCATTACTATATCGGACAAATTCGTAGAGATGCCGCCAAGAAAAAAGGCATGACTTTGGCTGAATATAATAAATATGGTGAAACTCATCCCGAAACAGACATTGAAGTCGATGATTATCAGAAAAATCTAGGCAAAGAAAAAGATAATTTCGTGATTGAAGGGAGGACAAGCTGGTTTCTAATTCCTCATTCAGTTAAAATTTACATATCAGTTAATCCAGAAGAGGGAGCCAAAAGGGTTTTTAAGGAATTGCAAGCAGATAATAATCGCAACGAAGATAAAGAACTTCTGACGGTAGAAGATGTTTTGAAAAGTCACAAGGAAAGAGAGGAAAGCGATGCTTTGCGCTATATGAAATATTATCAAAAAGATTGTGCTGATAAAAATAATTATGATTTGGTAGTTGATACTACAAACTTAAATCCCCAGGAGGCGTTTGATGCAGTTTTGGAATATGTTCAAGAAAAAATTAATAATGGATAAATTAATCAAGAAAATTCAAACATTCTCACATCAATTTAACCTTTGGCAAGAAGGAGATAAAATCGTAGTGGGAGTTTCAGGCGGACCAGATAGTGTCTGCCTTTTGGATATTTTGGTGCGTCTAGCAAAAAAAAGAAAATTTGAACTTTTAGTGGTGCATGTTAATTATGGTCTACGTACTACAGATAGTGATAAAGATGAAATTTTTGTCCGAAAGTTGGCTGAGAAATATGATTTAAATTTGGAATTTCTAAATGCCAAAAAGGAGAGTCAAAAAAATCACACGGAGAATTTTTTACGTGATATTCGATATGATTTTTTTGAAAAAATTAGAAAAGAAAACAAATTTGATTTGATTGCGGTGGCTCACAATCAAGATGATCAAGCTGAGACAATTCTAATGCGCTTGATTCGCGGGAGCGGACTTTTGGGATTGTCCAGTATTCGACCTAAGAATAATCGGATTGTTCGACCATTGCTGAACGTCAGTCGCCAGGAGATTATCATTTATTTAAAAGAAAATGAGTTAAAACATAGAATAGATAAAACTAATTTGGAAGATAAATTCTTGAGAAATAAGATTAGGAACAATCTCATTCCCTTGATGGAGGAGAACTATAATCCAATTTTAAAGGAGACATTGGCTAACTCAGCAGGAAGTATTGCTGATGATTATGATTTTATCTATCAAAGCGCTCAGCGAGTTTTTAAAAAAATCGATTTTAATAAGGATAAAAATGTTTATTTTTTTGAAAGTAAGGAGTTTCTTAAAAATCATCGGGCTTTGCAAAAGCAGATTTTACGCATGATTATTTTTGGTTTAAGAGATAATCTCTTAAATATTGAAAATGCTCATTTGGAAGAAATTCTTAAAATTATCAGAAGTGATAAGAATAAATCACAAATAATGTTATTTAAAAAGTTGAAAATTGCTAAAAAAGGTGATATTATCTACATTAGCACTGAAGAGTGAGTATAAATTATTAAATAAAAAATCCAGGCGCCTCCTTAAATGGGTGTTATGTCTGTAAAATAGTGGAATACTTTTTTGTTGTAGCATTAGATGCTACGCAGAAGTTCTAAATAAAAAATATGATGGATAAATTTTTAAAAAACGTTCTAGCTCCGACTCTGATAGTTTTCTTGCTTATATCTGGATTGATGATGATATACAAGTCCCCAGCTGTTAAGGTAGAGGATGTGGCTCTGTCCAAATTAGTGAGTCAAATAAATAATAAAGAAGTAAAAGAAATTATTGTTTCTGGTGGTAAATTAGAAGTGGAGTTAGCTAACGGTACTAAAGAAAAGGCTTCCAAAGAAGCAGAGAGCTCTCTGACTGAAACTTTGAATAATTATGGTGTAAATAAAGAAGAGTTGCAAAAAATCAATATCGAAATCAAAGGAGAATCAGGTGCGGCTTTTTGGGCAGGAATAATTTTGCCTTTCCTTTTGCCAATTCTTATTATTGTGGGATTTCTTTGGTTTATGATGCGTCAGGCTCAAAGGGGAAACTCTCAAGCGATGTCCTTTGGTATGAGTAAAGCAAGAATGTTGGATCCCAAAGATAAAAAGAAGCGTACTACTTTTAAAGATGTGGCAGGAGCTAAAGAGGCTAAAGAGGAACTGATGGAGGTGGTAGAATTTCTAAAACATCCTAAGAAGTTCTTAAATATGGGAGCCAAGATTCCTAAGGGAGTTTTACTTTTAGGGCCTCCTGGAACAGGTAAAACTTTGGTGGCTAAAGCTGTAGCAGGAGAAGCGGGGGTACCTTTTTTCAATATCAGTGGTTCAGAGTTTGTCGAGATGTTTGTGGGAGTCGGAGCTTCTCGAGTACGAGACCTATTTAAGCAAGCTAAAAAAAATGCCCCAGCTATTGTTTTTATCGATGAAATTGATGCAGTGGGGCGTCATCGTGGAGCAGGTTTGGGTGGAGGACATGATGAACGAGAACAAACTCTTAATCAAATATTAGTGGAGATGGATGGTTTTGAGACAGGGGCCAATGTTATCGTGATGGCGGCTACTAATCGTCCAGACGTTTTGGATCCGGCCCTTCTTCGTCCAGGTAGATTTGATAGGCGAGTAACTTTAGATTTACCGGATATTAATGAACGAAAAGCAATTTTAAAAATCCACTCAAAAAATAAAAAGTTAGAAGAAGGGGTGGATATTAGTAATATTGCTCAACGAACGCCTGGATTTTCTGGAGCGGATTTAGCTAACTTGGTAAATGAGGCGGCTATTTTGTCGGCGCGAAAAAATAAAACAGTGATCGGTATGAACGAACTTCGCGAATCAATTGAAAAAGTAATGATGGGACCAGAAAGAAAGAGTCGCGTTATCCGCAAAGATGAACAAAAAATTGTCGCTTATCATGAGGCGGGACATGCCTTGGTAGCGGCTTTTTCCAAGCATGCTGATCCGGTACAAAAAATTTCTATCATTTCTCGAGGCAATGCGGGTGGTTATACTATGGCAGTGCCGACTGAAGATAAAATGTTACATTCGCGTGGTTATTTCTTGGATGAAATTGCAGTACTCCTTAGTGGCTTTGTAACTGAACAGGAAATTTTTGGTGATGTGACGACAGGAGCTTCTAATGATTTAGAGAGAGCTACTAATATGGCGAGAAATATGGTAACTCGCTATGGGATGAGTAATTTGGGACCGAGAACTTTTGGTAAGAAAGAAGAACTGATTTTCCTCGGTAAAGAAATGAATGAAGAAAAAAATTATTCAGAAAAGACTGCTCAGGATATTGATGCTGAAGTTCATAATTTAATCGAAGGAGCTAGGGAAAGATCTTTAGAAATTATTACCGAGAAAAAAGATAAACTTGATAAATTAGCTCAGACTTTAATTGAAAAAGAAACGATTGAGAAGGAAGAATTTGATGAGATTGTTGGGATAACAGGCACGGCAGAAAAGATTGAGATGGTGGAGAGAAAAGAATAAAAATAAAATCTGAAAAACTACCCGCTAGGGTAGTTTTTAATAATATTCTTGCATTTCTTTTTTATCTTTGTTAGAGTGTTATTAACCTGAACGGCCTTAGGCAAGCTGTTCTATTCCCGAGAGGAAAAGGATTTGCTAGACACCAGTTTATCGTAGTGTGGCGGCTAGTAGCGGCGAGCGAAAGTCAGATTTAAAGCTTAGGATCAGTGATCCGTTGGAGTATTAAAATCCTGAAAAGTGAAAAATCAGATAGGAAAAACCATTCTGTGATTTAAAAGTCCAAGAGGCTTGCTGGTGCCTCTTTATTACAAGCTCATTGAGTAATTTCTTTGGGGCTAGTTAGGTTGACCAGAAACGGGGACGGAATGTCTGGTCTTATTTCGTATTGAAAACGAAAGCTAGCTCCGGGAACGCCAGAAGCACATTGTGTTTTCT
>JAVEXR010000032.1:0-11010 GCA_034003925.1 Candidatus Moraniibacteriota bacterium
GCGCATATTGATCATGGAAAGTCGACTTTGTCGGATAGGATTTTAGAGTTAACTGGAACGGTAGAAAAAAGAAAAATGAAAGAGCAACTTTTGGATCAAATGGATTTGGAAAGAGAGAGAGGGATTACGATAAAATTGCAACCAGTAAAAATGAATTACTCGCAAGACGGACAGCAATACGTTTTAAATTTAATTGATACTCCTGGTCACGTGGACTTTGGCTATGAAGTATCACGCTCCCTGGCCGCTGTAGAGGGAGCGGTGCTTTTAGTGGATGCTACTAAGGGGGTGCAGGCCCAAACTTTGTCTAATCTTTATTTAGCCATTGAACAGGGTCTAGAGATTATCCCAGTTTTAAATAAGATTGATTTGCCTAACGCTAATCTGGAAAAAACTACTAAAGAAATAATTCATATCTTGGGTTGTAAAGAAGAAGATATTATTCATGCTTCTGGAAAAACCGGAGTAGGGGTGGATAAAGTTTTGTCTGCCATAGTAGAAAAAATTCCCGCTCCAGTGGGGGATATAGATAAGCCTTTACGTGCTCTTATTTTTGATTCAAAATATGATACCTATAAAGGAGTTTTGGCCGATGTGCGAATTATTGACGGAGAGGTAAAGAGAGAGGATAAACTTTTAATGATGATTACCGATAAAGAAAGTATCGCTATTGAAGTGGGAAGTTTTCGCCCAGCTTTAACGGTGGAAAATTCTTTAACAGCTGGAGACATCGGCTACATCGCTACTGGATTCAAAAGTGTCGAGCATTGTAAAGTAGGAGACACGATTACTCTAGCGAGTACGCGAGGAGGAAAAGAAAAAGTGGAACCATTGGAAGGATACAAAGAAGTGCGTCCAATGGTGTATGCTAGTTTTTATCCTCTAGAAGGTGAAGATTATACGATAATGAGAGATTCTCTAGATAAACTAAAACTCAATGACGCGGCTTTTGTTTTTGAGCCAGAAAGTAACCCAGCTTTGGGACGTGGATTTCGTTGTGGATTTTTGGGCATGCTTCATTTGGAGATAATTCAAGCTCGTTTGGAACGAGAGTTTAATCTTTCACCGACTATCACCACTCCGAGCGTAGTGTATAATATAAAGTTAAAAGATAGGGATGAAGTAAAAAAAGTTTACTCTCCTATTGATATGCCAGATCCGGCTATTATCGAAGCTATTATGGAGCCTTATGTGAAGTTGGATATTGTTACTCCAGCTCCGTATCTAGGAGCGGTAATGGAATTGCTCAATAATATCCGAAGTGAATATCGAAATACTGAATACATTGATGCCGAGAGAGTACTTTTGCAATATGATGCGCCTCTAACGGACGTGATTATCAGTTTTCATGATGATTTAAAAAGTGTTTCTTCGGGTTTTGCTTCTATGAGTTATGAAGTGGATGATTATCGGGCTTCGGATTTGATAAAGATGGATATTTTAGTGGCTGAAGAAAAAGTAGAAGCTTTTTCCAGAATTGTTCCCAAAAAGAATGCTTTTAAAGACGGAAAGGCAGCGGTTAAAAAATTAAAAGAATCGATTCCCCGTCAAAATTTTGCTATTGCCATCCAGGCCACTATTGGAGGAAAGGTAATTGCTAGAGAAACCATCAGCGCTTTTCGTAAAGATGTGATTGCTAAACTTTATGGAGGAGATGTAACTAGAAAAAATAAACTTTTAGATAAACAAAAAAAAGGAAAAAAGAAAATGAAAAATATCGGGAAAGTTTCAATTCCGCCAGAAGCCTTTTTGGCAGTACTTAAAAAATAAATTTTGAATTTAAAATTTTGAATTTTTAATGCCTGCCTGCCGGCAGGTAGGAATTTCAAATGAAATAATGACTAAAAGGTTAACTGTGTTTGAAAATTGAAATAGCAATGTTTAATAAATTAAAAAATTAAGACTTGAATCAAAATTCAAAATTCAAAATTAAGTTTTACTATGTTAATATCTAAAAATAAAGTTGCTGTATCAATCATAATATTAATATTGATTTCATTGGGGGCGTGGGTTCTAGTTAAAAAGCCTAGTCATAATCGTAACTGGGAAAATGGCCAAGAAAAATTGCCTAAGATAGAATTATCTGGAGATAAGATAAAAGTAGTCAATTATAGGAATTTCAACTGGCAAGATGATGGTACGGTGGAAAATGTTTATCAAGAGGAATATTTTGAATTAAGTAAAATTCAGGGTGTGGATGTGATTATTTCTCATTTTTCCGATTTTGAAGGATTGGCACATATTTTTTTAAGTTTTCGTTTTGCTGATGACAAAAATTTAGTGGTTTCAGTCGAAACTCGCAGGGAAAAAGGAGAGGAGTTTTCGCCGTGGTTGGGGATTATTAGAAAATTTGAAATTATTTATGTAGTTGGCAGTGAAAAGGATATAATCGGAGTGCGTACCGATATTCGCAAGGAGCGAGTATATATTTATCCCACAATAGCGACGCCTCAAAAAGCTCGGGAATTATTTGTACTCTTAGCTGATGATATTAATCATATTTATACTAAGCCTACTTTTTATAACACTCTTTTAAATAATTGCACCAACGCGATTACGCGCCGAGTAGAAGATATTTCAGAGGTTAAATTTCCCTTAACCTATAAGACAATTTTGCCTGGATTTATGGATGAGGTTTTGTATGAAGTGAAATTGATTCCAAATAATAAAGATTTTCTTGAAATAAAAGATTATTATCAGGTGGATAATAATAAGGTAAATAGAAATAGCTTAGATTATTCAAGACAAGTAAGAGAACATTAAAATAAAAAAGTACACACCTGGGTGTGTACTTTTTTTATGGGAAATTTGTAATTTTTATTTTTCCCGGATAATAAGTTTGGGGTCGATGCAATTGAAATCACATTTGGCATTGTCTAAGCCTTGATGCAATAGTTCTGATTGGCATTTTTTTAGTTTTTCTTGGCAGTCAGATTTTCTTTCCTGAAAGTAGTTTCTGTTTATCTCATAGCCAAAATAATCCAACACAAAACCAGCTACCACTATGAATCCAACTACCCAAATGACGTTTTTTAAAATATGAAACATTTTTTTCTTTAACGTAAAGTCTTACAGGTATTATTTTATCAGGAAAATAGGGATAAATCAAATGAAAAAGGGATGTTGAAAATGTTCTAGATGTTGAAATTGTTGTAATTGCTTTTGTTTGTCAAAACAATCTTGCAAAGTTAGCTATTTCTTGTTAGGCTGAGTTGATGTTGCAGCGAATTCGATTAGGTGATCAATTTTTATCATGGAGGAGATTAGCTATGCAAAGAATGGAAAGATTTTATGCGGAAGCAGTCAAGGCATTTAAGGAGTTAAGTCTTAAAGACGCCAAATTTTTGGGAATTTCGCGTAAAGGCGAAGACTGGCAATTTATTTTCAGGGTGTCCAGTCTCTCGCGGGAAACTCATTGGAAAAACAGCGCAGAGGTCTGGCGGAGAATTTCAACAGAAACGAGCCATGTTGATGCTGGCGGTATGAGTCTTCGAAACTCTATACTTGATGCCATGGCGAGCAAAGTTCAGAGAATTGGAGAGTTAAACTCTGCTGAAAATGAAATGATGGAATTGGGGCGCATCCTTGAATCTTCTATGATTCCAGAAATTGCAAAAAAAGATATTGCAGAGAGGATTGCGCTTATCGCTTCAAAACTATCCGTCGGTGAAGATAAAAAACCAGCACACGACTATTTGCTTGAATTGGCCAATAAGATAGCCTGTTGATAAGTGCAGCGTTACTGAAATATGACTGTTTTAAAAAGTCCCTACACAGAATGTGTGTAGGGGCTTTCTTATTTGAATTTTAGTTATTTTTTTATCCTAGCTAACCTAGCTTGTCTGACCGTAAAATAAGTACCAACCCAAGAACCAATAGCGAGAGGGAAAATATAGAGCCAATTTTGGGTGTAATTTATGATTCCGAAGGCCAGGAAAAAATGAATGGTAGCTCCGACAGTAGCTGCTTTGATTTCATTATGGTTAGCTACATCAAGAGTATATTTGGCATAAAGAGCATCAGTAATGATATAAACAATCAGGATTGAAAAAGCGATAAAAAGATTGAATGTCTGGAGCGCTTCAAATATATTTTCCATAATAAGAGAAAAGGTGATTATTCTTTATTTTTTTGAAAAAATTGGATGTAAATAATTGGTAAGATTCCGACAGTATTTAATATAAGCAAAGCTGTAAACCAATTAAGTTGATTGTTTTTAGCCGCTTTCCAAAGAGCGATGCCTTTCCAGACAAGTTCCCAAATCAGTAGGGGAATCAGCCAAATTAACATCAATGTTTCTATGTTTTGCATATTTTTAATTTAATGTTTATTTTTTATTCTTTTGTTTTTGTGATATATATTATAGCTAAAGAGACAGCAAATATTGCGCCAGATGTATAGGTGACTTTTGTTAGTATTTCTTTAGCTAGCTCATTGTTGATGACGTTCCAAATTGCTAGGATTGCAACAAATAACGAAACTACCAAGAACAAAATTGATAAAACTCCCGCAAACTGTTTGATTTTTTTTAACATAGACTTGGATTAAATATTGATTATCGTACATTTATTATAACACTAATTTTTTATTATATGCTATGTTGAAAATAATATGGTTTATTTAATCTGCTTCAAAGAGCTTCCATCCCACTCAATTATTGGTTCATCTCCATAATTTGCGCTTATTTCTATCGAGTGGCTTTGCCATGTTCCATAATCAATTGTTTTATTTTTTGGACCTTCAAAAGGTGCTATCGCAAAATAAACTGTCATTTTATAACTATTTGCCGATGTCTCCACTAATCTATTAGATTTTTTTAAATCTATTGGATGGAAACCATTTTTAAAACTTTCCCCGTTACCAAAAACTTTCCCCATCGTATAGATACCACCTAAATCTCTGTCTTTTGCAGGATTAGCCGCCAAATCATCCCAGCAGGTTGGGGTATGACAGACATCCATCATATAAGATTCTCCGCTCACATTAACTACTTTGTAAATTTGATTAGGAATATTTTCTATATTATTTTCGGATGCTGGTGCTTCTTTTTTTTCTTCAGATTTATCCTGTTTTTCTTCTTTGGTTTCATCCCTAGTTTCATCCTTAATTTCTTTTTCAGCTTGATTTAAAATTTCTTCAACTGACTCACCACTTTTAACGACATTATTTTCTTTCATCCATTCAGGTAACTCCTGCTGGGTCAATCCAGCGATGCTAGCTTTAGTTTCACCAGCTTTATTAATTTTAATGCTAATGCCTAGAATTTTTTCATCTTGAATAGCTGATCTGACTTGATCAGCTCCAAAATAGGCCGCACTTATTTTTTCCATAGCCTTGGATAAATTTCCAGGCATATTGGCAATTGTCAAAATTCCAGCCGCTGGCTCCGTAACAACACGAAGGCTTCCCACCATTTCTGATACCTTGTTTTTATCTCCCAAAGCAATTTTAGCTTCATCATCAGCTACTTCCAACACTAGATCCGCGCCAGAAACCACCAACGTTGTTTTAGCCAATGCTCCACTCGCCGCAATTGCTGAAGTTCCTCCGGTTAATACCACTCCTCCTACGAAAACAGTCACCTTGGCGCCATTCTTAATCCTCATCGAATTCTGTTCGCAAGTTTCAAACACATCTCCTTCCTCACCATAAGCTTCTCTGGTAACTTGATCTTGTGTTTGATTTAAAATTAACTGAGCCATTTTAGCATCTACTCCTAAGTGTTGAGCCAAAGTTCTAACTTGCTTTCCCATCGGCGCACTTTCTATTACTTTTTGAATTTCAACTGAATCATAAGCATGGGCATTTTTAACTAAGCTAAAAGCCGTTGTTTTATTAGCTATTTTAGTTGCTTCTTTTTCTAATTCCATTGAGCTGCTTTCCAATGTTTTCCAACCATCAATAACGGCGCTCATTTCCTTATTCCACTTATCATAGTCTTGATACTCTTTGGATTTTTCTAAAACATTTTCAGTTCGATATCGTAGGGAGGAATATTTTTGAGAAATTTTTAGAGTTTGCTCTAGTACAATCTGTTCCTGAGTCGAACCTGTTTTTTGTTTGTTGAAGAAATAAAAAAATCCAACTAACAAAACAATGAATCCTACAGCTAAAATGAGGAGTGCTTTTTTCATAGTATTAATTTATATATTATTTATAATTAACGCAAAAAAAATTGTACTTTTTAAACAATGGATAGATGAAGTTTTACGAAAGGTAAAGGATAAATTCCGAGCCTTGAGTAAGATTTACCCACCCAAGGCGGATAAGGGTGGAGTAGTTTCTAATAACTTTATTGTATCATGAATATTGCCAAATACATGGGGAAGTGAAATGTGTGTAATAGACTTAATATTGTTATTTTCGTATACATTGTATACACTAATTGTAGTCAATAAATGGCTAAAAGACAAATAAATTATGAAAAAAGAAAATAAAAAAGTTTTAGTGGGTATGTCTGGCGGAGTGGATTCTTCGGTGGCTGCTTTACTACTTAAAAAAGAAGGTTATGAGGTAGTGGGCGTTTTTATCGATTTTATAGGAGGAGAGAAAAGCGAGCAGGATTTCCAGAGGGCGCAAAAAATAGCTAAGAAGTTAAAGATTTCAATTTACAGATTAGATGCTCAGAAAATTTTTAAAAAAGAAATTATTGATAGATTTGTGGAGGATTATAAAAAAGGAGTTACTCCTAATCCATGCGTGATGTGTAATCCAGAGATGAAGTTTAAGATTTTAATTGAGGAGGCGAATAAGCGAGGGATTGAGAAGGTGGCAACGGGACACTATTCCCGCTTGAGGCGGGAATTTCCAATTTCCAATTTCCAATTTCCAAATAAATCTCAAATTCAAAATTCAAAATTAAAAATCGATGAGAATTTAGAAGGAATGCAAGAAATAAAAGAAGAAGGAAAGGCCAAAGAAATTCCAAATTCTAGATTCCAAATCTCAAATTTGAAAGATAGGATAGTGGCGGTGTTTGAGAAAAAATCAAATAGCCAGCCAATTGATCAACTTTCAAATAGATCAGGAGATTCTAAGGAGCTACAAGCTACAAGCTACAAGCTAGCAAAAGCTAAAGATGAGAATAAGGACCAATCATATTTTCTTTATCGTTTAAGTCAATCGCAGTTAGAGAGAATCCTTTTTCCGTTGGGAGAATATTTAAAAAGTGAAGTGAGAGAAATTGCTGAGGAAAAAGGCTTTGGAATAAAAGATGAAGAGGAATCACAAGATGTTTGTTTTATCGCGGACAATGATTTTAATAAATTTATCGCTGAAAAAATTCCAAATAAACCCGGCAATATTGTCGATAGTGATGGAAATATTTTAGGCAAGCACAAAGGTTTGCATTTTTATACCATCGGACAAAGAAAAGGAATCAATCTTGGTGGAGATGGACCGTATTTTGTGGTAAAAAAAGATATGGCAAACAATGAATTGGTGGTGGCTAATAATTTTATAGAAAGCCTATGGCGAGATGAATTTGAGATAAAAAATACCAGTTGGATAAAACCCGGTTTGAAATTTCCTATGGAGGCAAATGTAAAAATTCGTTATCGAACCGAGGAAATATGTGCTATAATAGATGAAATAAGTGGTTCCAATGAAATAGAAAAAATTTGTAAGGTAAAATTAGATCAGCCTCAAAAAGCTATCACCCCAGGACAATCAGCAGTTTTTTATTCGAAAGAAGGAGAAGTTTTGGGTGGAGGGATAATTATCTAGTTAAATTGTTATATGGCTATATTGTTAAATTGTTTTAATGATTGATATAAACTTATGAGCTACAACACAAGAGCAACTCAAGATATGAGTGAAGATGAATTGAGGATGACTCGAGCATCTTTGCGCAGAGAGCTAATTTCCAAAAAAGAAGATTATAGAAGGGAGCAAGCCAGAATAGAAAAGATAGATTTAGAAAATCGTTATGTAGTTAGGGATAAGGATCAGTTAGTTAATGATATCGAGGGTCGCAAAGGAAGAATTCGTGCGATTGAAAATGAAATAAATAGATTGATGGAAAGTGTGGAGAGTAATAAAAAAACTAAAAAATCCGTAGAGGCAGAATTGGACAGGATGCAAAAACAATTAGTGGAACTAGATACCCAGATGAAAAGTAAGGAGCATGAGAAACAAAAATGGCAAGATGAGATGCGAGATATGGATAGAGAAATAAAAAGACTAGAGATTCAAATAAGGGAAATGTAATGTTTTTTATCATTTAGTTAACGAGTTAACGCATTAACGAGTTGGATAAAATAGATAATTT
This sequence comes from Candidatus Moraniibacteriota bacterium, assembly GCA_034003925.1. Taxonomy (GTDB): domain Bacteria; phylum Patescibacteriota; class Minisyncoccia; order Moranbacterales; family UBA9337; genus UBA9337. The sequence goes on from JAVEXR010000032.1 coordinate 8,270, forward strand.
AAGAATGATAAATTGTTGTATTGATAAATTTTTTTAAAATTAAGTTATTGAAAATTGTTTGGAAATTGAGATTTGGTTATTGTAATTTATTTAAAACCCGTCAGTCGCGACTGACAGGTTAAAAATTCTAAATTAATAAACATATGGGTATTAAAAATGAAATAGAAAAATTTGCAGCTAATAAAAATATAACGCTTAGAGATTATCAAAAAAGTAATTTGAGGAATATTGAGAGGGATTATGAAAATAAAAAAATTGATAAAGCCGTAGTAATATCCAAGGTTGTTAATGAGTTTAGAAAGGAAGGAAGATTTTTAAATTCGGGGGAGCAAAGAGAGTTGGCTGGAAAAATCCCAAACTAAAATGTTTAAATAATAATGCATAAATGTTATATTGCTAACATGCTAAAGTGTTAAAATGAATCTTATGAACGCATCAGAATTACGAACTAAATATTTAGAATTTTTTAAATTAAAGGGGCATAGAATTATTCCCTCAGCCTCTGTAGTGCCGGAAAATGATCCAACAGTACTTTTTACGACCGCCGGAATGCATCCTTTGGTTCCATATCTGATGGGCGAGGTTCATCCGCAAGGGAAAAGATTAGTTGATAGTCAAAAATGTATTCGCACGGGAGACATTGATGACGTAGGAGATAATCGCCACTGTACTTTTTTTGAGATGCTAGGTAATTGGTCACTGGGAGATTATTTTAAAAAAGAAGCCATCCAATGGAGCTGGGAATTTTTGACAGACGAAAAATGGTTAGGGCTTGATCCAAAAAGAATTTATGTAACTGTTTTTGCGGGCGATGAAAATTCATCGGCGGACAATGAATCTATCGAGGCTTGGAAAGAACAATTTAAAAATGTAGGCATTGAAGCAGGGGTGTGTGGAGAGAATGAAGAAGCGCAAGCAGATTCTAGAATTTTTCTTTTGGGTGCTAAAGATAATTGGTGGGGGCCAGCTGGAGAAACTGGACCGTGTGGACCTTGCAGCGAAATGTTTTATGATGTGCGACCAGAGGAGGGCGAGCTAACTGGAAAAACTCACGAGCAGTGGGTGGATGAGTTTAGAATTATGGAAATTTGGAATGATGTGTTTATGGAGTTTAATAAAGTAGCTCCGGGAAAGTTTGAAAAAATGTCTCATCAAAATGTGGATACAGGAATGGGGTTAGAGCGAACAATAACAGTTCTATCTGGTAAGGAAAATGTTTTTGATACAGATTTATTTTTGCCGATTATTGCCAAGATTGAGGAATTGTCTGAAAAAAAATATTCAGATGGGAGTGAGGAAATAAAAAAAGCGATGCGCATCATTGCTGATCATATCAAAGCCAGCGTTTTTATTATTGCTGATGGGATTGAGCCATCTAATACAGAGAGAGGTTATGTACTTCGTCGTTTGATTCGTCGTGCGATTCGCCAAGGACATCTTTTGGGAATCAATAATCATTTTGTGGTTGAAATTGCAAAAGTGATACAAGAAAAGTACGGAGAGGTTTATCCTGAAATTTTACAAGAGAAAGTTTTGGGTGAATTACAAAAAGAAGAGGAGAAATTCAGAAAGACTTTGGAAGTTGGCTTGAGAGAATTTGAAAAGCATGAAGAATTAAATGGAAAAATAGCCTTTGATTTGTATCAAACCTATGGATTTCCAATTGAACTAACTAAGGAATTGGCCAAAGAAAAAAACATCATTGTAAATGAGGAAGAATTTAATGAAGAATTAAAAAAACATCAAGATTTATCTCGTACAGCTTCTGCTGGGATGTTTAAAGGAGGACTAGCGGATAATAAAGAAGAAACCACTCAGTTGCATACTGCAGCACATCTTATGCTAGCAGGACTGCGCAAAGTCTTGGGTGAGCATGTGCACCAAAAAGGATCAAATATTAATGGCGAGCGATTGCGTTTTGATTTTTCGCATCCGGAAAAAATGACCGATGAACAAAAAAAACAAGTCGAGGAATTTGTAAACTCTGCAATTAATGCTAATGTGCCGGTTGAAATGAAAGAAATGACTCTCGATGAAGCCAAGACAAATGGAGCAGAGGGAGCTTTTGAAAATAAATATGGGGATGTGGTTAAGGTTTACAAGATTGAGGGTTTCTCAAATGAAATTTGCGGTGGTCCGCATGTAGAGAATACTGGTGATATCAAAGGAATTTTTAAAATCCAAAAGGAAGAGTCTTCTAGTAGTGGAGTGAGGAGGATAAAAGCAGTTATAGAATAAATGTTGAAGATGTTGAAATTGTTCTAAACGTTGGAATTGTTGCATTACCAAGCTGTTTTTAAGATATAAAATAATTTTTTAAAAATAAAAATATGAACAGGGGAGGGCTAAATTTTTTCTTGGGTCTTTATATAATTTTGTTTCTGGTTTTGATCACTCCTTTTGGAGCCTTGTTTTATATAATTTTCGGACAGCTGTCTTTTTTTATGGCTTTGATTTCTTTGGCTTTGGCTATTGTAATTATTTATATGCAAAGACAGGAAACTATTGGGGGAAATAAGTTGATCGATTTGATAGTATTGACCCCAGTGATGGCAACAGTTGTTATTGGGAGGCTGCTTTGGATAAAGTTAACCAATAAGGAAATGAACAGCACGATTTCCAACGAAGAAGTTGCTTTATATTTAATTTTATTGGTAGTTGTTGTATTGATTTTGGTTTTATTGGATAGAAATAGAATAAAAAAAATGAAATAAAAAAATCAGACACCCTAGGCATTTGCC
>JAVEXR010000033.1:0-11000 GCA_034003925.1 Candidatus Moraniibacteriota bacterium
AGGCTAATGAATATATTGATATCAAGAGTTTAAGGCAGTTTTGTCAGATTTATTCAGATATGATTTTGGATGCTTAGTTTGGTATTTTTATATTTGGAGGCAACACAATCGTTGCCTCTGTTTTTTTGATGGAATTGTTTGAGATAAAAGCTTTATTCAGGTTGTGTTTTTTGGTGGTTGGGGTAGAATGAGATTAAGAACTTGTTTGAAAATTAATAATTTTGAAATGGAGAAACCGCTGCGGTATAGCGTGGTTGTTTTTATTCGCGGCGGAAAGGGGCATGGGTGCTAGTATGAAGATGGTGGTGTTACGTAGCAAGTCCGGTTGTTTAAAATTAGTGATTTATAAAAATAATCTATATGGCAAACGAAAAAAAACAAGAAGCTTTTGAAAAGACACTTTTCAAAGCGGCTGATAAACTTCGAAAAAATATTGATGCGGCTGAATATAAGCATGTGGCGCTTGGTTTGGTTTTTTTGAAGTATATCTCAGATTCTTTTGAGGAATTGTATCAAAAACTCAAAGAAGGAAAAGGGGAATTTGAAGGCGCGGACCCTGAGGATATTGATGAATATCGCGGTGCTAATGTTTTTTACGTGCCGCCGCAGGCGCGTTGGGATTTTTTGCATTCTCGCGCCAAGTTGCCTTCTATTGGTACGGATCTTGATGAAGCCATGGAAGCAATTGAAAAAGACAATCCAACCCTCAAAGGGATTTTGCCAAAAGTTTTTGCTCGTCCTAATTTAGACAAAGCGGCTCTTGGAGGACTTATTGATCTCATTGGAAATATTGCCCTGGGCGACGAGGCTGCAAAATCGAAAGATCTTTTGGGAAGAGTTTATGAATATTTCTTGGGAGAATTTGCTAATGCTGAAGGAAAAAAAGGCGGACAGTTCTACACTCCAAAATCAATCGTGAGGCTTATGGTGGAAATGATTGAGCCATATTATGGCCGCGTCTATGACCCGGCTTGCGGAAGCGGGGGCATGTTTGTCATGAGTGAAAAATTCATTAAAGAGCATCAGGGGAAGCTCGACGATATTTCTGTTTATGGACAAGAATCAAATCAAACCACCTATCGACTTTGTCGTATGAACTTGGCTATTCGCGGTATTGATGGATCGCAAGTAAAGTGGAACACGGAAGGCTCGTTTCTAAACGACGCGCACAAAGATTTAAAAGCAGACTATATTCTGGCTAACCCGCCATTTAATGATAGCGATTGGTCAGGAGAACTTCTCAAAAATGATCCGCGCTGGAAATATGGTGTGCCGCCGACTGGCAATGCCAACTTCGCTTGGATGCAACATATGATCTATCATCTCTCGCCAAAGGGCGTGATGGCTTTAGTTTTGGCCAATGGTTCACTTTCATCCAACACCTCCAATGAAGGAGAAATCCGAAAAAATATTGTTAATGATGATTTGGTGGATTGCGTGGTGGCGCTTCCCAAACAACTTTTCTACAACACTGGTATCCCGGCTTGTCTTTGGTTTATTTCGCGAAAACGGGCGGGCAACGGAGACAGAAAGAGGACCGGTGAAATTCTTTTCATTGATGCCAGTGAAATGGGATTTTTGGCAGATCGCACGCATCGGGAATTCACTGAAGAGGATATGCAAAAAATTGCAGGGACTTATCATGAATGGAGAAAAAAGGAGAATAAATATGAAGATGTGAAAGGATATTGCAAATCAGCAACCGCGGAGGAAATTGAAAAGCATAATTATGTGCTCACTCCTGGTCGTTATGTTGGCATTCCGGATGAAGTTGATGATGGAATTCCGTTTGAGGAGAAAATGAAAACTTTAACAGAAGAGTTGAAAGGGCAGATGGAGAAGGAGAAAAAATTGAATGAAGAAATTGAAAGGCAACTAGAAAAAATAGGTATTAAATTAACAGTATGAAAGATGAACAAATAATATCTGAGATAGAAAAGGCTCTTAGGTGCAATTCAGAGACCACCCAGATTGAATTTAAGGATGCGCGTGGTGGATTTCCAGCAGATCCTGTAGCAAAGACCCTCTCGGCTTTTGGAAACACAAAAGGTGGAATTATTGTGTTTGGTATAGTTGAACAAAATGATCGTTCTTTGGAAATTGTTGGAACAGAGGATGTTGCGATGCTGCAAGAGCGGATGGCACAACTGTCATCTGAGGGAATGAGTGAAGTATTGCGGTTGGAATATCACATTCTTTCTATGAAAGAAGAAGCTGTTTTGGCTGTGAATATTCCAGAGTGCGCAAATCATGTTAAGCCATATTATATAAGAAAGTTTGGCATGGATCGAGGTGCATTTGTACGAGATGGTATTACAGATCGCCAGATGACCGCTGAGGAAGTCCGTGGTTATGTGCGTAATGCGCAAGTGGATGATTTTGATGGAAATTGCACAGAAGATGCTGTTTTAGATGATTTATCTCATGATAAGTTAATTTCTCTTTTAAAAAAGAGTGCCGAAAAAGCCGCTCGTGATTTTGAAAAAAATGATAAATACATTGAAGTTCTTGAAAACATTGGTATTGTAAAAAAATGCAAAGAAGAATTAAGACCAACAATCGCAGGGTATTTAATATTTGCAAAAAATAGACCTCAAAATAAATTACAGTTTCAGAGATATGTAATTCGTTGTGTTAGATATAAGGGATCGGGTGTCCATTCAGATATTATTGATTCTCTCGATATATATGGCACACTCGATGAGCAAATAGACGGGATGCAAGCATTTATTTTGCGTAATATAAAAAAGAGTGCTGAGATTGTGGGCACAAAAAGAATTGAACGTTATGAATATCCCGAAAAAGCTATTCGTGAAATAGTTGCTAATGCAGTAATTCATCGTGATTACAGAATCACAGAAACATATACACAAGTAAATATTTTTGAAGACAGGATAGAGGTTTTTAATCCTGGAAACTTACCTTTGGGGGTTACGATAGAAAATATAAAAAATTCTCAAATGAGTAGAAATAAAATTATTGCTGCTAGATTAAAAGATCTGGATTATTTGGAGGAATATGGTCGAGGCATTGATATTGTTTTTACTAAAATGAATGAATGGGGGCTTTTGCCGCCAATATTTAAAAATACCTCTAACAGTTTCCGGGTTATTTTGCCTGGAGAAAATTTGAGTAAATTAAATGAAAGACAGATGAAAATTTGGGAATATTTAGTTGAAAACGGAAGAATCACCAGAAAAGGAGCTGAGACTTTGTCAATTGATACAGCACAACAGACAATCAGTAGCGATTTGCGAAAAATGAAGGATATAGGATTGATAAGGCAAATAGGAGAATCAAAGGATACTTTTTATGAACCATGTTTTTGAAAAATAGAAGCAAATAGAAGCAATCATAAAAAGTGGCTTAAATACGGACTTTTTTGAAGAATTAGAAGGGCGGATTAGTTAGAAGCAAATAGAAGCAAGTTAAAAATGGCTTAGATAAGAGATTTGTGATAAGGTGGTTTCTTAAGGTATTTTAGAAGAAAGGTCGCAGGCTTATTTTCAAGGGATAAAAAAGTTTTATTTGCAGCAGAGCAAAACAAATAAAATAAAAGATGTTTTATTTTAGGCAAAATAAGAAGTTTTTATTTGTAAATGAGGATAGTTATGTAAGCAGATTTTAGGTTTAATTAGGGCAAAATAATGGCATAAATATATTAGTATGCTTATGAGTAGACTGATTGCAAGAAGACTAAAAAGGCAAAAAATTAAGCGAAAATTTATGAATAATTGGAAAGAAACAACTTTAAAGCCCGACATTTCAGGAGAAAAAATAAAAAGCTCCGTAAATTATCGAATTCTAATTAAATCCGGAGAGGTATTTTATAAAATCGGTACAATTGTAATCAAGACTCATGAGGGTGATATTTTTTATACACCCTCAAATAGATCAACATTAAAAAAAGATGAGATTGATCACATATCATGGCACATAAATGGACAAGTTCATATTAAGAAGACAAACAATATTGAAAAATATCAAATTGTTCAAAAAAATGGAGAGAGACAAAAATTATCAGAGATGGGTTTCCAGGAAATGATAAAAGATTTTATTGAAGATTATAAAAAATTACCCATTTATAAAAAGAATGTAATACCTCTTGATGTGGTTTTCGATATTAATAATTATGCAGGGCAAGTATGTTTTAATTTCTCGATTGTTTCTGGAAAGCTGATTATGGCAGGTTTTCGAGGTCAAAAGGTACCCATTATTCAGAAAAATATCAAAAAAACTGGTGATGGAATTGGAGTAGTGCAAAGAGCATTGGGGTGGCACTCTGGTAATGCTGATGTAATGTTGCAATATTTTTTAGGAAAATCTGCCAATAAGGATTTAGTAACAAATAGAAAACTATTTATACCTAATGACATGAAAATATCAAAGATGAATATAAAACTATGAATAATTGGAAAGAAACAACTTTAGATAATGCTGTTGAAATAATAAAAGACTCATGGAAACCAGGGGATGGTTTTTCGAAGTATTTGGGGCTCGAACATATAAATGAAAATAGTTTGACATTGAACGGGATTGGAAACTCGGGAGAATTGAAAAGCAACAAGTTTAAATTTGAAAATGGGGACATACTTTTTGGAAAATTAAGGCCGTATTTCAGAAAGGTTGTGATGCCTAAATTCAGCGGGGTTTGCTCCACAGATATTTGGGTTATGAGGGCAAAAGATAGTTTTGATCAAAAATATTTATTTTATTTTGTGGCAAATCCCATTTTTATCGATAAATCAATGGGCGCAAATACTGGAACGCATATGCCAAGAGCAGATTGGAATTATTTAAAAAATACTAAATGGAAATTTCCAGAATATGGAGAACAAAAACAAATCGCAGCTATACTTTCGAGTTTGGATGACAAGATTGAGCTTTTGCGGGCGGAGAATGAGACGCTGGAAAAAATTGCTCAGGGGATTTTCAAGGAGTGGTTTGTGAATTTCACGATTGATGGGAAGAAATTAAAATTAAAAGATGGAATTCCGGAGGGGTGGAGAGTTGGAAGACTTACAGAAATTGCAGATTTTCTTAATGGTTATGCTATGCAAAAATTTCCAGCAAAAAACCAGTTAGAATACTTTCCTGTTATTAAAATTAAAGAAATGAGTTCTGGGATTACAAGTCAGACAGATAAAGCAAGTAAAGATATCCCAGAAAAATATATCGTAGAAAATGGTGATATTTTGTTTTCTTGGTCTGGAAGCTTGGATATTGATATTTGGAAATATGGAAAAGGTGTATTGAATCAGCATTTATTTAAAGTTACATCTGAAAAATTTCCAAAATGGTTTTATTTTTATTGGGTAAAATTCCATTTACCAAGTTTTAAGCAGATTGCCTCTGCAAAGGCCGTTACAATGGGTCATATTCAGAGGCATCACTTAGAAGATGCAAACGTTATTATCCCAGATGAAAAAAGTTTAGAAGCAGTTGATGATTTGATTAAGCCTGTTTTTGAAAAAGTAATTTTAAATAATTCTCAAATCCAAACCCTCTCTCGCTTGCGTGATAATTTGTTGCCAAAGTTGATGAGTGGGGAAATAAAAGTTTAATTAGATGCAATGCAATATATATATTCCTCTATTAAAGTTAATGGTGAAATATTTCAGAATTATTTAGATAAAGATGGGAGTGAGTTGCAATCCATCGATAACTTATCAAGAGTCAATATTTTTATTGGTTCAAATAATTCAGGAAAAAGTAGGTTTTTACGTGAATTAATGAAAATTAAGGATTATTTTTTTAACTCCGATTTAATCGAAACAAAAAAATTTCTTAACTATGTAAATGAAATTAGCAATGGAATATATGAAATAAAAGAGACGTATGGAAAAAATATCGTTTCTTTTACAATTGATGGTTATGGCTCATTCAATGAAGGTGATTTTGTAAAACTTGATTTTGATTATTATAATTTTAGCGCCAATTTCACAGCATTAAAAAGAATACTTTCTGCATTACAGGGAAGATTTTACTTAATAAGAGCCTCTAGTTATAGAGGATCAAGTGACACACGTCAATTAGCACAAAAGTTCAATGCTTATTTTGATACCAACGAAGACAAGATAAATTTTATACTAAGCTTTGAAATAGAAAAAATAGAATTTAATAAATTCTATATTCCTATTCTGAGAAGTTTAAATGACTTTCACGTAGCAATTCATGGAGTTGGTAAAGAAGAAGAAAGAAAAGATTTTTACAAACAAAGAATAGAAAATATATACAATATTAGAAATGATGAAAAGATACAGATATTCACTGGTCAGGAATTATATTTTAATGTCAGAAAGATGTTGTTGGGAAATCATGGAGATAGGAAAAAAATAGCTGATTATGAAAAATTTTTAAGCATCGAATTATTTGAAAGCAGAGAGGTCTCTTTAATTCCAAAAGTTGATTCCGATGTATTGCATATAAAAATTGGCAATGATGAAAAAGCTATATATGATCTTGGAGATGGAATTCAGAATTTAATTATCTTAACATTCAATCTTTTTATGATTGATAATGGATTATTTTTTATTGAAGAGCCAGAAATAAATCTTCATCCTGGAATGCAAAGAAAATTTATTGAGACTATTTTAAATAAAAATGGACAGTTGTCAAAAAGGAATCATCAGTATTTTATAACTACCCATTCAAATCATTTTCTTGATCTGACCTTGGATTATGGTGATATATCAATTTATAAATTTTCAAGTGATATTTCATCGGGAAATAAATTATTAAAAATTGTGGAGCAAGTAAGCTCTGGAGATGAGCGGGTTTTGAAAGAACTGGGAGTTAAAAATTCTTCTGTATTTTTAACGAATGCAACAATTTGGATTGAGGGTATAACAGACAGATTGTATTTGAAAAAATTTTTAGAATTATATCAAAATCATTTCGAAAATAAACAAAAAATATTTGAAGATATTGATTATTCATTTGTTGAATATGGAGGGAATAATATAACACACTGGTCTTTTCTTGAATCAGTACAGTCTACTATTTGCGTTGATAGATTATGTGGTAAATCAATCTTAATTACAGATAAAGATGACAGAAATAAGATTGCGCGACAAAAAGAACTAAAAGATAAATTGGGAAAAAGATATATTAGGTTAGCTTGTAGAGAAATAGAAAATATCCTTTCTTTAGATACTATTGAGAAAATTATAAGGAAATATCCAGCCGATAAGGATTTTGTAATGCCTAAATTTAAAGAAAAATATCCCCATAAAGACAAGAAAATAGGAACATTTATAAAAGGAAAATTAAAACCAAATAATAATTATGAAAGTAGGTCTGGTTCATTGGCTTCCGATAAAAAACTAGATTTCTGCAATAAAGCAATTGGAGACATGAAGTATGAAGATATGACAATTACAGCTAGGAATTTAGCAAAGAAAACTTACGATTTTGCAATAAGCCAAAAAAAATAATTTTAAATTTATTCTATGACAAAAATAACCGAATCACATGTTGAAGAACTTGTAATCAACCTTTTAGAATCCCAGGGGTGGAAATATTTGTCCCCCGAAGATCAGGAACAAGAACGCGAAAGCTTGAGCGAGGTAGTTTTGAGAGGACGACTGAGAGAAGCGATTGATCGCATCAATCCCAATGTGAATGAAGCCGCGCGCGAGCAGGCATTGCGAGCGGTTTTGAGTTTGCCCAGTCAAAACCTTATGGATAACAATGAGGTTTTGCACAAAATGCTGACTGACGGAGTGGAAGTGGAATATCTGCAGGATGACAATGTGAAAGGCGATAAAGTGTGGCTGGTAGATTTCGAGAACATTGAGAACAATGATTTTGTGGTCTGTAATCAATTTACGGTGATTGAAAATGAGAAAAATAAGCGTCCGGATGCGGTTCTTCTAGTGAATGGATTGCCGCTGGTGGTGATTGAACTCAAAAACGCGGCTGATGAAAATGCCACAGTAAAAAAAGCCTTTACGCAGCTTCAAAATTACAAAACTGCCATCCCATCTCTCTTTTTCTATAATTCAATCCTCATTGCCTCCGACGGACTGGACGCCAAAGCTGGAACGGTATCAGCTGGTTGGACCAGATTCCTGGCTTGGAAGACCAAGGATGGAGCAAAAGAAGAAAAAAAGACAGTGCCACAGATTGAGACCATGATTTTGGGAATGCTTTCTAAAGAAGTTTTGCTGGATTTGATCAAGTACTTCACGGTTTTTGAAAAAAGCAAAAAAGTTGATCCCGAAACGGAACAGATTTTTGTTGAAACGGTGAAAAAAGTCGCGGCTTATCACCAATATTATGCGGTAAAAAAAGCAGTTGAATCTACGCTGCGCGCTGTCGCGGAAGCGGATGTTGTTCGGGAGCGTCCGGAAGCATACGGGCTTTTTAGTGTTGCAAGTCAACCAAAGGGAGACCGTAAAGCGGGCGTGGTATGGCACACACAGGGTTCAGGAAAATCTCTTTCAATGGTTTTTTATGCGGGCAAAATTGTTCAAGAAAAGGAATTAAAAAATCCAACCATTGTGGTGATTACAGATAGAAATGATTTGGATGATCAGCTGTTTGATACTTTTGCCTCTTGTAAACAAATTTTGCGGCAAGAACCAGCTCAAGCAAAAAACCGAAATGATCTCAAAGAAAAATTAAAAGTGGCCGGAGGGGGAATTGTTTTTACTACTATTCAAAAATTTTCGCCCGAAGATGGCGGAGAAGTTTTTGATATGTTATCTGAGAGAAAAAATATTATTGTGATCGCTGATGAGGCGCATCGCAGCCAATATGGATTTGGCGCGAAAACCGTTTATGAAAAAGATGATGAAGGAAAAGAAATTGGAACGCGCACGGTATATGGTTTTGCCAAATATCTTCGGGACGGACTTCCTAACGCGACATTTATCGGCTTTACGGGAACGCCGATTGAAAAAGAGGATGCTTCTACTCCGGCAGTATTTGGAAATTATGTGGATGTCTATGATATTGCTCAAGCAGTGGAAGATTGTGCGACAGTGCGCATATTCTATGAATCAAGACTGGCTAAGATACACCTGAAGCCGGAAGAAAAAGAAAAGCTTGATGCTGAAGTGGAGAAAATAACTGAAGGGGCGGAAAGCACGGCGGAAGAAAAAGCTAAAGCAAAGTGGACGCAACTCGAAGCCATTGTCGGTCACAATGAAAGAATCAAGAGCGTGGCGGCGGATATTGTTGATCATTTTGAAAAAAGACAAGAAGTTTTTGAAGGCAAGGCGATGATTGTGGCCATGAGTCGTAGAATTGCTGTGGAGCTCTACGAAGAAATTGTGAAACTGAGACCCGAGTGGCATGACAGCGACAAGAAGAAAGGCGTGATTAAGGTGGTGATGACTTCATCTTCGTCTGATCCGGAGAATTGGCAAATGCATTCTACAACCAAACAAGAAAGAAAAGATTTAGGGGAGCGCATGAAAGACGTTTCTGATCCATTGAAATTGGTGATTGTGCGTGACATGTGGCTTACTGGGTTTGATGTGCCATGCCTTCACACGATGTATATCGACAAGCTTATGAAGGGTCACAACTTGATGCAGGCGATTGCGCGAGTGAACAGAGTGTTTAAAGACAAGCCAGGAGGTCTGATCGTGGACTATATTGGTTTTGCGTCTGAGTTGAAGAAAGCGTTGGCAATTTATACGGAAAGTGGAGGTAAGGGACAGCCAACCCTTGATCAGAATGAGGCCATCGCAACTATGCTTGAGAAATATGAAATTTTAGTGCAGATGTTTGGAAGTTTTGATTATAAAAAATATTTTGCGGTGGATACGGCTGAAAAATTGAGGATTATTTTGGAGGCCCAAGAACATATTTTGGGATTGGAAGATGGGGAAAATAGGTTCAAGATAAATGTGGATGCTCTTTCGAAGGCTTTTGCTTTGTCTGTTCCAAGCTTGAAAGCGCTTGAAATTAAAGATGAGGTGGGATTTTTTCAAGCTGTGAAAGCGCGTTTGGTGAAATTTGAACCAGGAGGATTCCGAAAATCCGATGAAGAAATTGAAACCGCTATTCGTCAAATTGTTGATCGCGCTGTCGTTTCTGATGGGATTATTGATGTGTTTGATGCGGCTGGAATAAAAAAACCGGACATATCTATTTTGTCAGATGAATTTTTGGAAGAGATTAAGGGAATGAAGAGAAAAAATCTGGCCTTGGAGCTTTTGAAAAAGATTTTAAATGATGAAATCAGATCGCGATCAAAAAGAAATCTAATCCAGTCAAAGAAACTTTCTGAAATGTTAGAAAATGCGATTAGAAAATATCAAAATAATCTTTTGACGGCGGCACAGATAATTGAAGAACTTATCAAGATTGCCAAAGAGGTGCGTGAATCCGATATGCGCGGGAAGGAAATGAACCTTTCAGTTTATGAGCTGGCTTTTTATGACGCGCTCGCAAATAATGACAGCGCCAAAGAAGTTATGAGTACTGAGGTTTTGAGGGAGTTAGCGATGGTTTTGGTTGATAGGGTAAAATCGAACACGGCGATTGATTGGACGATCAAAGAAAGCGTGAAAGCGCGTCTGCGTGCTATTGTTAAAAGGACTCTTAGAGTTTATGGTTATCCACCAGACATGCAAAAACTTGCAACAGAGAATATTTTGAAGCAAGCAGAACTTTTGGCGGATGAACTAACTGATTAACTTTGCTACGTAACATCCGCCAAAAGCGGGCAGGCATGCTACGTAATATGCTAATACGGATATTGCTAGGGTTAAAGATAGCGATGATTTGAGAGATTTGCGATTCAAAATTGGATGAAAAAACACTATATAGGTGATGTGCGCAAAGGATCAGGTTGAAAAAGAAAATGGATGGTGTAGAATTTGGAAAAGCGGAATATTTAAGAAATAATTATCATATTTAAAAAATTTTTATGAATGACATCATCTGTCCGAATTGTGGAAAGGCTTTCAAAGTGGATGAAGCGGGATTCGCGGATATACTTAAGCAAGTGCGTGATCATCAGTTTGAAAAAGAATTGCAGGAGC
>JAVEXR010000034.1:0-10947 GCA_034003925.1 Candidatus Moraniibacteriota bacterium
CTATGGAGTAACAACTGATTTAAACCTAACTACCAATAACTGGATAAACGCTCAAGTAATTTATGATGGTACCCAAGCTACTAATGATGCTAAGCTAAAACTATATATCGATGGAGTTGAAAAAACTCTAGGTTATGTAGGAACTATTCCTACTACTATCCGTTCCATCTCTACAGCTGGAATCACTATGGGAGGAAACTCTTCTATTTTCACCAGCTTACTGCTGGATGATGTAAAGATTTATGGTTTTCCTCTTAGCTCCGAACAAGTCAAACAAGATTATGTAGGTGGGTCGGTGATTTTTGAGTAGGGGAGTTAAAATTATTGTTTCTGTGTTGTATAATTAAAATATAACCCGATTAAGTATTTAAAAAAAATATGCAAAAAATCAAAGAATTTTTTCAGCGAAATTATTCAAGGAGAGCTAAAATAATTTCTGGGGTTTTAGTAGTGGTTATTTCTATAGTTATCATTTTCGGTTGGCACCGTATTAGCGTTTTTGCTCAGTCAGTAATTGATGGGTTTACGGATACGTCCAAAATAGCAGCTACTTGGCAGACCTACGTTGATACCACTAATCACAACGTGACTTTAGCTCAAAAATCTTGCGACAATGGGGTTTGGGATTGTGCTGATAATAATGTCTGTGCCAATGGAATGGGGGATGGAGCATATATAATTGTCCAAAAAGTAAGTACAGCATCATTAGCTTGGAAAACAACGCAGACAGAATGTAGTCAGCCACAATGTGAGCAGGATGGCAGCCAAAATGGTGATAATTTGAGAAAAGATAATACTATTGATTTTTCTGCTTACCCGGCGCGTAATTATTGTAAATCTATTGGTGGTCGCTTGCCGACTACTGGAGAATTGGGTTGCATGTATACTAATCGGGTTACTTTTGGGAATAATTTTGGCACAAGCTACTACTGGTCATCTGCTGAGGAAGGTGGAGGTCGGGCACTTTTTTGGATGTTTAGTAGTAACACCTTGGGATCTGGAGTTAATACTTATACTGGCGCTCTTGTTCGGTGCGTCCGTGGATGGTAAGCATGGAGTATTAGAGACACTAATCTTTATTTGGTTATAATAATATCATCGAATTTGAGTGCTTTGATGAATGTTTTATTTATGTTGACAACTGATATTTTAGCTAATTTTAAAAAGTATCAATAGGCTATTTTTTGAATTCTTATTATAAAAATGCGTACTGAGAAGTTATTAAGATGGAAAAAATTTTTTGGGATGGTGGATTATGGAGTTTTGGTTTAGATAATTGTTAAGAACCATTTATAAAAAATAATATGTATTAGTTTTATTACTGTGGAATGCATCTTGTTTTATGGATTGAAAAATTGCGTAATGAAATAAATTAAGCGATGTAAATAATGGGTAATGGTATTTATGTAACGCCTGACAATAGTCTGATTTTAACAATAAAAACATTAATGAAAATTTTTTTCTACAAATTTTTTTTTATACTCCTTATTTTAGGTAGCTTTTTTATTGTGTCTGAAGTGCGTGCTGACTATTATTCGGAAGGCACAGTGCTTTCGACTAATCTGCTCTCCGGTCAATCCGATGTGGCGCAAATCACTACTTTTGTAGCGCAAACGGCCATTTTCGCTAATACGACTATTTCAGTTCAATTCAGCCAAGATGGTGTTCTTTGGTATGGCAGTAATAATGAGCAAGGTGGTTGGTACACTTTGTCTGATGGAGCCAATTCTATTGATATACGAAATCTTAATTGGACCACAGCCAATTTTTATTATCGTGCAAAATTGACTACTATTAATCCTTATATGGCACCGATTTTAGGGGAAGTGAGGGTTGATTATTCCGATTCATATCTGCCAAGTGAATTTCCCGACGAAGGCACGATACTTTCAACCAATTTACTCTCTGGGAAAGTTGACGTGGCTCAGATTACTTATTTCAAAGTGAACGCCATTATTCCTGCTTCCACCAGCATTTCAGTTCAATTCAGCCAAGATGGCATCCTTTGGTATGGTAGTGGTAATGTTCAGGGTGGTTGGTTTGTCCTTGCGGATGGATCCAATGTTGTTGATGTGCAACCACTCAATTGGACTACCGCCAATTTTTATTATCGTGCCAGATTGGCAACTTCTGATTTAAACGTTACGCCAACCTTGATGCAGACGGAGGTGGACTATTCCGATTCATATGTGCCGAGTGAATTTCCTGCTGAAGGCACAGTGCTTTCGACCAACCTAATGTCTGGGATCGGGATGATTATTGGGGATGGCGGATATTTTATCTATGACATTCCTTCCTTGCCGTCCGGCACTGGGGTGACAGCTCAATTTTCAACGGATGGAAATATTTGGTATAATTCTTCTGGCGTTAAAGGGGGCACAGATACATTATCTGTTGGCAGTCATTTGACCGCGGAAAATGGTCTGAATTTGGCTGCTCTTGGTTGGAATAATAACACTAGTTTTTATTATAAATTAACTCTGACAACCACTGACTCTTCCCAATCTCCAGAAATTAGTCAAGCGGGCTTATTGATTGATATTGCATCATCTGTTTGGTTTACTTTTGATGATGGTTATGGCAATAAAGCTCATAGCGGCGATACTGCTAAATCAAGAGCGATAGGTAACTTGCAACCAGGTAGTGCAGGTGCCAATACGACCGCTACGACAATGTGGGATAAGAATGGATTTTTTGGCGGAGCAATGGAATTTGACGGCACTGATGATCGATTAACAATTACTAATTTCCAACTATCGGATAATACTAAGCTTTCAATTTCTCAAGCTATAAATTTTCAATCCTTAGAGACTTCTAAACCGATTTTTTCTCAATGGGGAAATGGTGATAATAGTATTCTCATAAAA
The DNA here is from genome assembly GCA_034003925.1 of Candidatus Moraniibacteriota bacterium. GTDB lineage: Bacteria > Patescibacteriota > Minisyncoccia > Moranbacterales > UBA9337 > UBA9337. The sequence continues at coordinate 2,868 of JAVEXR010000034.1, forward strand.
TCAGATAATATTAATGCTGATGAGTTGAGGGTGTGTATTGCTTCAAGTTTAACAGATGATTGTACTAATTATGCTTACACTAATGATGCTAATTTTACGTTAAACAGATGGTATAACATTCAAATTATCTATGATGGACAACAATCAACTAATGATACCAGGTTAAAAATATATATTGATGGAAAACAAAAACCTCTTTCTTTTTCTGGTATTATTCCAAGCACCTTGCAAAACCCTCTATCTAGTTTGGAAATTGGCGGTGATGGCGACTTAGCATCTTATTTTAATGGTAAGGTGGATGAAGTCAAAAGTTCTAATTCTGTGCTGACAAAAAATGAAATAGATATTTTAAAAAACGGAGGTTCGCCTATGATGATGGGTTATGATAGTAGTCGAAATAATAATGGTATACGAGTTACAGGTGCAGCCAAAGAATATTGCATCCCAGGAGACACCGCTAAATGTGATGGTCCCGTGGGGGAGTGGAATATGGATGAAGGCAGTGGCATAACGCTTTTCGATAAAAGCGGTAATGGAAACAATGGTGCATTAATCGGTAGTCCAGTTTGGGATATTGGAAAAATTGGGAGTGCGTTAAGTTTTAATGGAATAGATAATTGGGTAAATATTGGCGATAATTCTGATTTGCATATGAATAACGCAAAATCGATGACTTTTTCTACTTGGGTAAAGAATAATCCGTCTTCTTATTATCATACAATTTTCAGATATGACGATTTGGATAATTCTGATGGAGATAGCGCAGGAACAAGAAACTTATATCTTATTGATCTTGTACCAACAAGTAATAAAGTACGATTCTCTTATGGTCCTAGTAGTAGTTTGTCTTCAGTCACCTCCAATCAATCAATTGATGGTGGGGTTTGGCATTATATAACGGTTGTTAGGGATGTCGCTTCGGATACTGAGAGAATTTATATTGATGGAAAAATGGATATAATTGAGACAGATACTACGAGTGGCACATGGGAAACTACAGGGCAATACTCTATGATTGGTCGTTATCTTGATGTCTATAGAACAAGAGCTTTTTTTAGAGGAATTATCGATGATGCTAAAATCTATAATTATGCCCGTACCCCGGCTCAAATTGCCTGGGACTATAATCGTGGTAAACCAATCGCACATTGGAAATTTAATGAAGGAGAAAATTTGATTGCTCATGATGAAAGTGGTAATGGTAAAAACGGAACTTTGGTAAATATGACTCCTGCTACGGATTGGGTGGTAGGCAAAAATGATAAGGCTTTGGATTTTGATGGAATAGATGACTATGTGCAAGCTGGGACCAATCCTATTGTGGGAAGTGCGCCATTTTCTATTAGCAATTGGGTTAAGGCTGGTAATCATTCTGATTATGGCTTAGCTTTAAGCATAGGTAATGCTACTGGTAGCCAAGCTGCTTGGTTGGGTTGGGTTTTAAACGCTAATGTGGGTAGCTCTAACTCACTCGGTGGTGGATTTTATGGAAGAAATTATGGAACTGGAATAAATGATAATAATTGGCATCATTTGATGCTTACTTTTAGTGGCGGAACAAATGGAACAGCGATACTATATATTGATGGAGTACCGAAGGTAACTGATATCTATACACCCAATCTTCAATCAACAGCAATTTCTATGGGAAAGGCTAATTCTGGGATCACTTATCAGTACAAAGGACTCATTGATGATACTAAAATTTTTAATTATGCCCTAACTCCCGAACAAGTTAAGCAAGATTATGTGGGTGGGTCGGTGATTTTTGAGTAAAGGCGAGGAAAGATTAACTCAATGTACTATTGACAAAAAACCAACATCTGTTAATATGGGTAGTGACGCATAGCATGAGTTAAAATTAAATAGAAATAAGTATCAGAGGCTTTCATTTTTCCCTTTATTCAAGCATTAGGAATGAAATATTAATTAAAATTAACTCCTCTATTTTTGTGTTGGTACAAACAATTTATTATGACTCAAAAAAAAGAATTAATAACAGTTGAAGGTGTGGTTATAGAAGCTCTTCCAAGTACGACTTTTAAGGTCAAGCTTGAAAATGGGCATGAAATATTGGCTCACATCTCCGGGAGAATGAGAGTAAACTATATAAAGTTACTTCCAGGAGATAAAGTGATTTTAGAGATGAGCCCTTATGATTTAACAAGAGGGAGAATAACTAAGAGACTATAGTAAAATACCCAATATTCAATGTCGAATAAATTTAAAATTATTGAATGGACCTAAATATAAGAAGCTACAACCTAAAAAGCTAACAAGCTAAACTAAAATATTATGAAAGTAAGAGCATCAGCTAAAAAAATATGTGCTAATTGCAAGGTAGTAAGACGCCGTGGCAAAGTTTATGTTATCTGTAGTAATCCAAAGCACAAGCAAAGACAGGGGTAAGTAATTAAAAATTAAAAATGCAAAATTAAAAATTGCATTTTCTCTAACTTAGGCAGTTTCTAGGGATTCTATGCCTAAAAAGATAATAACCTACTAACTAAAAAGCTAAATATATATGACAGAAGAAAAGAAAATTCAAGAGCAAGAAGTTAATGAAAACCCTGTTGCTGCAGAGGTTGTTAAAGCTGAAAGTGAGCCGATTGTTGCAAAAAAAGGAAAAAGAACCATTTTTAAGGGACAAGCTCATATTCAATGTACTTACAACAACACTATTGTAACTATTTCCGATATGAACGGAGCAACTTTGGGATGGTCAAGTTCAGGAATGTTGGGATTTAAAGGAGCTAAGAAATCTACTCCTTTTGCTGCCACCAAAGTAGCTGCAGATGTTTCAGAGAAAGTTAAAAAATACGGATTAAAAGAATTGTTGATTTTTATAAAAGGAGTAGGAGGCGGACGTGAGTCAGCCGTAAGAGGACTTTCCGGTGCCGGATTTGATGTGATTTCAATTAAGGACATTACTCCTAATCCGCACAATGGCTGTAGAAGAAGAAAACCAAGGAGAGTGTAATTAATTAATAATTTAGAATTAAAAATTAATTTCAAATAATAATAAATCATAAAGGTTTAAATAATATATGTTTTTGTTTGCGGGTACTGTGCCGTGAACTGATAACTAAGAACTAAAATTATGGCAAGAATAGCAGGAGTAAATATTCCAGATAATAAAAGAATAGAGATAGCTCTAACTTATATTTTTGGTATTGGAAAATCCGTTAGTGGAGTTATTTTAGACGAATTAAAAATTGGTAAAGATATTAGAGCTAAGGATCTTACTTCTGAGCAAGTTAATAGTTTGAAAAATTATATTGAGGAAAAATATAAGATTGAAGGAGAATTGAAACATGAGATCAGGATGAATATTCGAAGACTTAAGGAAATTGGTTGTTATAGAGGAGCGAGACATCAGAAGGGACTTCCAAGCAGAGGGCAAAGAACTAAGACTAACAATAGAACTATTCGCGGCAATGTAAGAAAGACAACTGGAAGCGGAAGAAGATCAGTAGAAAAGACCTAATGGCAATAAACAAGCACCAAGAAACAATTTCCAAATAAAGTCCAAAATTCAAATTCCAAATTATTACTAATAAAAATGTTTGAAAATTGAAAATTGTAATTTGTTTGTATTCTTGTTACTTGTAATTTGGGATTTATGGGTGAGTTTAATTATATTTAATAAGTTTAAAAAAGTAATATATTTTTTAAGGTAAGATATTATAAATAATAAGAATTATGGCAAGAGATTTAAGTTCAAAATGTAAAAGATGCCGTAGGGCTGGCGAAAAGCTTTTTCTTAAAGGTGAACGTTGCGCTTCGGTTAAATGTGCGATGATAAGAAAGGCTTATGCTCCTGGCGTGCATGGTAAGAAAATGGGAAGAGGGCTAAGTGAATACGGAAAGCAATTAGCTATGAAACAACGCATCAAAAGAGTTTATGGAATATTGGAAAAACAATTCAGAAAACATTTTGACGACGTAAAAGGAAAAGAAGGGATTGTTGGAAACTTGTTAATGATCAGATTGGAGATGAGATTGGACAATGTTGTTTATCGTATGGGATTGGCTAGTTCCAGAAGCGCTGCTCGCCAAATGGTGGGACATGGTTTGATTAAGGTGAATGACAGAAGGCTAACTATTCCATCTGCATTAGTAAAAGTAGGCGATAGCGTGAAAGTAAATGAAACCAAGAAAGAAAAGAAATATTTCAAAGAACTTTCAGGCACATTAAAGAACAGAAAAGATATACCATCTTGGATAAGTGTGGATGCTGCTAATTTTGAAGGAAAAATATTATCTACCCCAGATGTGTCTAATATCGGAGTAAATGCCGATCCTCAACTAGTGGTTGAATATTATTCTCGATAATTGAATTTTATAATAATAAATTAATTCGTCTTTATTAATATTGCTCATTATATAGCGATATACAATTAAAAATATGCAATCAATAACATTGCCAAGAAAATCAAAATTTATTGAAACTGGAGAAAACAGTGGAAAATTTATTATTGAAGATTGTTATCCTGGATACGGTACAACTTTAGGAAATTCTTTGCGTCGTGTACTTCTTTCTTCTCTTGATGGAGCAGCTGCGACAGCTATCAAAATTAAAGGTGTTTCTCATGAATTTTCTACTATTGAGGGGATTCTTGAAGATGTCGTTCAAATAATTTTAAATGTAAAAAAATTACGTTTTAAATCTTTTAGCGATGAACCAGTCAGACTAAGTTTGAAATTCACCGGCAAAGGTGTAATTACAGGTAAGGATATTAAAAAAACAGCTGAAGTAGAAGTGATTAATACTGACCAGGTTATTGCCAATTCAACTAATCTAAAAACTGTCCTAGAGATGGAAATAGAAGTTGCTAAGGGAATAGGTTATATCCCAGTAGAATTGCAAGAAAAAAGAGATGAGGTTGATTGGATTTCTATTGATGCTATTTATACTCCAGCTAAAAGAGTAAATTATGCTGTGGAGAATATGCGTGTAGGAAAAAGAACTGATTTCGAGAGAATAGTGTTGGAAATTTTTACTGATGGAACTTTGACTCCGACAGATGCTTTTAATAAAGCTGTTAAAATATTAGTAGATCAATTTGCTGTTTTGTCCGAAGGAGTGGATCAAACAACTTCTAGCCAAAAAGAAAAAATCGAAAACTCTGGTAAGCCGGAAAGCTATGCAGCTGTTTTGGATACAGAAGCCAAAGATGAGGAAAAGGAAGTTAATGTAAATGAGAATTTAAGCATAGAAGAATTGAAAGGTCTTTCTACTAGAACCATCAATGCTCTTAAAGATAATAAAATAACAAAAGTTAAAGGTATTATCAAATTGACTACACAGGAATTGGGAGATTTGAATGGAATGGGAGAAAAAGGTGTCAAGGAAATAAAGAAAGCTATTGGGATTTTGGGATTGATACTGAAAAATAACTAATAAAGTTAAGCGGATTTAATATAAAGAAATATGAGACATTTAGTAAAAGGAAGAACACTCGGAAGAGAAAAAGCCCAAAGAGAGGCTCTTATTCATGGTCTTATTGCTAACTTGGTATTGAGTGAAAAAATTGTTACAACTGAGGCTAAAGCCAAAGAGATCAAACCGATAATGGATAAAATTATTACTAAGGTTAAAAAAGCAGGAGATGATGCTCAAAAGAAAGTATCAGTTATTCGAGAGCTAAAAAAAGATCTCAATGATGATTGCGTGAATAAATTGATGAGTGATTTTTTAAAAAAATTTGAAGGCCGAAATAGTGGCTATACTAGAATAGTTAAATTAGCAGCTAGAAAAAGTGATAGTGCTAAGATGGCTGTGATAGAATTTGTTTAATCGGTTGTTGGTTGATAGTCAACAGTTCACGGTTTATGATTTTGTATGTTATCGTAATGTTTGAATTATCCTTGCAGATAATTTAAACTCTGCTACGAAGACATAATGAATAAATTACAAAAGTTTAAATAATAGATGGTTTTCTTTGCGGATACTGCGAACCGCGAACTGATAACTAAGAACTAAAATTATGGAACGAAAATATTATGAAATTAATGCCCAAGGGAAAGTTTTGGGAAGATTGGCTACTGAAATAGTTAAATTTTTGAGCGGAAAAAATAAAGTTAATTTTACTCCAAACATAGATGGTGGTGATTTTGTAGTGGTACTTAATTCTGACGGAGTGATTGTAACTGGTAATAAAGCTAAAGATAAAAAATATTACAAATTTTCTGGTTACCCAGGTGGAATAAAAGAGATTAGCTTTGAAAAACAAATTGCTAAGGATTCTAGAAAAGTGATTATGGCAGCTGTAAAGGGAATGCTTCCAAAGAATAAATTAAGTAGCGCTATGTTGACTCGTCTTTTGGTATACAAAAACGAAGAGCATAGTCATAATATCGATTTTAAAATTTAGGGCCGTACAAGGTTTAATGAAAATTATTTATGAATAAAGAAAAAACAACTGCAAAAAAAACTTTAGAAATTGAAGAGGTCAAGGAAGTTAAAGAGACTAAAGTAAAAAAAACTGCTGAGAAAAAAGTTACCAAAACTTCAAAGAAGGGTAAATATTTTTATGCTGTTGGAAGAAGAAAAACTTCTGTAGCGCAGGTTAGAATTTTTCCTAGCGATAAAGTGGGTGAGGAGGACTATATCGTCAACAACCGTGATATGAAAGAATATTTTTCCGGAACTATCATGCAAGCTACTTTTGTTTCTCCTTTCAAAGAAACTGGATTAGTGGATAAATTTAAAGTTTCTGTTATTGTGCGTGGAGGTGGAATCAGTAGCCAAGTTGAAGCAGTAAGATTGGGCGTAGCTAGAGCTTTGATTAAATTTGATGAAACGCTAAGACCCGTTCTGAAAGCTAATGGATTTTTAACTAGAGATTCTCGAAAAGTGGAAAGAAAGAAACCAGGACTTAAAAAAGCTAGACGTGCTCCACAGTGGGCAAAAAGATAGTAATCTTTTTGGCCAGTGTGGTTTGGAAAGGGGTCGGGAAAACGATAGTTTCCCCGTTGCGGAAATACTAAAACCGCTGGGTTTTAGGGAGCTGGGGCGACTCCACATCGGGCGACGCGTTAGTTTTATATACTATTATACTTTTAAAAACATCTGTCTTGAGCGGATGTTTTTTTATATTTTTCTTACTAACTTTTTTGGCAGCAAAAGAAGTTACAAAAAACTGCCACACATACTACTAAAATAAATAAATCTAACTCTTATCGCTAAAACTTTGGGTTCCGCACTTGCTCCATGACAAAGTTTCTTAACGCTCCCTTCGAGTTGATTTATTTTATTTTATCCATAAAGTGTGGATTCTGAATTCAAGATATATTTAATTTTAAAACAACTCGCAAATTGAGTGAGAGTAGTATCATTGGAGATGTCAGTGTTTTTTTATTTTAAAATTATATAAAGCACAAGTTGACATGTTTTTAAATTAGTCTTATCATTGAAAATCATCCCATAAAGGATGATAGTTCTTTTGAAAAGAGTTGGAGGCGTTGGGAATATTATTTTAAAAAAGAGAGGAGAAAGAGGTATGCCTGAAAAGTATGCGATTATTTTGTGCGGAGGCTCAGGAACAAGACTTTGGCCACTTAGCCAATCTGGTAAAAATGCCAAGCAATTTCTGCGTTTATACAGTGATAGGTCTCTACTGCAAGAAACTTATTTGCGAATACGGGAGCTAATGCCAACGAAAAATATTTTTTTTAGTACTTCAGGGAGTTCGTCTGGCGAAAAAGTTTTTCAGCAAATACAGGAAGTGGACCAGGATCTAAATAAAAACCAGATTGTAATTGAGCCAAAAAAGCTTAATACCGCGCCGGCTATTATGGCTGCAGTCCGTCATATGCTAAAAAACTCAGATATTGATGAGGGTGAGCAGATAGTTATTTTGCCAGCTGATCATTATATCAAAAACAGGGATGAATACCTGAGAGTTGTTCAGTTGGCGATGACGGAAAACGGAGATAATATCGGAACTATCGGTATTGTTCCAACTGGACCAGAGACTGGCTACGGCTACATCGAAAAAGGAGAAGAAAAAAAACATTATTTTCAAGCTGTTAAATTCAGAGAAAAACCCAGTGCAGATAAGGCTATGGAATATTT
>JAVEXR010000035.1:0-10443 GCA_034003925.1 Candidatus Moraniibacteriota bacterium
GATCATAACTAATGAAAGAATTGTCAATATCGAACAAAAAGCTCTCTTTATCAGAACCACTAGTGAACTTAAATTTGATAAAATTCAAGACATCTCCATCAACATAGTAGGGCTTATCCCAACTGTCTTAAATTTTGGAGATGTCCATGTTCAAACAGCTGGTAACACAGAAAGATTTCTGTTTCATAAGGTTCCTGATCCTCAAAAAATAAAAAGCCTCATTATGAATATGCAGACTATGACTTTACAAAAAAGCGAAGCCGAAACAATCCATCGTATCTCTCCACTTTTACGCGGTTAATAACACAAATATTAAAATAAAAAACACTTATCTAAATAAGTGTTTTTTATTTTAATATTTCTAAAGGAAATTGTTAAGAAAGTATTGCTCTTTAACTTTCATTCTCAATGTCTACATTCTCTAATGCCTCCTTCATAATTTGCAAAGTTTCCTTGTCCACGATAAAACATTCGCCCCCCGTTCTTCCGTAACTAATAGAAAGATCAAATTTTTCAAAAGCTACAGGCGCAACATCTATCAAAAATCTAACTCCCATCTTACTTACCATAAAGACTCCTTCTTTGTCTTTTTCTGAACTATTTTGATACCAAGCTGCTAGTTCGCTACCTTTTTCAAAAACAATTAAATTTTCTGTTCCATCATCTTGGACTGAAGGAATTGGGTATAAAACATCTTCCCCTGATTCATCTTTTTCAATAAAAGCTCCAAACCACAATTCCTGATCATAAAAAGCACCAAAAAACTCTTCCCAGCTTTCCTGACTTTCATTAGCCAGTACCCCTACGATAGCTTTGCCAAGTTGAGTGGGTGGGTAAATAAAATCCGCAATCTCTTGTTCTTCTGTATTTCCTTTGTTCTTTTGAGACTCGTTGCTTTTTTCAATTTTTTCTTCTTTTTTTTGCATAAATTTTTTAATTAAATGTTTATATATACCCTTATTATACTCCAATGCTAAGTTTAGAAAACATTTATATTAAATTTAAGTATTTTTTTGAATTAGTTTATTTCAATGTCAACATGGATAACTTCGGGAAATTCTTTTTGAATTTTTTTCTCAATCATATCAATTTTATTCCCCATCAAGCGTGGCACACGATCGATATAATCCACACAAAATCGTATAAATTCATCATAGTCATTTCTGATATCCTCATACTCTTGGCGCAAAGAGCCGCTGCGATACATAGTTGTCATCAATGCTGGACCATGAAATTCGATTTCACATTTAATGCGATATTTTTTAAAATCTAGGGTAGAGGATTTAAAATCAATAACTTTTTCAATAACTGTCTCTGCCTCAAGGATTTCAATAATGCGTTCTTGCATTTCTTCGGGCATAGATTTTTCCATCAAATACTCTCTGTTTTTTGCAATTAAAATAATCGCCACGATAGCTAAAAGTATCCCAATTAAAATTGAACCAACTGCATCCCAATAATGTTGACCTGTCAGGTAAGTCAAGGCGATACTTAAAAGCGCAATTAAAATACCCAAAACAGCTACCCCATCTTCATACAAAACAGCGATAGAAGACGGATTACCTACATGCACCGAATATGCCAAGCTGCGACCCTTAATTTTAATCGCCCGAAAAGCCACCACAAAAGTACCACTTTCGATTACTAGTGAAAGTATCAGGATAGCAAAAATAACTGGGGAAATATGTACCTCTGAAGACTGCTGTAAATCAGTTATGCCTTTATAAATTGTCACTCCAGCTCCCAAAAAGAAAATTCCGCAAGCGGAAATAAGGGCCCAAAAAAATCTTTCATGACCATATCCATAAGAAAATTGTTTATCGGCTTTTTTAGTTGATTTTTTTATACCCACCATAAGAAGAGCTTGATTGGCTGTATCAGCAAAACTATGGATGCCCTCCGAAAAAAGAGCGCTCGAACCCGAAATTAAAAAGCCTACAAATTTTAGTAAAGTTACAATAAGATTACCCAGCAAAGCAGAAGCTACCGGCCAGAAACCAGGGTTTGAATTATTATGAAACATAAAGAAAAATAAGAATTACCTTAAGAGTATAGCTCAAAAAAGATAAAAATGAAATGAAACTAAAAAACATTTCCTTAGAAATGCTTTTTAGATTGATTCTTTCAAAAACTCACTGACACACTTTCTGTTGCACTGGCCTCATTGCCATTATCATCTATAACCTTAGATTCTATCTTTATACTTGAATTATTTTTATTTGCCGGCACTTCATAAGTCGCACCCGAAGAGCTACTATTACTTGAATTTATTTCATCTCCTTCTACATAAATTTTAACACTTTCTATCCCAAAAGGAGCATTAGCTTTAACCTCTATTCTTACCCTATTACCACTTTTATCGGTACTCATTGTAATTTTGGGCATATATTTATCAAAATCACCCTCGTCACAATCCCCTTCCACATCTTCATCAGAAATATATTTCTTTTCCTTATTTTTTTTATACCATTCCCTTACGCCCTCTTCCCAACGCTCAAATTGAGGATCACTTTTTGGACTTTCTGGCTTATCACTCTGAGGATCCTCCCTATCGACATACCACAAAATATTATGCGCCTCTACGATGGTTTTATCCTTCTTTTCATCACTAGGACAATATTTATTGGCTTTACACCACTTATCATCTTTTCCTGGGATTTCACACACCTCTACTTTCTTTTCTGTATCAAGCTTTCCAATTAAAATATCTTTTTCAATATCCTTTAACACTTCCTCACTGTTATATTTAGGAAATTCTTCTTTATTATAATTAACCAAAACTTGATCCAAAAAACTCCTCCAAATTGGAGCTGCTACATTTACTCCATCAGCACCTGCCTTCATAGGCGTATTATCGTTATTTCCTGCCCAAACACCCACCGCAATACCTGGAGTATAGCCCATTGTCCAGCCATCTCTAAACTCATTAGTAGTTCCAGTTTTGGCAGCCACCTGTCGATCGTCAAATCTCAGGGGACTGTTTTCTCCAAAAACCGAAGCTCTATTTTTATTATCAGAGATTATTGAATCAAGCATAGCAATGTACTCCTCCTTTACTACTGCATCACCCTTTTTATCCTTAAATTCTTCTACTATATTTCCGTCCTTATCTTCTATTCTTAAAATAGCTGTTTTAGTATGTTTTACCCCATTATTGGCTAAAGTTGCGTAAGCATTAGTATGATCAAGAAGCTGAACCTCTCCTCCTCCCAAAACCAAAGATAATCCATACCTATCTGGTTCATTAAGTCCGTTTATTCCTAAATTTTTAGCTAACTCAATGCTATCTTTTACTCCAGCCAGATAGAGAGTCTTAACTGCTGGCACATTCAAAGACATTCCCAAGGCTTCTTTCATCATTAAAGGACCCCTAAATTGTCCATCATAATTTTGAGGAATATAATTATCTTCGCTGCCTTTGTTGAAATCTGTTTCCACATCATAAAGAATTGTCTCTGGGAAATATCCTTTAGAAAAAGCTGTCAAATAAACGTAAGGTTTAAAAGACGAACCTGGCTGCCTATCTCTTATCGCCACATTGACTTGACCTTCAAATTTACAATTTTTTCCAACGGTACAACCTTCGGGCTGAGGGCTCTCAAAATAATCCATTGATCCAACCATGGATAAAATCTGCCCGGTTTTGGGATCGATAGCTACCAAGGCGGCATTTCCCGCATTCCAACTATTTTTATTTTTTTCCACGCCTTCCTTTACTGCTTTTTCTGCAATTTGCTGTTTTTCCCAATCAAGTGTGGTATAAATCTTCATACCGCCTTCTTCCATTTCTTGCGTACCATATTTCTCCTCCAAATAATCCTTTACATACATAACAAAATGAGGAGCTTGAATATTCTCTTTTTTTACAGTAATTTTTGCTAAAACATCAACTTTTTTATATTCTTCAACTTTTTCCTTGCTAAGATAACCTAAATTACCCATTTTATCCAAAACTCCCTCCTGATTGACCTTTAGTCTATCTGTATGTGATCCAAATGGAGAAAAGAAAGTTGTTGCTCGAGGAAGAACTGCCAGCAGGGCAGCCTCATCATAATCTAAATCTTTAGCATTCTTTCCAAAAAATGTTTGAGCGGCTGATTCTATGCCATAAGCATTTGATCCATAAGGAATTTCATTAAGATACATCCTTAAAATCTCATCTTTGCTAAATTTTTGCTCTATCTCTAAAGACAAAATAACTTCCTTAATTTTACGGGTCAAAGTTTTTTCCGAGGTTAAAATGGAATTTTTTACAAATTGCTGCGTAATTGTTGACCCCCCTTGAGCTGCTCCTCTATTTGATATATCTTTAAGCACCGCTCTGATGATTGAGGAAAGCTTGATTCCATGATGAGAATAAAAATCCTGGTCTTCAGAGGCAATAGTTGCCCAGCGAATACTTTGGGGCATATCCTCAAACGGAATTAAGGTTCTCTTTTCTTCGCCATGAATTTCATACAATATATGAGTACCTGTTCTATCATAAATCTTGGTTGATTCAGCTACTATTCTTTTGTTTACTTTATTGGGATCTGGCAAATCTTTAGCAAAATAAGCAAAGATTCCTATAGTAAGGATAATAGCCGTAATAAAACCAAAAAAAATAAACATTAGCAATGCCTTCCACCATACTACCTTACCCTTATCATTCTTTATTTTTCTAGCTACAAAAGCTTTCATTTTTTAAAAATTTATATCTTAAACTCACTGACCTATTTTATCAAATTTTTAGTCAATTGCGCAATGCTTTTTAAAGTTGCATAAAAAATCCCCATATTTAATAGGTTTATATTTATTTTTTGTTTCTTTAAATTTAAAAGTTATTTTTAAGTCTCAATTATTTTAAAAGTTTTTGAGCTATCTTTTCAGCTACATTTATACCAGTTGCTCCCTCGAATCCCTTAAATTGAGCTGAAGTATTTATTTCTAAAGCTAAATATTGATCTCCTTTCTTGATAAAATCCACCCCTCCATAAAATAATTTTCCCGCTTTAATAACTTTTTTAGCTAAACTTTTTAACTGTCTATCCAATTGAGCAGCTTCAGCTTTACCACCCAAAGAAACATTAGCCTTAAATCCCCCATCCTGAGCAGTTCTCTTCATAACACCTAAAATCTTTCCTCCCAAAACTAGCACTCTAAAATCAGTTCCGGCAGATTCTTTGATAAATTCCTGCAAAAGAAAGCCAATTCGACAAGCATGATTATTTTTTTTCTCCAATCTCCTATGAACTTCTTGAATAAAGTTAAATATTTCTTGATTGCTTTTAACAATTCGTACGTCCCTACCTACACTTCCCACATTTTTTTTCATCACCAAAGGAAATCCACCTAAAAATTTAACTAGCTCATTTAGTTCCTCTTCATTGGTAAACCTCAAAAGGGTCGTTTTGGGGGTAGGAATATTATTTTTTTCAAAAAATACTGAAGTTAAAAACTTATCCGCGAAGCAAAGAGCCTCTTTAGACGGCCAGATATTTTTCATACCATAGGCTGAAATTTTCTCAATAGCAAAGAAATTCATAGTAGCATTAGACAAAAACCAAAATTGATCATTCCTATTAAATTTCAACTTTTCATTATTTAAAAACACTCCTCCCGAAGTCAATATCAAATCATACGAACTACAAAAAATAAGTTCTGTTTTTTTATTATTTTTCTTAATTTCTTCAGATATTCTCTCATAGCGATAATCATTTTTTGAATCCGCAATAATGTATATTTTTTTCATCTTACTTATTATTATATTTATTTATACAATACTTCACGATAGCCTCCGCAGGATTTATTCTCACCACTTTTTTGAAAGCCATCCATTGAGGTGCGTTATTAACTTCCAACACATATTCTCTGCCTTCATGAATTACAATGTCCACTCCCGCTACTTCATATCGATAAGCCTTTGTCGCTGAAATAGCTGTATTTTTTAAAGAATCCGTTAATTCTATTTTTTCCACTACTGAGCCTAAGGAAGCATTAGAACGAAAATCATCTTTGCCCACAATTCTCTTCATAGCTCCCAAAGCCTCACCACCCACTACAAAAACTCTTATGTCATAAGTTATGGGAATATATTCTTGAAACAAAAATTTATCAGTATCTTCTATAACCTTAAATTTTTCCAATTCGTCCATATTATTTATTTTTTGCACTCCTCGCCCTTTACTTCCCACTATTGGTTTTGCAATGATAGGGAATTTTATTTTTTCAGAAATTTTACTTTTATTTTCATCTACGAATATTTGCATAGTCAATGGACTAGCGATACCAGCTTGGCTTAATAAATAAGATTCATACATTTTTCCTGCAATATAATTTTCTCCTACTACTGCATCAATAATTGTTTTGTTATTTTTAAGCAGAAAGTTGGCTATTATGCACATTTCATTTTTCAAGGATCGAAAAGCGCTTCTCAAAATAAACACATCAAAATCTAAAATTGATCTATCTTTATATAAAATATTAAAACCACTCTCTGAGCTAACAATAATTAATTCTTTTATATTAATATGTGTTGCCTCGTAACCATTTTTAGCAACTTCCCCCACTAAATCATCAATGTGCTCCCCTCTTCTTCCACCAATGATAGCAAAAGATATTTTTTTATTTTCCATTTAATTATATGCATCTTTAATGGCAAGCCAGCTTAATTTTAATAAACTAAGCCAATACTAATATCTAAAGATGTATTTTATTTATTAACGTCAATTAAAAATTTTCCTAAATTTCTTTTTCCAATAATAATTGGGTATTTTAGATGACTCCTATTAATGATAGTAACCTTTGAATAAATCACTCTTCTATCTATAACTATCTTAATTTTTACCATTGGACGATAAGTTGTCCCGTGAGAAGAATGTACTACTACGGTTGATTCAATATGGGGAATATCTTTAAAAATATTCCAACGCTCTTTTTTGTCTAAATCTTTTATGTCCTCATATTTAATATTCAAATTTTCATAAGCCTCAATGGTTTTTTCAAAGCCTAATTGCTTAGCTAACTCAACATCGATAGAAGACCAACCGGCTCCTGTATCAATTTTAGCCTCGACTTCAACTTCCTTCTCCTTTCTTCCTATTAGCTTAACCCTCTCAATACTTCCTATCACACGTTGCCCTGAAATATCCTCCAATTCTTCCTCTATTTCTCCTCCAAACAAATCCATTCCTACATTTACTCCTCTTTTGATAGTTTTTATTTTTAATCCTTCAATTCTCTCCATTCTTTCCTGCAGTCCCGCTTGGTTAGCCACTTGGATAGAAAGTCCGGCTCGAGCATTTACTTCAAGAAAGACTGGGCCACGTTCTTTATCGATGGCCACATCCGCTCCCAAAAATCCCAAACCAGAAATTTCTTGAGTTTTAACCGCTAATTCCAAAATTTCTCTCCAGAAAGGAATCCTTAGACCAGACACACTCAGTCTGGAATTAGGAATAGTATCTACTATCTTTGATTTTTTTCCCTGTACCGCTGTAGTTGTTACACCGCTAGCTAAGTCAATTCCTACTCCCACCGCACCTTGTTGAAGGTTGGCTTTACCTCCTGATTCTCTAGTAGGCAGACGAAGCATGGCCATTACTGGCACTTTATTATAAACAATCACCCTGATATCTGGAATTCCCTTAAAAGAATAGGGTTTAAATAATTTTAATAAACGCAATCTTTCTTCAAAAAAAGCTGTATCTGGCACCCCCGAAAGAGAAAAACTTCCGTCTAGGATGTTATGGATATGATTTCTGAAATCTTCAATAGTAATAATTGAACCATCAGCTTTAATCCAAGCATCGGGACGATTTTTCTTTTTTCCATAAACTACAATTATTCCTTCTCCACCAAAGCCCCGTGTTGGTTTTAATGCAAAACTATTGGGCAACTTATTCCAATTAAAATTATCCAGATCTTCAAAATTTCTAATTTTTGCAATTAGCTTTGGCACAGGAATTCCCCCTTTTCTAAGAATCTTTTTGCTTAAAAGTTTGTCATCAGCGATACGGATAGCTTTTTTGGGATTATTGGGACGGATAAAGCGTAAATTTCTCGCATTCATCCCCAATAGTTTATTTCTATTTTTTAAAATTATAAACATAATAAAGTCTTTAAAGCTAAATCGAAAACCCCCGCATTATTTACATTTTTCTTAATACATCTCGAAATCTCCAGTATTCAGTCATTCTTAGTCCAGTCCATTTTCCTAAGAAAATATTAAAAGGAATAGTCAATAACACTATCCAAGGATATTCCAAAATTATAGCGGTTAAAAATCTAGAACTGATAATAGCATAAATTATCAATGATATAAAAAGAGTTTCGATGGCTAAGATAAAAGCTGTTTTATTGCCCTTTTCTATCTGAGCAGCCACAAATTTTTCAACAATAGTAATCATTATCAAAAGAGGAAAAATTGAAACTGCCGCCAAGCCCGTTCTTTGAAAATATCCCCCCACTACCAAAATAGATAAAATAACAAAAGCTACCACACTTAAAGTTATAGCCACTCTGGGCAGATAAAGCATTCTCAATTTTTTTAAGATATATCTTGTTCCCATTCCGGCTAAAATAACACTGATAAATATAGCAATTCCATATTTTATACCTTTTGAACCAGCCTCCTGAGCAATAGCGTAAAAAGCAAAAGTGATAATTGAAGGAGTATAGATACCAAAAGCCTTAATTCCTACCACCTGACGGAAAAAAGCTACTAAAGTAGCCACCACCGGAAGCATCAGAATCAAAAGAATACTTTCTTGAGGAACACCCTGGGAAACAAAATAATCAATTAAATTATTAGGATTCATATTTATTTAGATTACAAATTTAAATTTTAAAAATTTTATTATCCTTTATGGCTTAAGTATACCACTAAAAAAGATTTATCATAATAACCTATTTTAAAGAAAAAGTCAAGGCAAAAATCAGTTATCAGTAATCAATTAAAAGCCATCAAATTCCTGTCATTGCGAGAAAATTTCGTACTCAAAATTTTTGTGGCAATCTCAAATTCTCATATTTTCTCAAATTCGTACTTTATAAACCTTAAGAACTTTATAAACTTGAAAAACCCAAAAGGCTTTTTACTCTTCGCTTTCCTCCTTAGCTATATTAAAATTTCGGCTTTGCAGATGACAAATAGCAATCGCCAAGGCGTCGGCGGTATCATCGGGAGTAGGAATAGTTTTAAGTTTTAAAATATTTTTAACCATTAGTTGCACTTGTTTCTTATCAGCTCGACCGTAACCAGTTACTGATTGCTTAACTTGTAAGGGGGTATATTCAAAAACTTTCAGCCTAGCCTTAATTAAGGTCAACATTATCGCTCCTCGAGACTGACTGACTTTCATGGCTGTTTTAATATTTTTAAAAAAGAAAAGATCCTCAATAGCTCCTTCGCTCGGTTGATATTTTTTAATAATTTGTTCAATATCAAAAGCTACCTCTTCTAATCTTTGGCAAGTAGAGTCTTTTGAGGATGTGCTAATGTGCCCATAAGCAATGGGAGTTAATTCTTTTTTGTTTTGTTCTAAAATTGCCCACCCCGTTGTGGCAGTTCCCGGATCGATGCCCAATATTCGCATAAAAAGTTTTTTATTTTAAATTATCATAAATCTCCACCACGTCATCATTTTCATCCAATTTTTCAAGCAGGGCTTCATATTTTTCCCGATCTGCTTCAGAAATTTCGCTTTTTTGAGTAGCTACGAAAGTCAATTCAGCGCTTAATATTTCTAAACCCTCTTTTTCCAGAAATTCTTTTACTTTTTTTAAGTCAGCTACCTTAGTATAGATAAAAACACCATCCCCCTCTATCTGAAAGTCATCTGCTCCGGACTCAATAATTTTTAACTCCAATTCTTCATTGTCTATCCCATCAGCTTTAATCTCAATCTCTCCCACCTGATTAAATAAATATCCTACTGATCCTTCCGACACGGTTTTCCCTCCACCTTTAGTTAAGATGCCTCGCACTTCGCCAAAAGTCCTATTTTTATTATCCGTAGCGGTTTTAATCAGCATCGCTACTTGAGCAGGTCCGTAGGCTTCGTAAATAGCTTCCTCAATTATAGCGCCGTCTTTTAACTCGCCCGTACCCCTCTTGATAGCTCGCTCAATGTTATCTTTGGGCATATTAGCGCTCCGCCCTTTATCTACTAGCATTTTTAATTTAAAGTTAACCGCCAAATCTCCCCCGCCTTCACGTGCAGCGATAGATATCATTCTGGCAATTTTAGTAAAAACATTAGCTCTTTTAGCATCATTAATTCCTTTTTTATGTTTGATACTTGACCATTTGCTATGTCCTGACATATTTTTAGTTATTAGCCTGCCTGCCGGTAGGCATGGTTTTTAGTTAACGGCCTGCCTGCCGGTAGGCAAGGTTCACGGTACGGACGCACTGTTAAAACCTTTCTTATTGATTCTAACATTGGAAAATTAAAAATTCAA
>JAVEXR010000036.1:0-9926 GCA_034003925.1 Candidatus Moraniibacteriota bacterium
CATCTCTCGCACAAACTCCAGATCCCTCAGCCAAAAAGCTGTAAGAGCTGCGCCAAAAATTGCCAATGCATCAAGAGGAATTTGAACGGCACTAAAAAATAGTTCTGATTTTTTCATGTTATTCTCTACGAATTACGAATTAATACGAATATACTAATGCGTGAAAAATTAAAATTCTTCTACAAATTACTTATTCGTACATTCGTACAAAATTTGTAATTCGTAGGAAACCAAACTCAAGCAAATAATACTGAACACTCAATAATAATCTCCATACGCGCGATAAACTCAAATCAATCAATAACGCAAGTTTGGATAAAAAATCAATCATCTATCAAGACAAATCTATAAGCCGGATTCTGTCCCTTGAATAAATTCAAGGGGGCAATCATTTATCTAGCCATATTGTTACCAATATGATCATAAGCAGCACTCCACCGCTGTACAACAGCGGAAGTTACAATCACCAAGAAACAAGAAGCAAACAAATAAAAAATTACAATTTACAATAACCGAACGTTGATTTGTTTGGAAATTGATTATTGATTATTTGAATTTGTTTGGAAATTGGAAATTGATTATTGGTCATTCCGATGTTATACATCGGTGACACGACCTTGCACCAAATAGGGTTTACCACACCACTCTATTGCTAGAGGGCGAGAATCATAGCTTTCTTTTTTCATTACTTCTGCAGAATGCGAGCAACAAAAAAATAAACATTAATTCACTTTTCACCTTTCTCCCGTCACTCGAGAGTGACAGGATAGTATTGTCTCTGTGGCACTTTCCCGTGACTTATCTCACGATAAGCCAGGTGGGTGTTACCCACTATTTAGATAAGCCGATAAATCGGCCTGGTGTCCGGACTTTCCTCTCGAGATATCAATAAAAATACCCCCAGTAATTGCCCGATTTGCCTTGATAGATAACAAATTTTCAAAAAACCAGTCATTTTTACCATCCCTCAAACTATAGCACATTTCACCTATAAAATCAAGAACCACCAGCCAAAGAGGCACGGAAAATATCCCCACTTTCTCCATCCCACCCTCTATTGGTCTTCTCCTGTTTTAAAATTCAAATTCGGAGGAGCAACTTTATCTGCACCATTGAGATATTGGCTTTGCAACTTTTGAGTCACAGGGTCTTTAAGTTCAGCAAACAGCATCATCGCGATAGGATCTTTAAATTTAAGGCGTATCCTAAAATTACCGACATTTTTAATCTCTAATGTGGCAGCGTGTGGCACTTCAAAAGTACCATCAATTATTGAGGCTGTAATATGAGTAGTTATTCCCAGTCTCGCCACAGTACTTCTTCCATCTAAAATTGCCAGGATATCGGGAGCTGTCTGCAAGGTTTCAAAAGTTGAGCCTAGCACAAACTGTTCGGGTTCCAGATAAAATTCTTCATTTAAAATATCCACTTCTTTATATTTAAGTTCTTGCGCTTCAGTCAAATCAACAATCTGACCCGGCTCAGGAACTAATAATATTTTTCCCAGATGCAATCTAACTCCAACCGGACGAATATTTTTCTTATCAAATTCTGGACCAATTTTAATCTGACCATTATCTATAGAGTTTTCTATATTTTGATGTGATAAAAACATAGCAAATACTTTTTTGATGATAGCAGAAGCAACACTTCATACATCAACTTTTATTAATTATTTTATAATTTCCTTTAACTCCTCAGGTTTTTCAAGTAAAACTCCTTTGTGCAATTTGTAAAGCAATGGCAAAACTCCGCATTTAGCACACACCCCCCAATTGCATTTACCTCCATTTTCTTTGGCCAAGTTTTTACAAAGTGCCACCTCACGCTCGAATATTTCTTTTTTGATAATATTTTTCTTCAGTCCGGTTTTACAAATTGGTTTTTTGGAATTCATAACTAAAAAAATAACTTTAAAATATACATCCAAAACAATTTCAACATTTAGAACAACTAGAGCGCCTAAAACATTTCTACAGCTCCTGTAATTCTTTCATCAACTTCGCATAAAATCTCAAATTATGAATTGAGGCTAAGCGCATGCCCAGTGGGTCGCCGGATTTGAAAAGATGATTCAGATAAGCGCGGGTATGATTTTGACACAGCTCACAATCACAATTTTTATCCACCGCAGAAAAATCTTTTTTAAATTTACTATTTCGAATACTGATTATTTTATAAAATTTATTTTTTGTATTTTTTTTGCCATTGGAAATTGATTTGGTATTTGTCATTGGAAACCTGCCTGCCGGCAGGCAGGTTGGAAATTTAGATTGTTCATTCCTAATGAACAATCTTCCATGTCTCCCTTCGCGAGTCGGAATCACGCAATCAAACATATCCCAACCCATCGGGTAGCATCTGACAATATCCTCTGGCGTCCCTACTCCCAGAGCAAAACGCAAAGCTTTCTCTGGAATAAAACTAGCAGTAGCGCGTAATATTTCTTCTAAAAAAATACCATTTTCATCCACATGCCTAGCCCCGAAACCATAGCCATCCCAATCTCTGCCTATTTCTTTACTGACTTCAATTAATCCATCTACACACCTTTTGCGTAAATCAACATGCTCCCCTCCCTGTACTACGGCAAAAATAAGCGGGCGAGATTTTTCATCTAACTTTCTTTTTTTGATTTGTTTATTATATTCAATCAGACATCTCTTGGCCCAACGAATCGTGCGCTCTACTGCTGCCGAAATTTTTTCTTTGGAATAATTATTTGGTGGCGGATCATCAAAACACACCATCATATCCACACCAAGATCAAATTGAATTTGAATTGATTTTTCTGGGGTAATGATGTGTTTTTCGCCACTAGTAGGAGAACGAAATATCACCTCATTATCGGTAATTTTTCCCATTTTAGGATTTTTATGAATCAATGAAAAAACCTGATATCCTCCACTATCAGAAAGTAAGGGTTTATGATAATTCATAAACTTATGTACCCCTCCTGCTTTTTTTATGATTTCCATCCCGGGATGCAAAAATAAATGATAAGTATTTACCACCATTGGGACGATGCCGGTCTTTTTAATGTCATCATTATTGAGAAATTTCACAAAACCCCTCGTAGCATCTGGCATAAAAAACGGAGTTTTGAGCGCCCCGCTTTTTGTGTTGATTTTTTTGTGTCTAAAACTATTCATATTTCTTATTGCCCATTGATAACCAACTCGATATTTTCTCCAGTAAAGTCATCTTTGCCAGTGACAGTTATTGCCTGATTTATAATTAAATCGTTATTGGTCTGATTAACTCCCGGCGTCACTCCTATTTGAAATTTAACTTCTCGAGCACTATTTAGAATACCTTTTCCGCTTTCTATATTTCCAATATTCCAGATTACCTCATTAGTTCTTTCATTGAAAGCTATATCTTCGCCCTGAGGAAAAACGAGACCCTTCCATTTCACCCAAGTGGGAATAATAGCATGCACTTTTACATTTGAGATATTATTAGTAAGATTGGTTATCTTCCAAACAACAGCATTTGTAGTTTCTTGACCTACCACCCAAGGATCTGGACCATAATTCTTAATATCATTATCCTCATATTTAAGCAAGTTTTCAAAAATGACTTTTGAATTTAATTTTGCTAAAACAGTACTGCTTATATTTTTGCTATTTCCCAAAGAATGATAAGCCACATCCGAACTATCTATGGTAGCCACTGCCTCAATGACGAAATTTTTATCCTCTCCGCTTTTAATATCAATTTTTTCTTTTATAGGAATATCTATATTTATTTGTCCGTTATTTCCCGGTTCCAATCTCTTTAGTTCCCTATCATCAGAAACTTTCCAGATAAAACTTTTAGAAGCGCTATCATAAGATCCTTCGGAAAAATTTATCCTTTCATATTCAATTATCGGGCTATCGATTTTCAACTTTACAATAACATCTTTTAATCCAATATCTCCTCTATTGGCATAAGTAATCACAAAAGCAAGATCATCCCCGACATTTGCATTTAGGGAATTTTTTCCATTTATTTTGAGATCGATAGCCAAAGGCGGAACTACGATTTTTATCACTGATTCTGATTTTCCATAAACAATTTCGCTTTTATTATTTTCATTTTTGAAAATAGAAGCTTTTATCAGTTTAGTATCATATTGCTGGCCATCAACTTTGCTTTTTATCTTTATCGACCCTTTGGCTCCCTTGGATAGATTTCCTAAATACCACAGGTTATCTCCACCTACAGGTCTTGGTGTACCATCTTGAAATATGACACCATCTGAATATTCCAATCTAAGATTTAAGTTATTTAAATCAACTCCGCCTTTATTTTCATAGCCAACTTCATACTCGATAGTAGACTCATCTATTGCCTCCTTGGGAGTTTTTATAGTTAACTCAATTGGCGAATCAGCGATTCTTACTCCAAATTGGGAACTTGCCTCAAAAAAACTATTGAAATTTTGAGCCTTATATCTGATAGTTGGCTGTAAATAAACTACATAGTTTTCCGCAGCATAAAACTTGCCCACAATCTCAATCTCTCCACCCGAGAAAGCCCTTACTTTTCCAATATTTATCTTAATATTTCTATCACTCTCTATTTTTATATCCTTATTAGCTTGGGGATAAAAATTCTCCGAATGATTAAAATTTATTTCCACGTCTTCTAGAGACACTCGATTGCCATTTTTGTATTTAATAACATATTTAGCTTCTTGCGCACTATCGATTTCATCTGGCCCCTCTACGGCAACAGTTACTCGATTTTCTGAAAAAGCTGTACTCTTAAATTTAACTACACCCACATAGATTAAAGAGAAAAGAACGATTGCACCCAAAACGATTGCACCTACATAAATAGCCATTCTCTTATCTTCATCCAACCATTTGTTACGAAAAGTCTCCCACCAAGTTTTTTTTTCAACAAAAACATCTTGATTTACTCCACCGATTAGGTCAAATTCACTTTTGGCGTGCTCTCTTTTTTCAATGTCAGAATTAGGATTATACAATTGTTCCTCTGTATCTTTTAGCGACATATTTTGATAACAAAAAATAACACCAAACTATTTGTTTTTATTTTGTTTCTATATTTTATACTTAGATTTTAACAAAAAAAGGCACATTTAACAAATCCATTTTATAAATGTCTGCGAGATATGACTAAGTTCCTTAGATTCTCTTGAATTTACCTTTAACTTAGCCAGATTGGAAATCTTGTTTTGAAAGAATATTCTGATAATTTTTATAGCATTATTGCTTATGGGCAAGATTTTGTCCGAAGTAGTCGCGCAATGCTCGCAAAGTACTCCGCCTTGATCATAATCGAAAAAATTTCTGCTTTTAGACAAGGCTCCTTCACATTTTACGCATCGGTTTATCTCTATCTTATAGCCTAGAGCATCCAAAAGCTTAAACACAAAACACTGAGTCATAAGGTTTTTTTTAATTTCATCCGCGTAGTCACTGATTTTATTTAAAGAATCCAGATAATCCAAAAATAAGAAGAAAACATCCGTATCCTTTTCTTGATCGTTTATTAAACGATTCAAAGATTTAGTAGTTCTGAAAACTTTTTCTAATGAATCTAAATTATTTCTAATATTTTTGAAATTATTTTCCACTATTGAGCTAGAAATATTTCCCATGCCCCTATTTCGCATAACAGTTAAATCAACTAAATAGTAACTTTCTAAATGTCCTGCCAATTTAGATTGAGCCTTTCGCACCCCCCTAGCAATAGCTGAAATCTTTCCCTGCTCCAAAGTATAAATATTATAAATCCTATCGGTTTCGCCGATATCTTTTTTATTTAAAATTATACCTGTATATTTATATTCCATATTATTCCAAAAAGTTCCCATGGCAGTTCAATCGCTATGAGGTCTAATTCTTTCTAATTATACTGGCAAATCGCTAAATTGTTAAATAAAAATGAGGCTCCTTGATAAAATATATCAAGCAGCCTCTCGTGACTACGCAGGGAATCATGTTTAACAAGCTCCGGCAAATTGGCAACAGGAAGACGCCAAAATTGAATTAACGTTATGAAAATCGGCGCCACAACTATCGCAAACGCCCAAAAATCTGAATCTGTTCCTTCTGCAGCCGGTCATCATGGTGATTTCTTTCTGCAAACAAACCTCACATGTACCGTTTGCAAAAGCGGTAAATCTCCTCAGATCGCCCACTTTTCTTCTTTCTTCCATTTTATTTAGTCTCCTTTTACTCTTGTTTTTGCCTCCCTATGAAGAACTTAATTTTGCTGTTTGATACAAAATTCGATTATTTTAAATATATAAGATATTTTTATTTTTATCAACAGTTAAAAGAATATAAAAAAACTACCAGTGATACTGGTGGTTTTTATCCTGCCCGTTTTGCGAGCTTCAAGATTAAAACATATTATGTATCCCATCCACACTTTACGGATAAAATAAAATAAATCAACTCGAAAAGAGCGTTAAGAAACTTTGTCATGGAGCGAAGCGGAACCCAAAGTTTTAGCGATGAGAGTTAGATTTATTTATTTTAGTAGTACGTGTGGCAGTTTTTTGTAACTTCTTTTGCTGTCAAAAAAGTTAGTAAAAAAAATTACAAAGCTTTACAACTCGAATCTGTCTACTCACCTCGCTGGAGCTTTGGCGAAGCGGGCTACTGGTAGGCATACGAACTAGCTAAAGACAATGGTTTTTCTAGTTAACAAAAACTGCTGTTTATTTCAACAGCAGTTCTTTTTTGTCTATCGCCTAAACGAAAAAGTTTTTTAGATAAATATCTTATCTCTAAATTTATCTCTTAATAGCGATTTTTAGATTTTCTCCATCAATTAAAAATTCTTTTTCCAGATCAATTTCCAAAGATTGATCTTCTTGAGATAAAATTTCATCCGCCAAAGTTTCTTTAGCAATAAGATCCTTTAACTTTTCATTTTCAAAAATTTCATTCATTCCACTATGCCACACGGTTATGCGATTATCCACTTCATAGCCCGCCTGCTTGCGCATCTCTTGGATGTAGCGAATAATCTCTCGGGATTGCCCTTCCAGTTTTAGCTCAGGAGTGATTTCGGTATTCAATCCCACTTTTTTCTCCTCATCACCCACTACGTTTTCGACATTTTGAACATTTTCGACAACTTCGACATTCTTTACATTTACTTCTTCTTTGACTATATCCAAAAGTTCCGCACTTAATTCATAATTCTTAATTCTTAATTCACTAAGTGGTTGCCGTACTTTAATTCCACTCTTAGCTCTAAGCTGAAGTCCGATATTTACAATTTCCCTAACCGCCTGCATATTGCTATTAACTTTTTCATCAATCAAACTTTCATCACAAACAGGAAAATCAGCCAAATGTACACTCTCTTTACCGTGAACCGTCGACTGTGAGCTCTGAACTAAGTTTCCATATATTTCTTCTGCGATGAAAGGCGTAAACGGCGCCATCACTTTAGAAAGCTCAACTAAAACATAATACAAGGTCTGATAAGCTTCATTTTTATCGCCATCGTTTTCACTCTTCCAAAATCTCTTACGGCTTCGGCGAATATACCAATTTGAAAGATTATCTACAAATTTTGGCAAAAGTCTTGAAGCTTTGTGCAGTTCATAGTTTTCCATATGCATATTAAATTCTTTGATAAGCATATGTAACTCTGAAATCAACCATTTGTCGAGAAGCCCATTTAATTTCTGAGGATTAAAGTTCTTATCTGCCTCAAACTTATCAATTTCAGCATATAAAACGAAAAATGAATAAGAATTCCAAAGCATCCGCATCATTCCTCGGGTAATCTCCCCCACTTCATTTTCGATAAAATTCATATTTTGAGCCGCTACTACTGGAGAACTCATCAAATAATACCGCACACTATCCGCTCCATATTTCTCAAACATTTCCATTGGGTCGGGATAATTTTTTAATTTTTTAGCCATTTTCTTTCCATCTTCAGCCAACACAATTCCGTTTACTATCACATTTTTAAAAGCATGACTATCTTTGATGCTACTGGCAATTACATGCTGATAATAAAACCAGGCACGAGTTTGATCCACTCCTTCGGCAATAAAATCGGCTGGAAAAGTTTTTTTAAATCTTTCTTCATTTTCAAAAGGATAATGTTTTTGCGCATACGGCATCGAGCCACTATCAAACCAAGTGTCCAAAACATCTGGTACTCTTTTCATTTTTCCCTGACATTTTTCACAGGAAAATGTGACTTTATCAACAATGTGTTTGTGTAAATCGTCAATTTTTTCTCCACTAATTTTTTCAAGTTCACTAACAGAACCAAAGACTTTTTTCTCACCGCATTCTTCACAAACCCAGATCGGCATCACGCTGGCCCAAAATCTCTGCCGACTAATTGACCAATCTCGAGCGCCCTCCAACCATTTGCCAAATCTTCCTTCTTTCATATTAGCTGGTGACCAATTAATATTTTTGGCTAAATCAAGCATCCTGTCTTTGATTTTAGTTACCGCTACAAACCAAGAGCTGGTTGCATAATTAATAAGCGGGGTATCACACCTCCAACAATGCGGATAGCTATGCTCAAATTTTTCTTTATGGAATAAAGTTCCATTCTTGGCTAGATATTTAATAATTTCTACATCAGTAGCTTGTGGATTTTCAATCGGTTTTACATTCAGTCCAGCTAGCTCTCCCATTTCATCTTTAAAACTTCCATCCATGGCCACATGCTGGATAAATGGCAAATTATTTTCTTTACCCAATCGCATATCATCCTCTCCAAAAGCTGGCGCAATATGCACCACTCCTGTTCCCTCCTCCGTCGTCACAAAATCCCCAGCGTAAATCTTCCAACCATTTTCTCTATTTTCTAATTTTTCATCTTTACTATAAAAATCAAAAAGCGGTTTGTATTTTTTACCAACCAAAACTTCACCCCTAAATTCTTCAATAATTTCATATTCCCTATCTTTAAATACCTCCTCCAGTCTATCCTTAGCCAAAATAAAATTTTCTTCAATTTTTAATTCTTCATTTTTAATTTTTAATTTAATGTAATCGATGTCTTCTCCCACAGCCAAAGCAACATTGCCGGGCAATGTCCATGGTGTAGTTGTCCAAGCCAAAACAAAAGTTTCTGGTTCATCAACTAACTCAAATTTAGCAATCACTGATAAATCTTTTACATCTTTATACCCTTCTGAAACTTCCTGTTGTGAAAGCGTCGTCTCACAACGTGGACAGATATGCATTGACCGATAATCTTCATAAATAAGATCTCTGTCCCAAAGTTCCTTAAAAACCCACCAAACGCTTTCCATATAATCCTTATCCATCGTGCGATAAGCATTTTTCATATCTGCCCAACGTCCCATCCTTTCCACTACTTTTTCCCACACATCCACATAAGTTAAAACTTTACTTCTACAAAGCTCATTAAACTTATCCACACCCATTTCCTCAATATCTTTTTTCTTCTTGCTTCCCAATTCTTTTTCCACAATGTTTTCAATTGGCAGCCCATGACAATCCCAGCCCCATTTACGCTCCACGTAATATCCACGCATCGTCCAATATCTCGGCACAATATCTTTCATTAGACTCCCCACTAAGTGTCCATAATGCGGAGTCCCGGTAGCAAAAGGAGGGCCGTCATAAAAAGTATATTCTTTGGAATCTTTCCGATTTTCCATCGATTTTTCAAATATCTTATTTTCATTCCAAAAATCGATAACATTTTTTTCCATCTCGGGAAACTTTTGATTTGATTCTACTTTCTTAAAGCTCATAATTCTACGTAATTATAAAATTAATAAATAAAAAAACACCCAAAAACTTACGTTTAAGGGCGACTTTTAATCGCGGTACCACCTTAATTCAGCATTATGTATCAAGCATTTTGTATAATGTATTTATTCATAATACATAATTCATAATACATACTACCCTCAAAAAAGCTATTACGGGCTTACCCGGTGA
>JAVEXR010000037.1:0-5173 GCA_034003925.1 Candidatus Moraniibacteriota bacterium
ATCATTCTAACATTTTAACATCTTAACATTTAAGCACTGCTAAAGAATTTTTATTTAGTCAAAACTTTCTCAATGCTAATATTAATGTGCTAACATGCTACATTATTAATGTGAATTTATATTATTCTAATCTACATTTTGAATTATACTATTTTAAAAAACTAAAAACAAGCTACGTCTAAATTCTGAAAATTGTGCTTTTTTGATTTTTGTGGATATATCATTGCAAGTAGTTTTTGTAATCAAGATTTTTGTGGCAATCTTAGAATACTATACGGAGATTATCTTAGGAGATTGCCGCGGCGGAGTACCACCTCACAATGACATTCACTTGCGTCATTGCGAAAAAATCTTGTAATAAAGATTTTTGTGGCAATCTTAGAGTTTCAAGGTGTATTGTCCGAGATTGCCGCGGATAATTTGAGTACAAATTCTCCTCGCAAAGACAAACAAAAAAACATCACAAAGATAGTGACTCACCAGAAACTGTCTCGGGATATCTAGCAATAGCAAAAGAAGCTATATCAAAATATCTATCATTTTAATTTTGGCTGATTTTCCTCCCACAATGTTAACCGCACTCTTGGACACGCCAAAATGTTTGGCTAATATTTTTACCAGCATCTCGTTCGCCTCGCCATCCACCGGCGGAGCAGTTATTTTTATTTTATATTCATTTTTTCCTATCTCTTTAATTTCATTTCTAGAAGATCTGGGTGAAACTCTGGCATAAATTCTCATATTTGTTGATTTTTCCTTTGAAAATATTTAGCTACCCTACTTAAAATATTAATCACGATAATAATAGCCAAAAATACATTGGCATAGATATAAACATTCCTTGACCAACCACTTGCCAAATCGGTACCCAAATACAGTCCATGATAAACCGCCATTGCATAAAGAGGAATATTTAGAAAGTGAGAAATACGCCAAACTTTATAATTAATAAACTTTCGCAAATAAGAGGACACGATTAAAAGCAACATTAAATATGCGGCCAAAATACCAAAGGGTAAAGCCGGCCCATATGTCTTATTAAAGAAAGGAATTATTATATCCATCCATCCAAATTGAATATATTTATCAAACAGCAGCGCCCCTCCATGCACAAAAACCAAAATAATCGCTTGCACCGAAAGCCAAGCGTGAATATTTAAGGAATAGATAGGCTTTATTAATTTATTTAACCCAGGGGTTCGAATGCTAAGACCCAAAAACATCACGATATACAAAAGAAAAAAAGAAAGCAATCCAGTTACTCGCGTCACATACCAAGCCCATGAAACTTCATTTTCTACCACAGTGGCATTTTCACGAACTATCTTTGTGGCTACCGGAGAAAGATTATCCAAGGGATCAGTTCCTCCCAAAATTTCTGCGCCATCATAAAATCCGTCATTATCAGAATCAGGATTAAGAGGGTCTGTTTTAAAAATTTGTTTTTCACCCAAATCAGTCAAGCCATCCAAATCACTGTCTGTAATTATTTCTTCTCCATAGTCTAGGGTATTATTTTGAGCTACGACATAACTAAATGCAAAAAACATCCCTAAAGCAAATAAACCACTGACTAATATTTTATTTTTCATAAATTTAGATTAAGGCTCTTGATTTAATTATTTCCTTAGAATTCTTTAAAAATGCACTTCTTATTTTATGCTTATTAGCAAAATCCAATCCCCTCTCTAATCCCATTAAAAATAAAACTTTAGCCATAACATCCGCTTCTTCAGTAGTATCAGCAACAACCGTGACTGATTTTAGCTCAAAACTGAACATATCCACATCCTGAGGATTTATTAAGTGATGAAATTTTTTACCGTCAATTTCCCAATGTTTTCGAGTATTTCCACTAGTAGCAATTCCTTCATTGGAAATTTCTATCATCACCTCATTTTCGTCTTCTGATTCCTCCAGAGCAATTCCCCATTTCTCTCCTCGCTTGTTTAATCCGCTGGCGTACATATCCCCGCCCAAATCTATCAAAAAATCTTTCCAGCCCGCCAAATGCAGCTCTTTGGCTATTTCATCAACCACATATCCTTTGGCCACTCCGGCAAAATCCATTTTCCTATAAAATTTTACTCGATTTCCTTCAATTATTAATTCTTCCCTCAGATCTTTAGCGAAAATTTCTTTTGAAAAATCATCTTTAGCATCAAAAGTATTATTCTGAAAATTTATCTTATATCCGATTTTTTCTAATCCCTCTAAAATTCTAGGGTCAAAAATTCTCTCGCTTTTCAAATAGTAATCCAATGACTTTTGAACTAAGAAAAGAATATCTTCACTAACTTCATAGAATATCCCTAGATTATTATTTAATTTAGAGAGTTCGCTTTTTAAATCAAATCTGCTTAAAATTAATTCCTTTTCCCTGCAAATATTTTCTATTTTATTAAAATTTAATAAAACTTTTTCGCTTTCATCCCCACTCGCCACAATTCCAATGTAAACCTCCGTTCCTAATGCTCTAAATTCTTTTTCGAAAATATTTTCTTCCATTTTATTTTTCAAAACTATCCACGATTCCATTTTTATCATCATCTTTGACGATATAGATTTCTGCCACAGCTGGATGAGCATCATCTTTATCCAAAATACCATCCCCATCACTATCTTTTAAAATTACCGTTTCCACACTTTGGCTCGTAGTAGTTTGAGCTACTTTAGTATTAGTCTCAGCACTAGATTTACTCTCATCTTCTTCATCTTCATCATCTTCTCTATCTTCCTGATGCTCCTCATCCTCCTCTTCTCTCTCATCATCTTCTGCTCTAACGACCCAGCTCCCCACAGCAAAAAACATTACGATTAAAAGTATACTCCACCACTTAAATTTATCTTTTTTCATATACAAGTTCATGCTAGCATGTTAACTCCGTCAGCTGGCGGATTAACAATTTAGCAATATAACAATTTAATTTTATGACGTCTTAGTTTTCTTATCAGGAGTTTTAGTGGTAGTGGTAGTTGAAGGCACCGTTGTAGTTTTTGTGGTAGTAGTGTTTTGCTGTTCAATTGCCTTGGGTGCAGTATTCAAATCTCTCAATTTATTCTCCCTTTCCACAGCTATCTTACTTTGAGCCTCTTGGATACTTATATCAACAGGATCAATATTTTCCTGAATTTCATTTTCTAGGGAAAATTTATTTTTATCCCTATCTTTCATTGCACAAATAGCCAGCGCTACAATAAGTACATTTATCACAAAGACTCCTATTTTATAACCATGTTTTTTTATTTCCATATAATTTTAAATTATAATTCTATTTTATAATAAAAACCCTGCTTACTTTCTAAAGAAATAGAAGGCACTAAATGATGCATTATTCCATTCCTTTCTATTTGCTCATCATAGATATGTAAATGCCCAGAAAAAATATGCTTCACGTTTCCACTTTGAATAAGTAATTCTTCTAAATATTTATAATCCTCTCTGATGGTATTAAAATCCCCGCGCTTTAGCATCGGCAGATGCATGGCAATAACTACATTTTTTTTGGTCTGCAAGGACTTTTTTAACCAAGCTAATTGCTCCTCATCTATAAGCCCTCTGCCATGCTCATCTATACTGGATTTATTTGGATAAGTAGCTGAATTATCCAAAACTATTATTCTCCAGCCCTTTTTATCAATATAACGATATCTTTCTTTGGATAACAATTCATTATAATGCAACAGTTTATCATGATTACCTTTTACCCAAACCATTGGATAATCCTCTGTTATTTCCAATAATTTTCTAGTATTTTTCCTGCTTGGACGATTAAGACTATCTCCAAGCGCAATTATCAAATCGCTGTCTTTCATTTCTTGCAAAGCTCCGCTTACATTTTTTTCAAAGCTATTGGGAATTAAAACATTAATTGCCTCCTCGCCATCACTTCTATTTGATTGATCTCCGGCATGAATATCAGCGATAAAGCCAATTTTTAGAGGTGACGTATAATATTTATAAAAATATGCACCACTAACAATTATTATCAAAACAATGCCAGCTCCTAATATTTTTAGGTTTTTTTTGTTTCTCAGAAAATCAACTGCCTTCCTGAAATAAATTTTAAATTCTTTCTTTAATTTCATTTTTTATTGCATCATCGATGCCATCTGGCACGACATCTCCCGAAGGATTATGTTGTGTAGCTTCAAAATAAATAATATCTTTTATTTGCCAAAGAATACTTCTTGAATCCGATTTCAGCTCTTCTTTAATTGAAATATTTCTTTGTTGACTGCGGATAAGCACCGCCCCAATAAAAACAAACAGTAAAAAGAAACATACTACAAAAATAACAAAAAAGATATTTTTTAACATAATATTGCTTTTATTTTGTCAACTAACTATACCATATTTTTTGAATTTAAAAAAGAGCTTTTACCTAAGCTCTTTTTATCAATATCCCTTCTAAGTTTCAATTTATTTTATCTCATAAATAACATCCTTTTTCTCCACCACAATCTTCCATCTATTTTCTTGAGCAATTTTTTTTAAATTATGGTTAGGATTAAAAGCGATTGGATTTTCTACTAATTCCAAAAAACTAGCATCTGACTCAGTATCACCCACCCCATAAGAATCTTTAAGTGTTAATTTGTTTTCATAAACATATTGCTTGATAAATTGCCCCTTATTTTTTACTGGTACAAAACCTTCTTTACCAGTATAATTTCCAGCTCCATCCTTTTCATAAACACTACCAAAAGCTTCGTCAAAATGAAGATGAAGTTTATTGAATTCATTCACGATTTCAATAGGTGAGCCACTCACGGCGATAATGTGATAATTGTTATCCTTTAATTCCTTGATTAGTTTTTCCGCAAAAACATAAGTCCTATCTTTGTGAAATGGTACCACAATTTTACTGGCTTTTATAATATCTTCTTGATTACAACCTTTAATATATTTTTCATAAAGTTCCACTAAGGCTGTCCTGTATTCTTCGTATGTTCCCACATGCTCCAACCAATTAGTGTAGGCCTTGTTTAATTCTTTGCGCACACTTAACGGAAAAACTTTTAGCCATACCAATTCATTGATTAGTTCAAAATGAAGATTTTTACGAAAGATTGTTCCGTCTATATCAAAAACGGCTAATTTATTTTTTGTCATATGTTATTCTCTACGAAGTACGAATTGTACCTGCCTACCGGCAGGCAGGCGAAATTA
>JAVEXR010000037.1:5273-9769 GCA_034003925.1 Candidatus Moraniibacteriota bacterium
ACCCGTCGCTCGTAAGCGACAGGTTCTGTTAATTTATATCCAGCTATTCCCAAGGCCACTGCTACGTTAAGTGATTGCTTTTGGCCTCGCATAGGTAGCTCCATAATAATATCACATTTTTTTAAAATTCGCTTATCGATTCCTCGAGGCTCATTGCCCACAATTAAAACTATCTTATCTTTTGGCTTAAAAGAACGATAATCAATACTGTTTTCATTTTGCTCCAAGGCCACTATCTGAAAATTTTCTCCCTTAAGCCTTTCAATTAATTTGCTCAGATTTCTCACTTTTTCCCAAGGCACATATTTATCTGCTCCCAAGGCTGTCTTGGATAGCATTTTTTCAGCTTTGCTCTGAAAGACATATTCTTTTTCAGAAGGAGCCTGCGTGAAACCGGTAATGAATATCTTATCCACTCCAATTCCATCTGCACTACGAAAGATTGAGCCTACATTATAGGCGCTACGCACCCGATGCAGGATTAAATAAAACTTTTTTTCTTTCATCTATTATAATTCTTTAACATTTTCCATAGCTGGATAAAAAGTTTGATTATTGGCTTTCTCCATAGCTTTCTCTCTAGCACTACTGAGGCTCACTAAAACTATTGAAGCTAAGATGCCCATTATCACCACAGCAAACAAAATACAAGCAACTATCACTCCAATTATTACGCCTCTGTGCGTTTTGGCCTCTGGATCTTTATAAATAACTACCGTGCCAGAAATAATATCATGCAAGGCTCTTTTTTTGTTGGTAAAAGCAGCCATAAGATAACCGATGCCAAAAATAATTCCAGAAACAATTTTACCGATAGTTTCTCTTAAAATAATTTTTCCCAAAGGAAGCTTATTCAAATCTTCTGCCACCACTATTATACCCATGGCTTTTTTTCCAAGAGTGGCTTGATATTTATCGGTCATAAAAATATAATAGCTCCAGCTTATTATATAGCCTAAAAAATTAAATCCTACAGGCATATCTGAATCTTTGCCAGAAAATGTTCCCCCTGATAAAAAATAAAAAACAATCATTATAGGAATTGCTATAACACTCACCACTATCCCATCAATAAAAACAGCTACCCACCTAATCCAAAAACCAGCATACTTAACTTGGGGCATCCCTGAGGCAACTGCCATGGGTTGAATTGGTGCTACAGCATTTTGATCCAGATTATTGGATGCATCTTGTATCTGGTTCTCTGCGACATTATTTTCTACATTTTGTTCTTCCATTTTTTTGCTTACCGCCTAGCGACGGATTGGATTATTTTATTACATTTCTAAAATCTTAAATTCCATAAATTAGTAGCATATTCGCATATCTGCAGAAACGCACTAAAATTTTAAATAGTTTTCCCAATACTCATATAGCTTAGCTGTAGCCTTTATATCTCTAGCGCAATACTCGGCAATTTCTTTTTGCTTCCCGGCATGAAACATTTCAGAAATCATACTGCCATCAACCCCCTCTTCTTTCGGACTGCGAATATCAAATCTTTTGGTATAAAAATCCAAACTAAATCTCCGGCTAGCACCGTAATGAGTCAATTGATCAAGCAAATCGCAATGCAATTTATAATCATAACGATAAGGAATCAGATTCCGACTAGGTTTAACTTTTAAAATAGCACTTCGTAAATGCAAAAAAGGTCCATCGAAAGTTCTACCATTAAAAGTTACTATCTGCTTATACTTTTTAATATCTTCCCAAAAATTCTCTAGCATTTTCTTTTCTGAACTTGCTATAAATCTGATATTATCCTCCACGAAATCTTCAGCTGTTTCTCCCGGTCGATAATACATCAACCCTTTCTGCGTATCGGGATTAAACATCCCAATTGCCACAATTTCTCCAGTAAGCGGACTTAAAGCTAAATTTTCTTTTATTTTTGTTTTCTCCTCGTCATCTTTAGCAAATTTCAACAAATACTCCTTAGATTTATCATCTAGACTCCCAAAATCTATTCCAATTGTCTCAATATCCACAACAACCTTACTCATAAAAGTTAAAATTATTATTCAATTCTCTCCCATTCTTTTTTGAATTCCTTATACACTTTTTCAAGCTCCTCAATTTCAGCATTATCGTTTTCCGCAATCCTGACTATTGTTTCATGAATAGCTTTTTCTCTTTTTTTATCGATATCCAAAACATCGCCCTCGTTTTCCTCCGAAGTTTTTAGCAGCATAATCAAATAATCATCTATATATTCTATAAACGCCTTTGCGTCTGGATGTTTTTCTTTTAATTTGTCAGAAATACTTATTATGTCTCCGACAGTCTTGCAGGTTTTAGAAAATTCTTCTCCAATGTGATCGAAAACATCTTCGTCAATTCCAGTTTCGCTAGACATAACTTCAGTTTCCGATTTAATAAACAACTTCATTATTTCATCTCCTCCAAATTTTTTTATTCCCGCCAAAACAAAAACCTTCTCAGTGCTTGCCAAATGAGCGATGAAATCACTTATTACCCCATAAGAGGGGTACCTCTCTTTCACAATATCCCTAGCTTTATCAATTTTCTCTAATTCTAACACAACCCTCTCTTTCTCCACTCCTCCTTCAAAAATATTTTTTTCTGAAATTTTTTCTAACATCGACATATTCATTATCTTATCTAAAACTAAAAATTACTTTTCAATTCCCGCTTCCTTAGCAAAAAACTCTGTTACATCCGGTCCACCCATATAGCATTTACCCTTGCTAAAAACAAAAGGTACTCCAATATTAGAAGGATTCATGCCACATTTCAAAGCTGCATTTCTCAGTTCTTCCCCATTACTTCTGTTGTTCCAAACTTCCTTTTTGATAAAATCTACCTTACTATAAATGTCATTTTCCTCAAGATAAGCTAATACATCCTTACAATGAGGACACTCGGCACCATAATAGTAAATTATACTATTTTCAAGTTCCTTTGAATCCACTTCTCCGCCATTCACTATTTCTTCTTTTGCAGCTTCATCATTAACTTTAACCGGTGGCTCTACTTCCTTGTTGATTTTACCAGGCAGAGTTTTGGTTTCCTTTTTACTGCTACCTTCATTTTTTGCTGAGTTTTGATTGTTCCAATAAACAAAAACCCCTCCTAATAAAACAACTACCAATAAAGACATCCACATGATCTTTCTATTTTGCATAAATATATTAATTTGATTAAATGAAGACTACTTAAATTCAGACAATCAAATATTTTATGATTATTTTTATTATTTATTACTATTTATTTCCTTATAAACACTCAAAGTTTTCTGAGCTACTGCTTCCCAATCAAAATCTTTTGCTCTCTCTAATCCTTTTTTACTAAATTCTTCCCGCATATTTTTATCCTGAGAAAAATTAAACATCGCCTCCGCAATCCCCCCCACATCTATCGGATTAACAAAATAAGCCGCATCATTACCTATTTCTGCCAACGAAGAAACTTTTGACACAATAGCGGGCGTCCCCGTAGCAAAAGCTTCTAACAATGTCATTCCAAAACCCTCATACAGAGAAGGCAGGATAAAAAATTCAGCATTTTTAAAAAGTGGCAACAGCTCATCTCCGATTATATATCCCGCAAAAACAACATCTTTTTTTATTTTTAAATCCTTAGCGATCTGAAGATATTCTTTTGCGAGCCAGCCACTTTTACCCACTAACAAAAGCTTATAGTCAAATTTCTTCCCTTTGTCTTCTTTTATATTTTTAATTACAATTTTATTTTTAAAATCAGCAAAAGCTTGCAACATCCTAGTTATATTTTTGCTTGGCTCAATAGTTCCCAAAAATAAAATATATTTTCTATCCAATTCCAGTTTACCCAAAATTCTCTCTGCGCCAGCATTTATTCCATTAAAGAATCTTTTATCTAATCCGCTATAGATAACTTCTGTCTTGTTACCTACTTTGAAAATATTATCCAAATCATCTTTAATTGAATTTGAAACTGCTATTATCTTATCTACTTTATTAGCCATTAGCTGATAAGAAACTCTACTTCTTACCAATGTCGTTTTTGGAAAGCATTCAGGAATTTTATAAATCGCCATATCATGAAAAGTTGCAATTGTCTTACCTCTGTAAGTCGTCGGGATTCGGCTGACTGGAGAAGTGGAATGAAGGATATCTAATTTTTCTTTAGCTAAAGTAGCAGCTGTCAAAATCTCGTTATAAGCTCCAGGAAGATATTTACGATAATCAGAAAAAGGATAAAACAATATCTTGGTATTGGGTCGAGTAAATTTTTTAATATCCTTTTCTCTGGCGCGAAAATCAAAAAATAACACGTATTCATTTTCTTTATCCAAATCCAAAAGGTGCTTAATCAATTGATAAGTATAATGACCTGAGCCGACAGCCTCTCCTCTTTTAGGATTTAAAATTGTACGAGCGTCTATTCCGATACGCATATATTTTTTATTAATTTCCCTCTATTAAATCTATTTTACTACAGATTAAGACTCTTATCAAGAATCTACTATTCATAAATAAAACAGCAGACAC
>JAVEXR010000038.1:0-9693 GCA_034003925.1 Candidatus Moraniibacteriota bacterium
ACTCCCGAGGCAGCTATTTCGGAAATGCTAAAAATATCTGCAGAACCGATTTTGATTAGAAAATTTAATTTTGGCAAATACACCGGAGAATGGGTAGAAGAAGTGGCTAAAAAAGATGCCAATTATCTTAGGTGGCTGTTGGGAGAAAAAAATAAAGCCAGAGAAAATGGGGAGGAAGAGGATGAAAATTGGATTTATACTTTGCGTTATCATTTAAATGAGAAGCCAACTTTATTTTAGCTAATAATTAATCTTATAAAAAATATGCAAGTACAAGACATTATGGCAAAGGACATTATCTCTGTAGAACCCACTACGGAAGTAAAAGATGTCGCCAATTTGTTGACTGAGAAAAAGATTCACGGAGTCCCGGTGGTGGATAAGGATAAAAAAGTAATTGGGATTGTGACCGAGACAAATTTTTTTGCCAGAGTGAATGGCGATTTGTATCTGTCTAAATTCGTCAAAGCAATCAAGCGAAATAAATTGCCAGACATCGGTGATTTAGATGGAGAAAATGAAATTACCGCCAAAACTACAGTGGAGAATATTATGACAAAAAATTGTGTTACAGTAGAACCAGAGATGAATATTGAGGAATTATTTGAGGTTTTTAGAAAAAATGGTTTTTATACTATTCCTGTGGCTGATAAAGAAGGGGTTCTAGTGGGAGTAGTAACTTTGGCGGATATTATTGCCATGAGCGCTAAAATGAATCAGTCGGAATAATTTTTCATAATATTTATGACTAAATCCAAGATATTTCTTTTAATCTTGTTGAGTTTAGTGGGAGGTATCTTTTATCAATCCTTTTGGTCAGTCAGCCTGTTAGCAGGCTGGCTGATTTTAGTTAGTGCAATTATTTTGTTCTTAATCGGTTACAAAAATAAATTAATAGTAGTGGCTAGTTTGATGGGGGTATTTTTCTTATTGGGAATAGCTAGGACAGAACTGTCTTTGAGAGAGATTAAAAATATAAAAAATTCTCCTGCCAATATTTCTGCGACGGTGCAAATCATCAAAGAGCCTGAGAAGAAAGAATTTTATCAAAATTTGGTGGTGGCTATAAATGAAGATGAATTATGGCGCAATAGAAGTATGCGCAAAACCAAGATACTTGTTCGGTCAGAGCTTTATAAAGATTTCAGATATAATGATGTGGTGGAACTAAGATGTCAGCCAGAAATTATAAAAAATATTTCTTCGGATTTTGATTATAGGATGTATTTGGCTAAGGATAAGATTTATTATACTTGTGTTAGGGCGGAGATAAGGAAAATAAAAGAAGGGGAGCGAAATTTTTATGGGGCTGTTTTGAGTCTTAGAAATAAATTAGAAAACAATGTGGGTCAAATAATTCCCCAGCCTCAGGCCGCTCTGGCGCAAGGATTGCTTTTTGGCGGAGGAAATCGCTTAAGCAAGGAGTTGCAAGAGATTTTTTCGCAAACAGGTATGAGTCATATCGTAGCTGTGTCCGGTTATAATGTTACTATTATTGCGGAATACCTGATGATTATCGGTATTTTTTTTGGATTATGGAGGGCGCAATCTTTTTATTTTGCGATTTTGGGAATCTTTATATTTATCGCTATGATAGGTTTTCCAGCTTCGGCGATGCGAGCCGGGGTGATGGGTGGCTTAATTTTATGGGCGATAAAAAACGGTCGCTTGGCCAATATGGATAATGCTATCTTGCTGGCGGGTGCTATTATGCTGCTTATTAATCCACTTTTGCTCAGGTGGGACATCGGTTTTCAACTTTCCTTCTTGGCCACTATCGGATTGGTTAAACTGGCGCCTTTGTGGGATAAATATTTTTTAAAGAAATATAAAGCTTGGGGAATTTTAGAAATAATACTGATGACTGTCAGTGCGCAAATTTTTGTCTTGCCTATTATCCTATATAATTTTCATAATTTGGCAGTGATTTCGATTTTAGCTAATGTCTTGATCTTACCCATCATTCCGATTACTATGCTGTTTGTTTTTTTGGCAGCTATCTTTGGTTTTATTTTTTATCCGTTAGCTTTAATTTTTGGCTGGCTGGCTTATGGATTGCTTAAATATGAGATAGAATTAATCAGTTTGTTAGCTCAATTGAAATTTGCCAATTTAAATATTGATAATTTTGGTTATGGCGGGGTGATAATCTGGTATATAATTTTAGGAGGGGCAGTTTATGTTATAAATAAAAAAATAGTTAAAAAATAGTGCTATTTAAATGTTGCGAATTACCAAATTTTAAAGTGAAAATATTATGGATAATAAAAAGGTGATTTATTTTTTTCTAGTAACTCTCTTGGCGATAGCTTTGATTTTGGGAATAATCATAGTGGCTAGTAAAAAGAAAAGTGATTTAAAAGTTTATTTTTTGGATGTGGGGCAGGGAGATGCTATTTTGGTAACTAGTGGCAATAATCAAGTCTTGATAGATTCAGGCAGAAATGGACGAATAACTCTGGAGAAACTAGGCAGATCTATGCCATTTTGGGATAGAAAAATAGAAACTTTAATAGTGACTCATCCGGATGCTGATCACTACGGTGGTTTTGATGAGGTCTTGGATTTTTATCGGGTAGAAAATATCATTAAGACAGAAGCCAAAAACGATTCGGGAGAGTGGTTGAATCTATTGGATAAACTGAAAAATAAAAAGGTGACGGAAATAAACCCAGGTGTGGGCACAAAAATAATTTTTCCTTCAGGTGCTAATATGGAAATTATTTATCCTGTTGGTAATCTGGATATAAAAGAAGATAAAAATGAAAACAGTATTGTAACGAGATTGGTTTTTGGAGAGAATGAATTTTTGTTTACCGGGGATCTCTCTAAAGAAGGGGAGGCTGTACTACTGGCTAGTAATTTAAATATAGAAGCTGATTTTTTAAAGGTGGCCCATCATGGCTCACACTCGTCGACCAGTCTCGAATTTTTAAAAAAAGTTAAGCCCAAAGATGCTATCATCTCTGTGGGAAAAAACAATAGCTATGGTCATCCGCACAAAGAAGTTATCGATAGTCTAAAAGATGGAATGGTTCGTATTTGGCGCACAGATGTAGATGGAACGATTAAATATAATTGTAGGAATATTTTAGAGGTCTGTCAGGCTATTAAATTCTGATAAAATTGCCTGTGGATAACTTTTTTGCATAATATTGTATCGGAATTTCTTTGGGAGTATAATATAGGTATAACAAGGTAAAAACAAAAATTAGTTAGAATAAAAAGGAGGGAACATTTTTTACTTTTTTGTTTTTACCGAAAGGGATAGTTCCTTTAAAATGCGCAAAACTGCTTTATTAGGGTTTTGTTTTTTGTTTTCAAAACGAATGGGGGGTGGAGCTATGTGTTGCCGAGAAGCTATTCGAATCCTTATGGAAAGTCCAATTTATTGGAGATTATCTCTCGATGAGCGTTGGGGATTGATCAAGGAATACATCGAAACTTTTGCGCAGGTAGTGCAGGAGAGAAAAATCTGAACAGAAAGGAGCAAATAAATTGGAGCGCATTTTAAAAATCTACCCTAGGGTAGTGCCGTTGGTAAATAAATTGAAGTTAACATTACTTCACTTTGCCAACGGCTTTTTTCTTGCTTTTTTATTAAATTTAATTTGCCTCTTGATTAATTTTCAAAAAATTGGTAGATTAGGTGGTGTATGCACTTAGTGCATATCTATTTTTTTTATCAAAAATGGCCCTATCGTCTAGAGGCTAGGACGTATCCCTCTCACGGATAAAACTGGGGTTCAATTCCCCATAGGGTCACAAGGAATAAATCGATAAACTCTAAATTAATTTTAGAATATCCATTTATTTTTTATCTCAGGAATTGAAGGGTGCAATAAAAAGCAAAGGGTTTTGCTTTTTATAAACCCAGGCTCGAGATGAGTCATAAGGCCTGTGCTCAGCAGAGCACGCCGAATGAGAAAGAGAGAGAATTCCCCATAGGGTCACAAGGAATAAATCGATAAACTCTAAATTAATTTTAGAATATCCATTTATTTTTTATCTCAGGAATTGAAGGGTGCAATAAAAAGCAAAACCCTTTGCTTTTTAAAAGCCTAGGATCAATCTGCAAATAAAACAACTGGCTTAAAATATTTCTCGTGCCAATTAAGATTGGTGGGTGAACGGATATATTTTAAGGATTTAAATATTAGAAAAATAATTTTTCTTTACCTGATTTTAAATAAATCATTCTAAAGAAAGGAACAAATAAATGAAATTGATTACCAAAGAGGGCCTAAAAAAATTGGAAGAAGAATTAAACGATAGACAAACCAAAGTTCGTCAAGGAATTGCTGGGGCGATAAAGGAGGCCAAGGAACAAGGAGATTTAAGTGAAAATGCTGAGTACAGTGAAGCCAAGAGACAACAATCCGAAAACGAATCTAGAATAGCTATTTTAGAATCAATGATAAAAAATTCTGAGATAGTGGATGATAGTGCTTCAACAGATGGCTTGGCTAAAATCGGATCAGACGTAAACGTTAAATTTAATAATAAAGAGGTTACTTTTCATATTGTAGGAGCTAGTGAAGCGGATCCAAGTAATTACAGGATATCCAACGAATCACCGCTAGGAAAAGCTCTTTTGGGCAAAAAAGCCGGAGAAACTACTAAAGTGGAGACTCCGACAGGCGCAGTTAAGTATTCAATCTTAAATGTAAAATAAGCTAATATTTAGGAAAAAAGCAAAAAACCCCGATTTATCGGGGTTTTTTGTTTTTCTTGAAAATCCGAATGATAGGGGATCTAAAATAGTAAGCTCTTTGCTATTGACAAATTGCTTAAAATATGATATGGTTGATAGTTAAAATAATTAAATAATAATAATTTAACGAGATGAGTAAATCAATCGAATTAACCCTAATGTTCGTCATGGGGATAGTGATCGGAGCCTTTATGGCTTAAATGTATTAATAAATTAATTAATTATATAGATTAAATAAAGCAATATGAAAAAACTATTCACTATGATTTTTCTAGCCGGTAGTTTAGTGGTAATGGGAGTTAATATCAATCAAGCCCAGGCTGCTAGTGTAACTTTTGGCTCAGAGGGAAAGATGTATGCACCTAACTGTCATTGTAAAGCAGATGTAGGTCCTTATA
The DNA here is from genome assembly GCA_034003925.1 of Candidatus Moraniibacteriota bacterium. GTDB lineage: Bacteria > Patescibacteriota > Minisyncoccia > Moranbacterales > UBA9337 > UBA9337. The sequence goes on from JAVEXR010000038.1 coordinate 5,113, forward strand.
ATCTAGCTCCTTGGTGTGGAGTAAAAAATACTTGTAACGGAGAGTCTAATACCCAGACAATAAATGTTTCTTCTGGAGATTATAAAGTTAAAGTAAATTTAGGAGGATTAACTGACAGTCAAAAATACGAAGTAGTTATCCTGACTATGAATGGAAAAGATTATACTATTCCTGATCAAGGAGGAAATAGCTCTTCGACTGGAACAGCTGTATATGATTTAGGTACACTGCATTTATCCGGCAATATCAGTTTTAAAGCTAAGCACAAATATGCCACTACTTTTACAGGTAAATGGTATAGCAGTGAAGCTTCAAAAATCGGATCAGGTAACGCTTTGGAAAGTGTGGATGTAAACTCAATAGTTTTAGATAAAATAGAGCCTCCAGTAGCGCCTAAGCCTGATCCTACTTGTAGAATTAGCGCTAACCCAACTACCATCAACAGAGGAGCTATTTCGGCGCTAAATTGGTCTTCAAGTAATGCGACCAGCGCCTCTATCAATCAAGGAATTGGAGGAGTTGCCCTAAATGGTTCAAAAAATGTAAGCCCTGTCAGTTCTACTACTTATACTATGACTGTAGCTGGAAATGGTAAGACAGCAACTTGTCAGGCAACTGTGGCAGTGGTTATCCCTGCGCCTGCACCTACTTGTTCAATCAATATCAATCCAACTACAATTAACTCAGGCCAGCAAGCTACGCTTAGTTGGACATCTACCAATGCAACTAGTCTTTCAATTGATCAAAACATTGGCAATGTAGCCCTTAACGGTTCTAAAAGTGTGAGTCCTGTTCAAAATACAACTTATACTGCGATTGCAGTTGGAGAGGGAGGAAGAGCAACTTGCAACACAACTATTAAGGTTAATGTCTTGAGACCATCTATCAAAATCGAAAAAAACGATAATGATAATGGGGATGATTCTCAAACAATCAAAAAAGGTGAAGAATCTACTTTTAAGATAACTGTTACTAATACTGGAAATGCTCCTTTAAAAGATGTAGTTATCTACGATGAGTTAGCTCCTAACTGTAACAGAAGTGCGGCTCAGACAAAAAGCTTATACACTGGAGATTTGTTTGACCCCAGAGAATCATTTAGTTATATCTGTAAAGATATTAATGTTACCGACAGCTACATTAATAAAGCTGTAGTAAAGGCAACTGACCCAAGTAAACCTGGTACTACCGATTCACTAAGTGATGATGATACATCTAAAGTAATCGTAACTGATACACCTGCTCCAACTCCTGAACCAGAACCAACTCCAACTCCAACTCCGGAGCCGACTCCAGAACCTAAGAAAGAAGAAAGATGTGATGGAACAATTGGAAATTACGTCTGGTTGGATGCTAATAGCGATGGAGTTCAGGACAAAGGAGAAAAAGGTTTAAGCGGAATTTCAGTTAAATTGAAAAAAGATAATGGAAAATTAGTAGACAAAGAAACTACTAATAAAAAAGGAGAGTACGAGTTTGATGATCTTTGCGAAGGAGACTATACAGTCTATATAGATGATGAGGACGTGGCTAGTTATACTCAAACTTATGATCCCGATGGAAAAAAGAACAACCAAACGGATGTAGAGTTAGAGGGTAGCCATGACAGTCATACTAAAGCTGACTTTGGTTATAATAAGGGTAGAGTTACTCCTGCCACTGGTCCTGGAGCAATTGCTTTGTACTTAACAGGATTGATATCAATAATAATGCTGTTATCTTACAAGCAACTTAAAGAAAAACTTACTCCGTCTCTAGAAGAGCAGTTTAAAAGATTAGCTAAATAACAAACAGAAAACTTGAGAGCCTTTATTCCAGTAATGAAGGCTCGAAAAGTTTAATGAATGATTAAATTTAAATTTATGACTACAGGTAAAAAAATTATATTAATATTATTTTTAATCTCAACTCCAGCCATAATCTTTTACTTTTTAAATTTTGATTTTAGAGGAAGTAAGAGTATGGTGTGTGACTCCCTTTGCAGCGAGGCAGATCTGAGTAAAGGAAAAATTCCTCAGTCTTGGTTGGATAGATATGAAATAAAAATAGAGAGTGAAGCTGACCTTAACAAGGATCATGACAATGACGGACTTAATTTGATCGAAGAATATAATAATTCGACTGATCCGCTAGACTCCGATACTGACAAGGATAAATATGTTGATGGTCAGGAAGTGCGCAACGGTTACAGTCCAGTAGGTGAAGGAAGACTTGATTTAGATAGAGATAATTTGCCTGATTTCTGGGAAAAAGAATCTGGTTTAGACCCAAAAAAGAATGATTACAACGGAGATAATGATCAAGACGGACTTTTAAATTATCGTGAATTAGCTCATGGAACCAATCCGCTTGTGGCCGACACTGATAATGATGGATTTAATGATTTGGATGAAGTTAAAAATGGTTATGATCCCGTAGCTCTAGGTGATGCTAAACCAACTTATCAGGTAAAAATTCAAAAAATTGGCATAGAAGCTCCGATAATCTGGTCTCTTAGCGCAGATGAAGCTAGTATGTTGGAAGACTTAAAAAGCGGAGTTACTCGTTTTCCAGAGACTGGAATTCCCGGACAGAGAGGCAATGCAGTTATCTCAGGCCACAGTAGTAACTATATTTGGGCACCTGGAAATTATAACTATATCTTTAAGGATTTAAATAATTTACAAAATGGCGATGAAGTTGTCCTTAGCGCGGTTCAAAAAAATGGAAAATCTTTTGAGTATAAATATAAGGTTACAGGAAAAAGTGTAGTAGCTGCTGATGACGCTGAGATATTTCAAAACAGCGATAAGCCGACTATCACGCTAGTTACTTGTTGGCCGCTGAGGACAAATTGGAAAAGATTAATTGTGCAGGCGGAGATGCAATAAGAAGAGTCATAAAGTTTGTAAAGTTTACCCTGTTAAATCCGCCAAAGCGGTGCGGAGCAATTTAACAGGGTGAAAAGAATAAAACCTAGTCTTTCGGACTAGGTTTTATTTATTGTCAACAAATTTAAATATTATTTTGTTAAAATGCTGACATGCTAAGATGATTCTTTCCACTGTACAAAAATAACATTTATGGTATGATTCGAAATCTAGTTAAGGAAAGTCATTTAGATTAATTTTATAGTAGGGAGGGGAGAATGAAAACATTAAATTTTATGGAGATGATGGAGAGATTGATGTGGATATGCCCAGAGGCAAAGATTGTTCTCGGTAGTGATAAGGACTCCTGGGAAGTTGTTCTTCCGAAAACTGCGTCCTTGATTAAAAGTGAGGATGAGCTGGGAGAACCTTTTGTTGAGAAGTTTACTGGCATAACGTTTAATACGGCTATTCAATTTACTTGGCAGAAACTAACCGCCAAAGATAGAATCGTTTTGATAGATGGCCAACTTCCTTGGGAATCCATAGCGGTTGTGAAATGGAATCTCGAGCTTGATGATTGGGAAAACCACCATGAGCCAGAGATGCCTCCAATGAACAAGGCACACTATCAATCTAAGAAATGATTTCATGTTGTCCAAATCAGGATCTTGCGCCATGTCGCAGGTGTCCTGATTTTTTTTGTCACTTTACAAACTTTACAACCTTATAAACTTTATAAACTTTTCATCATCCTTTGACTTTCAGCCTTTATTTTTATATACTTAGGGAGTTAAAAACTTATTTAATTTATCGTTTTTCTGTCATTTTCAACTTGATTGGGAATCTCAGCAAAGAAACTATACCTAAATTTAAAATAGCTTATGAAATTTTTTAAAAAAATATTCGGTTCTAATGAAAGAGAAATAAAAAAACTGCAACCTATCGTAGAAAAAATAAATTCTTGGGAGGAAAAGATTAGCCAACTTACCGATGAGGAGCTAAAAGCCAAGACCACAGAATTTAAAGAGCGCATCAAAAAAGGAGAAAGTTTGGACAGCCTTTTGCCCGAAGCTTTTGCGGTAGTAAGAGAGGCTTCTAAGCGAATAACTGGTGAGCGGCATTATGATGTCCAGCTTTTGGGTGGAATCGTTTTGCACCAAGGAAAAATCGCTGAGATGAAAACTGGAGAGGGTAAGACTTTGACTTCGACTTTGCCAATTTATCTAAATGCTTTAGAGGGTAAAGGAGTGCACGTCGTTACGGTTAATGATTATTTGGCCAAACGAGATTGTAATTGGATGGGCTCAATTTTTCATTTTTTAGGAATTTCTAGCGCTTGTATCATGCATAGTGCCTCTTATCTTTATGAACCTAAAAAAGTTGATGACAACGAGGTTAGTGTAGAAATGGAAAATCTCAAAGATGTGACACGTAAAGAAGCTTATAATGCTGACATAACTTATGGAACCAATAACGAATTCGGTTTTGACTATTTGCGTGATAATATGGCCAATCGACTCGAGGATATGAGTCAGCGTGTTTTGCATTATGCTATTGTGGATGAGGTTGATTCCATCTTGATTGATGAAGCCCGAACTCCGTTGATTATTTCTGCCCCTGATACAGAGTCCACCAAGCTCTACCAACAATTTGCGCAAATTATTCCGCGCTTAAAACCGGAGGTGGATTATAAGATGGATGAAAAAGAAAGACACGTCAGTTTGACCGA
>JAVEXR010000039.1:0-9537 GCA_034003925.1 Candidatus Moraniibacteriota bacterium
GTTGTTTTTATTGTGGCGAGTTTGGGTGTGGCTTATTATTTACTCTTCAGTGCTCCACAAAAAGATGCGACAGAGGATGTTTTTATCGTGAACAAAAAACAAACTAAAGAACAGACGTTGGATAAATTAAAAAGTCAGGGTTTTATTAGGAATAAGGCTGCATTTAAATTTATTTTGGACATTAAAAACAAAGATAGTGAGATAGAGGCAGGTGGGTATCGGATGTCTAAAAATATGAATGTGTGGAAAGTAGCTAGCAAAATTACTGAGAGGGCAGATATGAAATGGGTGACGATTCCTGAGGGTTATCGAAAGGAACAGACCGGAGAAGTTTTAGCTGATAGCTTGGGTTGGAATGAAGAAGAATTGGATAAATGGAATACTGTTTATACCAAAATGAATGTGGAATATTTGGAGGGTACTTATTTTCCAGATACTTATCTTATTCCTGTAGGTGAAAATGGATTGGACACTGCCAAAAGAATGACTAGGCGTTTTGATGAACAATTTGCTCCTTATATTGGAGAATTTGCCCAGCAAAATATCCTGTGGACTACCGGACTGAGATTGGCTTCGATTATCCAACGTGAAGCAGCGGGAAAATCCGATATGCCACTCATTGCGGGAATTATGTGGAACAGACTTAATCAAGAGATGAATCTAGAAATAGACGCAACAGTGCAGTATGCCAGGGGAAAAACTGAAAATGGCTGGTGGGCGCCAATAAAGGCGGAAGATATAACCAATATCGATTCACCTTATAATACTTATAAATACAAAGGACTTCCTCCTCATCCGATTTGTAATCCTGGACTGGAGGCGATTAAGGCAGTTTTGTATCCCGAGGAAACCGAATGTCTTTTTTACTTGCATGACAATGACCGGCAGATTCATTGCGCCAAGACTTATGAGGAGCACAAAGAAAACATAGAAAAGTTTTTGTAGAATTTTCGATAGTTAAATAGATAAAAATAAAACACCTAATTTGAGCGGGTGTTTTTTATTTTTAAATTATTGACAAAATTATATAATGGGTATATATTCATAATATAGAATTACTAACTAATTTAAAATTAGAAAGGGGGTGATAGATATGCCAAGAAGAGATAAGACAGGTCCAATGGGAGAGGGTCCAATGACTGGACGAGGACAAGGTTTTTGCGAGGGAGCCTACGGTCCGGGCTTGGGAATGGGCAGAGGTTACGGTAGAGTGATGTGCGGTTGGTTTTACAGAAAATATAATGCTATGAATAAGGATGATAAGAGGGAATTATTAAAAGAGGAAATTGAAGATCTTAAGCAAGAGCTTAAAATGGTAGAAGATGAAATCAAAGAATTAGATAAAGAATAATTTTGGACTATGAGAAATGAAGTGGTTTGACCCGCATCAATGCTGTTTAATTAAATTGGTGCGGGTTCGACAATCTAAAATAAAAAATTAATTTCTAGCTTTAAAAATATGAAAGTAATAAAATTCGGGGCGGTTTGGTGCTCTGGATGTTTGGTTATGAAACCCAGGTGGAAAGAAATTGAAGATAATAATTCATGGCTCAAAACTGAATATTATGATTTTGATTCTAATAAGGAAATGGTAGAGAAATATAATATAGATGAGACTTTACCAACTTTCATTTTTTTGGATAAAAATGAAAAAGAATTTCTTCGTTTAAGTGGAGAAGTAGAAAAAGAAAAGTTGGAAAAAATTTTAAATGAAAATAAGGAAAAGTAGTTTATGAAGAAAAATATTTGTTTTTTTATAATTTCTTCTTTATTGTTTTTGAATGTATTTAAGGCACAAGCAGAAGGAGATTTTAAAATTTATTTTTTTTATGGGGAAGGATGTCCTCATTGTGCCAAAGAGGCTTCTTTTTTATCTGAAATTGAGGAAAAATATCCAGACTTAAAGTTAAAAACATTTGAGATTTACAATAGTCAAGAAAACGTAGAATTACTTAGAAAAATTGGAAAATATTTAGAAGTGGATATCGCCGGAGTGCCTTTTACCGTAGTGGGAAAAAAATATTTTTCTGGTTTTGACGAAACTACCTCATTCTTGATTGAAAATGAAATTCAAAAATGTTCCAGTGTTACTTGTCTGGATATAATGCAACAAATTGTAAGTGAAGGAGGAGAATCTAAGGATAATTCTTTTGGAAAAAAAGAAAAAGAAAACCAATTTTTGGATAATAAAATAAAATTACCAATTTTTGGCGAGATAAAATTAAATGAGTTTTCTTTGCCTCTGCTTACCTTAATGATTGGTTTTTTGGATGGATTTAATCCTTGCGCTATGTGGACTTTACTTTTTTTAATCAGTCTTCTTTTGGGGATGAATGATCGAAGGAGAATGTGGATTTTAGGAGTGGCTTTTATCGTTTCTTCGGCTTTTGTTTATTTTTTATTTATGTCGGCTTGGCTGAACCTTTTTTTACTCTTCGGCTTTATCGTGTGGGTGCGTTATCTTATTGGTTTGGGAGCTCTTGTGGGAGGTTTATGGGTAATTAAGAAGACTTTTTTTGCCAAAAAAAGTGGTTGCGGAGTAATGAATGATCAAAAGCGTCAAGCGGTTTTTGCACAAATGAAGGACGTGGTTAATAAAAATAATCTTTGGTTAGCCTTGGGAGGAATTGTTGTTTTAGCTTTTTTGGTGAATTTGGTAGAAATTATTTGCTCAGCTGGTCTGCCGGCGATCTATACTCAAATTTTGGCTTTGAATGAATTGAGTGTTGGAAAATATTATTTTTATATTGGTTTATATATTCTATTTTTTATGCTGGATGACTTGTTTGTTTTTTTTGCAGCCATGATTACCTTGGAAATGACCGGAATAACGACTAAATATTCTCGTTATTCTCAGATGATTGGAGGGGTTTTGATGCTTATAATCGGAGTTTTGCTTATTTTTAAACCTCAGTGGTTAATGTTCGGATAATTCATTAATAAGATAAATATGACAAGACCAAAAATTTACAAACGAATTTGTTTTAGGCCCAAAGCCTATTATTTTAAGCCCAGAGGCATCCCGATGCTTAAATTAGAAGAGATTGTTTTAGATAAGGAAGAATTAGAAGCAATAAAACTCAATGATTTTGATGATCTAAATCAGATTGAAGCAGCGGAAAAAATGAAAATTTCTCAGAGCACTTTTCAACGTATCCTATCTTCAGCTAGAGGAAAGATTGCTGAGGCAATCATTAAAGGCAAGGCATTAAGAATTGAAAAATAAAAAATATGGCGGAATTATTTGGAATTGTCGGTGGCGTTCTTAATACGATTAGATTATTTCCCCAGGTGATTAAAAGCTTAAAAACAAAAAAAACTCAGGGTTTATCAGGATATTTTGTGGCAATATTATTTTTACAATCAGTTTTTTTAATAGCTTATGGAGCTACTAAGCCAGATAACATTATCCTTTATACTAATATTGCGCCTCTCTTTTGTACGGTAATTTTAGCTAAACTAAAAATACAATATAAGTAATAAATAAGTGTAGTATAATTAATTAGTTAACAATTAAATTAAAAAAATATGGAAGAAAAAAAAGAAGCAGTTTCGATGCCAAGAATTGGAGAAAAAGCTCCAGAGTTTAAAGCGGTAACCACCCAAGGGGAAATTAACTTTCCTAAGGATTATGTCGGTAAATGGGTAATTTTATTTAGTCATCCAGCTGATTTTACTCCGGTTTGCACTTCTGAATTTATGACTTTCGCCAAGATGGAAAAGCGTTTTGAAGAGGCTAATTGTAAATTGATCGGACTTTCGGTAGATGGTTTATATAGTCATATCGCTTGGCTTAGAACTATCAAAGACAAAATTGATTACAAAGGCATGAAGAACATGGAAGTCAAATTTCCATTAATCGAGGATATAACCATGGAGGTGGCTAACAAATTTGGAATGATTCAACCGGGAGAAAGTAGTACTAAAGCAGTGCGTGCCGTTTTCTTTATTGATCCTAAAGGGGTAATTAGGGCAATCGTGTATTATCCTTTGAGTTTGGGTAGAAATTTTGAAGAACTTCATCGAGCTTTGATTGCGATGCAAACCGCCGATGCTTTCTCAATTGCGACGCCGGCTGATTGGATGCCGGGAGATGATGTAATTGTTCCGACTGCGGGTTCTTGCGGGGTAGCTAAAGAAAGAATGGCTGGTAAAGAAAAGAATGTTACTTGTCATGATTGGTTTTTTTGCACCAAGAAATTATCCAAAGAAGAAATTGCTAAAAAAATTGGTAAGAAAAAATAATTTTTTTCAGCATCCTTTTTTATTTAATAAGGAGGTTGACAAGGAAGTAAAATTAAAAGTAAGCAATTATCTGTTTACTTTTAATTTACTCCTTCATTAAGAATTTAAGATTATAATTGGACCCTTAAATTATTATTTTTTATTAAATATTTAAACCAGACTGTTCATTGGTTTAGATTAATTTTGCGTTTAGGGCTTGTTTAATAATTCTGTGGACTTTAAAAGTAAAAAACAAAAGAAAAAATTAAACTATTTTTAAGAGTTAGTTATGGTATACTTCATATATTGAAATAAAATTATTATGTCCAATTTAAATATATTAATATTAGCTAGCTTAGCTGGTGCGGCTACTTTAGTTGGGGTTTTATTAGGGAGTCTATTTAAGAAAACCAAAAAAAATATTATTTTTAGTGCCAGTTTTTCGGCTAGCTTGATGATTTTGATATCAGTGTTTGAGTTAATTCCTACTGCTCTAAAAAACATAGATGCAAAATTTTTATTTTTTTGGGTAGCAATAGGTGTTGCTGTAATTTGGCTAGCCAATTGGGTTATTCCGCATTTGCACTCGATGAAAGAAATAAAGAATTGCAAAGATAAATGCCTGATGAGGATGTCTTATCTGGTTGCAGTGGGTTTGATATTGCATGATTTTCCAGAAGGTTTTGCTATTCCTAGTTCATTTGGTCATTCGGAGTCTTTGGGATTTTTGGTGGTAATAGCTACTTTTCTTCATAATATTCCGGAGGGTTATATTCTGACGATGTCACAGACAAAATCTAATAAAAATAATTTTTGCCTGAGGTCGTCTATGTTTTCTATAATGGCTACTTTCTTGGGGGCTATTTTGGGAATTGGCCTCTTAGCTAATTTTCAAAACCTTAATCCAATTTTCTTATCTTTAGCCGCTGGAACTATGCTTTTTATCGCACTTCACGAACTACTTCCGGAAAGCTTTAAATACAAGGATATGCGGACGTTCTTGCGAGGCATCGGTCTGGCAGTTTTAGTTTATCTCGCGTTACATTTGTTGTGATTAGAGTTGTGATGTCTTTTATGAATTTTTTGAATGTTTCGAGATTATCGTAAATGGTAGTCTTTTTTTTATTGCATATCAAAGTGTCTTTATTTTAATATATATAAAGATAAGATACGTATGTGAATAAATGGGGGTGGAAAAAATAAGTTTTTTGTGGTAAGCTTGAAAATAGCGGCATAGAGACAAAAGGGAAAACGGATTAAATATCTTATTTCTTTTTTAGATGTTTTTGATGAATTTAATTATTATTTGTTAACATATGAGTATCATTTTGTTTTTTGTTCTAATTTCCCTTGCTGCTGCTCATATTCCACAATTTATTTTTATTTTAGTAGTTCTCAATCTTATTGTAGGGCTTTTTTTGTCCTTTTTTCAAATAATCATAGCTTTACTTCCAAAATTTAAGCCGAAGCGTAGACAGATACATGGGCAACCATTCATATCTATACTTGTTCCCTCTTATAACGAGCCCCCAGCTATCTTAATTCATACATTAGATACATTGTCACATCTTAAATATGAAAATTTCGAGGTTTTAGTTATAGATAATAATACAAAAGATGTGTCAGTTTGGAAGCCAGTTGAGAATTTTACTAAAACCCTGGGAGAAAAATTTAAATTTTTTCACGTAGCTCCGCTTGCAGGATTTAAAGCAGGAGCTACCAATTATTTACTTCAGAGACTAAATCCAAAAACTGAATATGTGGCAGTTATTGATGCTGATTATTTGGTCAAATCCAATTTCATCAATGTAGCGCTTTCTTATTTTGTAGAAAAAAATATAGCTTTAGTTCAATTTCCTCAGCATTATCATAATCGCAATAAGCAAAATCAGCCAATTGCTGATGAATATCGTCATTTTTTTGGTATTTATATGAATATGGCCAACCATTTGGATTGCGTTCCCTCAACAGGCACAGTAAGTGTTTATAAATCAAAAGTTCTTAAACAGCTAGGAGGTTTTAGTGGAAAAGCATTGACTGAAGATGCTGATATGGGGATTCGAATTTATAAAGCTGGGCACAGAGGAGTTTATGTAGATCGCCCAATGGGTTATGGATTAATGCCTTATGACCTAGAAGCTTATAGACATCAAAAATGGAGGTGGGCCTTTGGTAATGCGCAATCTTTAAAGATATTATTTTCTATGTTGGGAAAAATCAAATTCAAATCTTGGTTTGGATTTCTAATTCATCTTACAGCTTGGGATCATCTGAACTTTTTGCCTTTTGCTGTAATTTCTGCTTATGTTATTGTTTTACTTCCCTTTATTCCATTGACTGAGCAACACCGAAATCTTCTTGATATATCAAGCATCTCTCTTCTTGTTACTTTATTTGCAAAGCGAATTCTTTTTTGGGTATCACTTAAACATCAAAAGAGTTCATGGTGGCGTTCTCAACGAGCCTTTCTTGTGCATATGGGAATGACCTTAGTTTATTCTGAAGCTTGGTTGGCATTTATTTTTCAAACTAAGTCAGCTTTTGAACGTACCAATAAATTTATTTTATCAAAGATGCCTAGTCTGATTAAAAATACTTATAAGGAATTTATTTTGGGAAGTTGGTTTCTGATTGGAATTATGGAGGCTATTCTTGTAGGAGGAAGAGTCATAACTATGATAACCTTTTTTATTTCTGCCTTAGTTCTGTTTTGTATTTATTATGTTTATTGGAAAATTTATCCGACCAAAGAATATTCTAAAAAATTAATGGCTGTAGCTGAAAAAAGATATGAGAAATATCTTATTAAAACCAATGAATCTCAACATAAATTTTAAATTAAAAATCAAATGAAAATAGCATTGCTCGCACCTCTTTGGAAAACTGTACCGCCTCAGAAATATGGTGGGTCTGAACTTGTGGTAGCTAATCTCGCCAAGGGTTTAACCGATTTAGGACATGAAGTTTCCACCTTTGCCTGTGGAGGTTCTAAGGTTGCAGGAAATCTTGTCTCAGTTATTTCCAGACCGATGTATGATATTGTCGGCGGCTTTGATTGGAATGGGATTAAGCAATATGAATTTTTATCTTTTTTTGAATTGGGAAAAAGACTTAAAGATTTTGATATTGTTCACAATCATATGGGATTTCATCCAATTGCACTAGCTCCATTTATGTCCATCCCAATGGTTACAACTCTGCATAGTAGTGTGGCGCCAGATTTTCCTGAGTTGGCAGATGCTTTTCGAAATTATCCATTTGTCTCAATTAGCGAAGCTCAAAGAAAGCTAGTGCCTGAGTTAAATTATGTTAAAACTGTTTATCATGGGATTGATATAAAAGATTTTCAGTATCGATTGGAGGGTAATGGAAATGGGTTTGTTTTTGTAGGAACTCTTTCGGAAAATAAGGGTATCGATATTGCCGTGAAGGCTGCACATAAGCTTGGAGTCAAGCTGACAATTGCTGGAGAGATTAGAGAGGGTGATAAAGAATTTTTAGATAAAGAGGTTCTGCCTTATATCGATGGAGAAAAAATAAGATTTATTGGAGAAATCGGGCATACAGAAAAAAATAAATTATTTGCTGAGGCCGATGGAGTCCTATTTCCTTCTCGTTGGAACGAAGCCTTTGGCTTGGTAATGATTGAGGCTTTAGCTTGTGGAACTCCGGTAATAGCTTTAGATAATGGAGCAGTGAGTGAGGTCTTAAAAGATGGAGAGACAGGATTTGTGATTAAAGATGAGATGCTGTTTGCTGAGGCGATGGGTAAAATCGATCAAATATCTAGAGAAGTCTGTAGGACAGAAGCAGAAAAATATTTTGATATTTCAGTAATGGCAAAAAATTATGAAGAAGTTTTTAAATCTTTAATAAACAAATAAATGAAAATAGCTATCGTTTCACCTCTTATGGTAACTGTTCCCCCAAAAAAATATGGAGGCATCGAACTTATTATTGATGAACTAGCTCGTGGTTTATCTCAAAAAGGTCATCAAATAACAGTGTTTTGTTGCGGTGGTTCAACTATAGAGCAAGAATACATTACTCGAGTAGAGACAAGCCCTTATCCCACCAGAGAACATATTGAAGAAAATCGTCAATGGGAATTAAATCAACTTTTGACGGTGCTTGGCCGGCAGGGAGATTTTGATATTATTCATTTTAATTATGAACCAGCAGTTTTTCGTTTTGATATAGATGGAGTTGTAATTAATCTTTTAGATTTTTTTATTACTCCGGTAGCGTTGACATTTCATAATACTACCAGTATCCAATCCAACATCGAATATTACCAAGGGACTAAATCATTACATCGACACGAAATGATATTTGTCAGTGAAAACCAACGCCGTCCAGTGTCGTTTTTTCCAAATTCAAATGTTGTTTATAATGCACTTCCGATAGAAGACTTTCCTTTGGAAAACAAGAAAGACAATTACATGTTGTTTCTTGGAAGAATCACTCCCTTTAAGGGAATTTTAGAAGCTATTGAAGTAGCTCAAAAGACCAAAATTCCGTTAGTAATTGTGGCCAAGGTTGACCCTGTGGATCAAGATTTTTATGATAAAGAAGTGAAAGATAAAATTGACGGAGAGCTTGTTCGCTATGTGGGAGAGGCAGATTTTGTCGGAAAAACAAATTATTTAAAAAAAGCCAAGTGTTTATTATTCCCAATTCTTTGGGAGGAGCCATTTGGTTTAGTGATGACCGAAGCTTTGGCTTGCGGAACTCCGGTAGTTGCATTTAGGCGAGGATCTGTCTTGGAAATTATTCAAGATGGAATAAATGGATTTGTTGTTAGTAATGTTGAAGAGATGGTTGAAGCAGTAGGTAAGGTTGACCAAATTTCTGCCCAGAAATGTAGAGAAAGTGTGGAAAAAAGATTTTCAGTTGAGCGGATGGTCGGTGAATATGAGGATGTCTTTGTATCAACCATTCAAAAAAATAAAGCCATAAAATAAAGCTATTTTAGTGGATTCTTTTGACAAACATAATAGCCCTTAGTTTAATAAGGGCTATTTGTGAATACTTGAGATTATTCTAAAAAGGTGTATAATATCAGCATCATAGAACTTTAATTCCTTTCGTGGATTGGACTTATATAAATACTGATCTCTTAATCCCGCACAAAGATTTTTTTTAATCTCTTTTTTGGAGAATGCTTTGGTGAATAATATAAAAAGATAATTAAAACAAAAAATTATAAAAAATCTTAAAATTGAGTCACTTGGGGTTGACTACTTTTGATAAAAAAGTTATAATAGTTAGCACCACTAGAATTTTAATTCCTAACAGGGATTTTTTTATTGG
>JAVEXR010000040.1:0-9376 GCA_034003925.1 Candidatus Moraniibacteriota bacterium
ACTCTTTCCTTGTAGCTTATGCGCTTGGATCTTTTACGTTTGCCAACGCTTTTTTGTAATTTCTTCATATACACTTCATTATATTTATTTTTAATGAAGTGTTGCAACTATTTCTTGAACTTAGATTAAAAAGATTTGACAAAATTAATATAATATGCTATACCAGGATGTTGGCCCTATCTAAAGATATATGCCAATAAAGGCACTTTAACAACATGAGGACACACCATGACACCCCTTACGAAAATCATCGTTGTTTGTTTTATCTTATTGTCCGCACAAGGTTGCGCCAGCAAGATGTACATGGACGGACAAGCTTATTCTAATAAACCCTTTACCGCTTCTTATGGGAAGAGTGTTCAGATGACTTATGGAATCGCAAGAATCCATGAGGTTAATGACGAGGGGCAAAAGTTACCCTGGAATGAGTATCTGCATCCCAAGAGTAACCCCATTATAGACACAGAAAGAACTTTAAGCTTGGGATTTGATGGTTATATGAATAACTACCGAACCCAAAAAATAAGCGTCTTTCTCGCCTATGAAGTAAGCGACGGAAACGAGATAGTAAAAGATGAGATCTGGCTGTTTGATACTAGTCGACCCACAAGAAAATTCATGATTAAATGCCCAGTTGTCCCAGGTTCAAGCGTTAAATGTTTCTTGATTTTAAGGAACAAGAAAATGTTCGACCTGGAACTACCCAGCTTTAATTATCAAGTAAGTGGTGAAAGCAAAGAAAACGTCAACCAAAAACGGATCACTGATATGATCAAGGAGGTGAATAATCTAAATAAATAGGCAAGTAAAAATTAACTCATCAAAAAAATTCAAGTCAAGGAGAGTGTCATGAAAAAGTTGAGCATTTTTGCTGTATGTTTTTTTACATTGTTGTCTTTCAGTTCGGCAATGGCCACTGGGAACAACAACACCCATAACAACAACATTGGGAACGACCACGTCAACATTCACCCCAACATTCATAACAAAGGGGGTGGAAACGGGAACGGCGATGGTGGTGGGGATCAATCACTGACTCAGGAACAGAACCAGGAACAAAACCTCAACAACGATATAAATATCAAGACGGGGTCGTCCAATTCTGACTCATCGGCAGTTTCTGATTCTGATTCATCCGCAACTTCCGACGCCAATGCAAACAACGAAGGAGTCACACAGACTACCCAAGTAATCGGCGGTGGCGGCACAGGTGGTGCAGGTGGCGGTGGTGGTGCAGGTGGAAACGCTACTGGAGGAAATTCAAGTTCGAGCTCCAATTCCAGCGCCAGAATCGGCGATGTTAAGGCGACTGTAACCATTAACGAAGCCCAGCAGTATCCAGTGCCCGGGGAAATTAATCTCCCCGGAGTACTGAATACTCCCAACAATGACCGACCGGGGCCAAGTTATTACGACCCCCGTGAAATGGTTTTCGTTAAGTATGTATTCACGGTCGAGGAACTGAAAGACATGGCCGGGAGTCGCTCACCGGCAACGACTGGAGATTTGCAGGAAAAAGAAGTCCTGCCGGAAAACCAGCAAAGTCGAACCATTGCTTTCTATATTGAGGCTTTGCCCAATGGTTTGAAAAAAGAAAATGTCAGGCAGATTGGGATGCTGTCTCTGGACAGCAATTCCAAAAAAATCTCCACCGTAACCCTTTTTGGCGTCTTGGGCCTCGAAGCTGCAAAGCGGGGCGCCAATGCCGTGGTTATTTCTGGAGAGGGCTATCAGCGGGTGGACAAGGCCCTTTCCTTTGGGCCGGGGGCATCTATGACCAGTCCCACTGGAAATTCCATTGCAACTGTGGCACTGCCTTTCATCTTTGCACAAAGATGGAAGGTCGATAATCCATGGTTACACGGAACGGCTATCATTGTACCAACAACCTGATCTCGAGAATCTCGAGTCTCAGTCCGTAGTGATTTTCCCCCTAAACAGGGAGGGAAATCACTACGGTTTTTTTATTTGTTTTAAAAACAATAAATCAAGTTTCCCTACAAAAAATGTTATAAGACAAAAAGCATATGCCTAGACATATGCTTTTATTATCAAAAGATTTTAGATCATCTTTATTTTCCCATTTTCCTTCGAATGAAAGCTGGAATTTCTAACTCATCATCATTTTCTTCATTCATATCCCTACTCACAGGAATATTATTTCTTTTGGGTTGTATTTTTTCTTCAATTATCATTTTAGTTTCAACTTTTCTGGTTGGAAAAGCCACTCTTTCTGGAATAATTTCTTCAATTTCATCTAAGTCTTTTTCCATAACCATAACCTCTTCTTTTTCAGCAATATTATTTTTTCTCACTCGAGCAATCATATCTGCGGGAGAATCTCCGTACTCATCAGTATCAAAACCTGTGGCCACTACGGTTATGTGCAAATCTCCTTTTCTGACTTGATCATCAGTTACAGCTCCAAAAATAACTTTAGCATTAGGATCAACATTCTCAGTAATAATATTGGCAGCCTCATTGATTTCTAACATAGTAAGATCACTAGAACCTGAGACATTAAATAACACTCCCTTGGCTCCATCAATCGATAACTCTAAAAGCGGACTACTAATAGCTGCCTTGGCTGCCTCAGCAGCTCTATTTTCTCCACTAGCGATTCCGATTCCCATCAAAGCGCTTCCGCTATCGGCCATAATAGCTCGTACGTCAGCGAAGTCGACGTTAACGATTCCTGGTTTAGTGATCAAATCAGATATGCCTTGCACCCCCTGGCGTAAAACATCATCAACAATTTTAAATGAATTTATCAAAGTAACTTTTTTATCGATAATAGAAAGTAATCTGTCGTTGTGGATAGTAATAAAAGTATCTACTCTCTTTTTTAAATTTTCCAAAGCCTCATTGGCGATTGATTGTCTCTGAGCTCCCTCAAAAGCGAATGGTTTAGTAACTACAGCCACGGTTAAAGCTCCCAATTCCTTGGCAGTTTCAGCCACTACCGGACCAGCTCCAGAGCCAGTTCCTCCACCAAGACCACAAGTAACAAAAACCATATCAGTTCCCTTTAGAACTTCTTGAATCTCATCCCTATTTTCTTCAGCTGCTTGTCTTCCGATTTCTGGATTCATACCAGCCCCCAAACCCTTGGTCAGATTTTTACCAATATGAACTTTTTCTGCCGCTCTTGAATGATGCAAAGCTTGAGAATCAGTATTAACTGCTACAAATTCAACGCCTTTGATATTTGAATCAATCATTCTGCTCACTGCGCTATTTCCACTACCACCTACTCCAACTACCTTAATTTTAGCAAAAGTTTCTATATCGGGTTTAACCTCGGCCATATATTTTTTAAATAATTACTGATGAATCCAATTCTTTTTATAAATTAGCTTCCCAATAAAAAATAATTTTTATTCTGTTTACACTTAGTATCTAAATCTATCATAGTTGCTCACCCTATGTCAAGCAAGGTCTAAGGAAGGAAATTATCTGTCCATTTCTTTAATTTCCCACTAATTTTTTTAATATCAATTTTATTAGAAGGAAAAAACTGCATATATTTATTATAATTTTTATTCTTACAGGCATTTTGATATGAGCTCACCAAAAGTCCCACCACCGTAGAAAACGATGGTGAATCTATCTTATCCAAAACTCCCGTCACTTCTGTGGGATAACCTGTCTTAGCAGGAAGACCCAAAATATCTTTAGCAAAAGAAACTACTCCCGGCAATTCTGCACCCCCACCTATTAGCACAACGCCTGCTGGCAAAAGTCCGGCTTTGCCAATTTTTTTCAATTCATTATTTACCATTTCAAATATCTCTCGAAGCCTAGCTTCAATGATTTCTGCTACATGATATCTCAATACAACCCCTTCTTCTTTTATATCAATTTCCGACAACTCAATAATATCTTTCTTATTTATTTCTCCCGGAAAAGCACTTCCGTACTCTAATTTTATTTTCTCAGCTACATCTATTGAAGTTCGTAAACCTATCGCGATATCGTTAGTGATATGTCCAGCTCCGATTGGCAGTACTGAAATATAGCTTAGCTCCCCCTCTTCGTAAATAGTTATTGAAGTTGTTCCGCCACCAATATCCACTATAGCCACACCTAATTCTTTTTGGCCTTTATCCAATACTACTGCTGAAGCAGCTACGGTATTTACTGCTATCTCATCAATATTCACATAATGCCCGACACTTTTTGTTAAATTTCCAAGATGTGTCGATGAGTCTTCTATCATCAAAACATCTGCCTCCAATCTGATACCTTTTAATCCTAGAGGATTTCTAATATCGTCCTGATCATCTAGCTTATAGCTTTTTGCAATGGTATGAATTATTTCACTATTTATCGGCATTGAAGCGTTTCTGGCTGCCTCCAAAACTCTTTGGATATCCTCTTCTTCAACTGTTCCATTAGCTCTACCGATAGCTACCACTCCTTTGGCTTTTTGCAGCTTTATTTCCGTTCCGCCTATTCCCAAAATAATATCATGTACGCGATGATCGATTAGTCCCTCTAGCTTACCAATGGCCTCACTGATTGATTTAGAAACCTCTTCTATATCAATCACAGAGCCTCTCCTGACTCCTCTTGATTTAACGGCCGCCACGCCCAAAATCTGAACATCTCCTTCATTATTGATTTGAGCAGCAGCCACCCTGACATTGCTAGACCCGACGTCTAAACTAATTATAATATTGTCTTTATTTGACATAAAAATTTAGAAATACAAATTTAACAAATTATATATATGCGGTAAAAATATAAAAAGACCAACTAAAAAAGACATTATAGCTGAAGTCAAAACAACTCCCGCCATAATATCTTTTATTAAGCGCGCAAAAGGATGTACCCGCGGCTCTAATATATCGACAACACGCTCTACTACCGTGTTCATCAATTCAGTAACCAAGACCCAAGTAATTAAAAAAATAACTACGATAAATTCCCAATTTTTTATACGAAAAATGATTGAAGAAAAAATAACAAATATTGCCACTATCAATTCTATTCTAAAATTTCTTTCATTGCGCAAAACGTACTTTAATCCTCGAACTGCACACTTTAAGCTACTTTTAAATTTATCATTTTTTTTATCTTTCATGTAAGTGTGTTTTTATTTTTACTTATTGATTTATTGTCTACAAACTTCATCAGCCACTTCATTTTGAATGGTAAACATTTTTTTTCCATGACTTAAGCCCAACAGATGCAAAACCCCATGACTGAATACCTTAAAAAATTCTCTTTCAAATGAGATATCTTTTTCTTGGCAATATTTTTTTATATCCTCTACACAAATCAACAGTTCTCCTAAAAAAATATTTTCTTTGTCACAATTAAGCACTTCCTTAATTGAGTTAAAATCACCAAAAGAAAGAACATCCGTCGGAGAATTCTTATTCCTATATTTTTTATTTATTTTTCTAATTTCATCCTCAGAAATCAATCCAACACTAAGAGAAATATTTCTTTCTGATAAAAAGTTTGGTTGAACTTTCTCAATTGTTTTCTCCACTATCAATTTTAGCCTTTTTTTACTAAAATTACAACTATCTAAATTATTTATTTCTAAAATAAGCTTCATATATCTATTTCATTTCCTGAAATTCTTTTTGAACAATCTCTCTCACCAAACCACCCTCAGCTTTTCCTTTCAATCTACCCATAATCTGTCCCATAACTTTTCCCATATCACTTGAGGATACAGCACCTGTCTGGGCAATTACTTCTTTTACTATTTTAACAATTTCTTCTTCACCTAATTGCTCTGGTAAATAAGCTGCTATTATATCAATCTCACCTTGTTCTTTTTGGGCTAACTCCGGCCTTCCTCCAGTTATAAACTGAGCAGCACTATCTTTACGCTGTTTTACAGCGCGCATCATCACTTCAATAATTTCCTCATCACTAAGACCTGTTTCTCTTTTACCTTTTTCTATCTCTACATTTTTTATCATACTGTCAACCATTCTTAATACATCTCTTTTTTGGGTATCGCCGGCTTTCATCGCCTCCTTTAAATCTATTTTTATTTGTTCATTTATAGTTGACATATATTTTAAAAATAGTGCAAGCAATACAAAAAATGTACTGCTTGCACTATTTAAGGTTTAGATCATTTTTCTTTTAATATTTTTTAAGGCTTCGTCGTCAAATTTATCTAGCTTCTTAAGCTTATCGATTTCTTTTCTAATCTTAACTTTATACATAGCTTCTTTTCTTTGCTTGATTTTAGTTTTTTTAGAAGTTTGAAAACGAGATTTTCTGGCCTCCATTAAAACACCGCTTTGCTGAATGCGTCTTGAAAATCTTCTTATTAAACTTTCAGAGCTCTCTCTGTCTTTTTTTCTTACTTGAATCATTTATAAAACCTCCTTTCTTGGCTATACAACATTTGCTGTATCGTTAAAAACTTAATTTATCTCTTAAATCTTTAACGATACAACAAAAAATATATAAATATTACTCTTTAAATAATTATCTTAAATCAAATTTTATCATCAAATCTTTTTTACTCATCCCGACTATCAAAAGTACACTTCACCAAAAACATTCGGATGAAACACTATTATATACCTCTTTTCAAAAACATTCAAGAGCCCTACAAATAGTTTAGCACACCCGGATTATTTTTGCTAAAAACTTAACTCTTATTTTTTTCAAAAAATATTAGTGTTTTTTAGCCTTTTTTATAATCATCGGCTTACTTTTCAGAATTTTTTTAACTGCATTCAATACTTTTTCCTGAGGAATTGTTTCTTGGGTTCCAGTTATCATATTTTTAATAATAACAGTTTCATCCAAAGCTTCCTTTTGTCCGATTATTATTGTCATTTCCACCCCTAATCTGTTGGCGGTTCGCAATTGTGATTTCAGACTTCCTCGACCAAAACTTTCTGCAATTAAAATTCCTTCTTTTTCTAATTCAGAAAAAAGTTTTAAACTTTTTTTCTTAGCAAGACCACCCAATTGAGCAATAAAAATTCTTGGCTTTGGATTTTCATATGATTTAGCCTTAACCCTTTTCATTTCCAAAACCAATCTGTCTATTCCCAAAGCAAAACCAATAGCTGGAGTTGGTTCTCCGCCTAAACTTTCGATAAGTCTGTCATAACGACCACCTCCACCTAAGGATTTCTTTTTTCCTTCTTCGTCAGTAGACCAGATTTCAAAAACCGTTCGAGTGTAATAGTCTAAGCCTCTCACTAACTGAGGATTAATGGCATACGGCAATTCCAACTCATCTAAATATTCCAATAAGTTCTTAAAGTGATCTCTGCAACCGTTACACAAATGATCCACTGTCTGCGGAGCGCTTGATGAAACTTGCACACATTTATCCTCTTTACAATCCAATATTCTTAAAGGATTAGTTTTTAATCTCACCTTACACGTCTTACAAAGCTTCTTCTTTTTTGATTCAAAATAGCTAACCAACATTTCGATATATTCTTTTCGACAGTCAGGACAACCGATACTATTTATTTGAAATTGAATATTTTTTAAACCAAGATTTCCCAAGATACGGTGAGCCAACTGGATTATTTGGGCATCTAGAATTGAATCTTCTTCTCCAAAGATATCAAAATTTGCTTGAAAATGTTCTCGATATCTGCCCTCTTGCGGACGATCATAACGATAAACCGGACCCATGCAAAAAAGCTTTACTGGCTTAGCAAGGACATTCATGCCATGTTGAATATAAGCTCTAGCAATCCCAGCTGTTATTTCCGGTCTTAGAGCAACCTTATCTTTTCCTTTAGTTACAAAGGTATAAATTTCTTTATCTATAAGGTCAGTACCCTTACCTATAGAACGAATAAACAAATTAGAGTACTCCACCAATGGAATATCTATTCTGCCAAAACCATATTTAGGGTATTCTTTATCCAAAACCATCCGCACTCTATTCCAATATTCCTGCTCATTGGGAAGAATATCTCTCATCCCTCTTGGTGGCTGCAAAACGATTGGCTCCAACGGAGGATTTTTCTTTGTAGATTTAAGAGCGCTCTTCTTTGAAGACTTCTTTTCATTCTTGGGCGTACTTTTTTTCTTTAACCCAGCGGCTTTCTTTTTCGTTGCTTTTATTGGCATATTTTTTATACTTAATTAAAATCTTTACTATATAAAATTAATCTACAAACAGCTTTGCATCACTAATTGGCCAAGCTCTCAATAGAACTCTCCCTACTACGTCTTTGCTTCTGATCGGACCCCACATTCTAGAATCAGAACTATGGTTACGGTTATCCCCCAACACATAATATTCATCTTCTTTTATTGAATAATCCTTACTTCCCTTTGTTGCTAAACCTTGAGGAAGATAACTTTCTTCCAGCTTAAATCCATTTGGATTTTCTTGATTATATATATGAATTTCACCATTTTCCACTGTTATTCTCTCCCCTGGCAAACCAATTACTCTCTTTATAAAAAATTGCTTAGGATTAAGCGGGTATCTAAAAACAATCACTTCCCCTCGAGTCATTTCTTTAAATGAATCAATTTTACCCACTTTCAAATCAGTCTCCTTATAGCCAAACTCATTGATTATCAAATATTGACCATCTTCAAAATTTGGCTCCATACTGGCTCCCTGAACAAAAAAGGGCTGAAAAAGAAACATCCTTATGGGAAGGATTACTATTATAGCCAAAATGAATATTTTTATTATTTCCATGAAAAACCCCCCCACTCCTTGATATAATTCCTCACGATCTTCAGTTATTTCATCTCCATCTCCGTTTTTACCCTCTGAATACTCCATAAAATGCTAAACTAAATAAATAAAACTAACAGAAGTATTTTACCACAGTTAATTAGTAATTGCAAGGGAACTCCATACCTAAGTAATTTGGCGTTTTTAAGCCTTAAAGCTCCCAAAAAGTGCTTTTATTTTCTTTTTCTTTGAAAAGAAAATCTCATTCAATATTGCTAATCAAAACATATAATTGATAGCTTTTTACATTATTTATAATCCGTTGTAAGCAAATAAATTTACTGCACCTATGTCAACCCGGCAATCGGCCATTAGCTACAGATGAGACCCCAATCAAATCTCCTTTGTATAAATTTAAATACCAATCATTTTTTACTACAAATTAAAAAGTACCTACATATTTATACGACAAAAAACACTCTAAACGCATCTACATTGTTTAATAATTTTGCCAATCATTTTTATTTTAATAAGTTAATCACTGCTCAATATAATAGAGACAAAAACAATTTTAAAAAATCATCAATTTATTTTCACAAACACTGTATAGTTAACAGTCAAGGGTTACACTTTCCAGCTTTTCTTGAGGGGTAAGACCATTAATACTTAAATGAATTCTTTCAAAATTATAATATCTTAACCATTCTTCAGGAGTCTCCCAACTTCTTA
>JAVEXR010000041.1:0-8879 GCA_034003925.1 Candidatus Moraniibacteriota bacterium
TCCTTGCTTTTTCCTTAAAAATAGTGTATAATAGATTTAGATAAATAAACGGGTGTAAATTCCCGTTTTTTATATTTTAGAGCCTTTTATGAGTAAAATAAGACAAAAATACAATAAAATAAGAGAAAAAATGACCAATTTAAGCATTGAGGGAGTTAATATTTCCAAGGAAACATTGGTTAATCTATTTGATATTGATAGAAATTGGATCAAAAACTCTTTATTATTGGTAATGATTGCCTTTTTGTCAGTTTTTACATATATCTCAGTGGATTCTTTGAATAATGTTAAAGTAGCAGTTGTTGAGCCTATTCAAAATTTACCCAAAAGAAACATTGAATTGGAAAATAGAATAAAAAAAGAAATTGCTGGTTTTCCAATCGAGAGTATGACTCGTTATATCGCCAAGGAGGATGAACGAACAGCTGCTTTCATAATCGCGATTGCCAAAAAGGAAAGCAACTGGGGAAAAAGAACTCCCAAGATGGCTGGACAAGAATGTTATAACTTTTGGGGATTTAGAGAAAAAAGAGAGAGAATGGGCAGTGGCGGACACACTTGTTTTGATAATCCTGAAGACGCTGTGAAATCTGTGGCCAAGAGAATAAATGATCTTATCGAAAAAGATTATAATACTCCTGAAAAAATGGTAGTATGGAAGTGTGGATATAATTGCGATGCTCATAATCCGGAAAGTGTAACAAAGTGGATTGATGATGTTAGATTCTATTATAATAAGTTTTAAATCTAGTTTAGATGAAATTAAATAATCAAAAACCCTCACCTAAAAGCGTCAGACTTTGAGAGGGTAACCCCAGTTAAATAGTGCGGAATTACCGCAATTTAACGGGACAAGAAAAAGATGAATAAAAAAATAGATTATTTTTCAATAATTAAAGAGGCTATAGAAATAACAAAGAACAATAGGGTGCTTTGGTGGTTTGGCTTTTTATCGATTTTTGCAGGGATGGGTAGTTCCTTTAATAGTAATTTTTCTGGCAATTCTTCTGATAAGAATAGTTTAGATGAAATGGAATATGCCAGCTTATTTCGAAAAGTTTCTTTTTATTGGGAAAATTATGCCGAATGGATAATTTTGGGAATAATTTTAATTATGGTTGTTTGTGTCGGATTATTTATTATCGGATTAATAGGAAAGAGCGCCTTGATAGATTCAATTGTTAAAGTTATCAAAAATGAACAAGTTACTTTTGTGGATGGATTTAAAAGAGGGGTCAGTTTTTTGAAAAGGATATTTTTGATGAGTCTTCTCTTTGTGGTTACTTTTTTAATTTTTATCTTTTTGGTAATTTTTCCAGTGGTTAGATTATTTATTTTAAAAAGTTATGGAATAGCTATTTTTCTGGGATTGGTGGGTCTAATGTTAATTCTTTTTGTTTCGATATTGTACTTTTATTTACTGAGATATGCTCAGATATATTTGATTAGCAGTAATTTGGGAGTAATTGAGTCAATAAAATTAGCTTACCGACTTTTTGAAAAAAATATGAAAGAAAGTTTGATTATGGGATTAGTGATGATAGCGGTCAGTTTCGTTTTAGGTATAGGAATATTTTTAATAGTATTGGCTATTTTTATTCCAGGAGGAATATTGGGAGTATTGGTTTATAAAACGATGAGCGATTTGGCCTTGATTGTACTGGGAATTTTAGCTGGTTTATTGATCCTTGGAATTTTTATTTTCATCAGTTCTGTTTTAAATGTATTTTCTCAAACTGTCTGGATTTTATTTTTTAATCAAATAGCCAAACAAGAAGAAAAAAGAGATGGTCTTGAAACAGAAAAAGAGGCTACTAAAATAATTGAAGGTACTGAAGTAGAACCAAACATATCGTAGGTTAAAATAACCAAATAAAAAAACTTCCCAGCATAGTAGGAAGTTTTTTTTATAATGTTTTAGTTTAGTTGGCAAGTATCTCGTCCTGATTTGCCGAGAGTTCCCAATCCAGAGCCACCGTTGAGGAGATGACCATTGGGGGTGAACTTTTTGAGTCCATCTCTTAAATCTTGAGAGGCGTCACAAATATTATCATTGATTTTACTTTGGATATTAGCTCTGGCATTACCAATTCCGTTTTTTATGATTCCTGAAGCTATTTTTCCTACCACTATTCCTGCTATTTCGCCGGCATTTTCAGCATTAGCAATAGCGTCATTATCCATAGTGTTGGCAGCTGTAGTAATTCCTTCAATGATTGAGCCTGGAGTTATGACCATTCCATCCTCGGTCTGCTGAGCTTTAAATCCGCCATAGGCTTGAGCTTGGATAGCTGCTTTTTCTTTTTCTTCATTGAGTTTTTTCTCATAAACGCTTTCAGTCATTAAAGCATAAGCGATAGGGTTATTGTTTGGCTGCATAAAAGCGTTATAGGCTGCCCAAGTGCCATCTGCAAACATTTCTGATGGTTTACAAGCTAACTCCTGAAAGTCATCCTGCCACTCAGTGAAATCAACCTCCAAAACATATTGTTTAGCTCTGGCTGAGCGCCATTCTGTATAAGAACTTCCGCAAGCTCCTGAACTGTATGATCCAGCTGAACGTCCGCGAGCAGTAACAGTAAAAAAGTCATTCATATAGCTAGCTGTGTTGCCAGAAGGAGTGTTAAATAAGTAGTCTTCCCAATCGGTAACAAATAAGGATCCAGCTTGAGTTGCTCCTGATACAAGATTATTAACAGTTTCGCTAAGAGTATCGATGGCAGCTTTTTTTAGAGCGCCAATTACGGCAGCTCGAATTTGAATACCTATATTATCTAGCATCGTTCTAAAAAAAGCATTTCCAATATCTGGCCAAGCTACGTAAGCTTGAGCACTCTGTTGAGGGACAAGCGAAATAGATAACATCAATAGAAACAAACTAAATATGATTTTTTTTGATTTTTTAAACATATCTATATTTATAAATTTTGTTCTAGAACAAAATCGGTTAAGTTTAATTTTTCTAGCTTGGCCTCGGTTTCCGTTAGAAAGTCATTGCTAAGTACCATTATGTTTTCAACAGCTGATAGACTAACCATGGAAGCAATGGGATCATTGTTGTCTATCTTAACTGTATCTTTAAGTGAAACGGCATAAGTGGCTAACTGTAAGCCTTTTTTGTGAATATCTAACATATCAGAAGGAACTTCTAACTCATTTAGCTTTTCCAACATAATAGCCCCATTATCAGCTAAATTTGTAAAATAGCTTAAACCAGAGTCAGCGCTGGACATAACGGAAGGAATTTTGGTTACAATTTCATTGGTAAAACTTTTTATAGCTTCCTCTGAATCAACTGAGTGGGGTAGATTATTGCTTATAATGAAAAAAACGGCTGAAAGATATTCTTCATTATCTTCTTTTCTTTCTCTGGCTTGTTTTTCTTCGCTAAAACTCGAATAATTTTGTGACATTATTTTTATAGTGGATTCATCAATTTTAGGCAGGTCTGCAAAAGTCGTATTGTTAGCCATGCTTTCCTCTATTAAGGTGTTGATACTATTCATATCAAATCCATCGGAAGATTCACCAGAGGAAACCATAGTGGCAATTCTATTGGATATTTCTTCAGTTAGATTTTCAGGATCAACAGCGGAAGTAGCAGTAGTAGTGGTTGATGAAGTGGTTTCTGAAGTCTCAAGCTTGTCTCCGGGCGCTGGTTTTGTCGGGTCATAGCCGCTATTTACTTCGGCGCCGTCAGAATAGCCGTCATTGTCAGAATCGGGATTTTTCGGGTCTGTTTTGTAGAAGACTTCCTTTTCGTCGCTTAAGCCATCTTGGTCAGCGTCAGAAAAAACACTTCCATCACTGGAGTTTTCTTGGGCTACTATGGAAAAAGAAAAGCCACAAATCAAAAGCAGGAAAAAAACTAAAAAAGTTATTTTTATTTTTTTTACTTTCACTAAATACATATTAATAGTTTGTTTTTTTATTTAATTTAAAGTAAGGTTATCTGAAAAAATTATAGCATAAAAATACTTGATTTGCCAACAATTTTAGTGGTATTCTTTTTAATGAGGTAAAATATTCAATATTAAATAAGTTTATGACAATATTTCTGGGCAGTTTAATTAAAAAATTGGAAGAAACTCCCATTTCTTTTTATACTTGGGCGGTTGCATTTCTGAGTATTATTGCCAGTCGAGTCTTGATGGAGAATTGGTTGGGGTCAATGGTTAATAGAACGGGGGATTATTTCTTTCATCATGTGGCATACACTTTTGTATTTTTCTTTTTGTCTTACTTGATATTTTTGGGCTTATTGATGAGAGGTCTAAAACTAAAAATAGGTCAGGCCGCCAATGTGATGCTGTGGGGATATTTAATAATAATTTTTCCACCGCTTATTGATTTTATTTTACTGAAAGATAGATTGTATTTAAGTTTTTATGGAATATATGGCTTAGCGGAAATGCCTCAAAGGTTCATTACTTTTTTTGGAGATAGTCCTGATTTTGGTATTACTTATGGAGTTAGATTTGAGATAGCCGTAACAGTTATTGCTTTGATTGTTTACGGATATTTAAAAACAAGAAAAAAGGCAAAGTCTTTATTGCTAGGCTTGCAAGCTTATGTAATTTTATTTATTTTAGCTACGTTTCCTTCTTGGGTAACCATTGTAATTCAAGGCTTTACTAAAGGCTTTATGCAGATAGGGGAAATTGAGATAGTACAATTATTTTTTACTTCAGCTAAGTTTTTTTCCAGGGAAACAGGCACTTATCTCAACGCGTTGAGTATTAAACTAACGCTTATTTATGCGATTTTATTGTTTGGAGTGATTTGTTTGGGGCTATTTTTTTATTACAAAAATCAATTCATTTCTTTTTTGAAAAATGCTCGTCCGGTGCAGTTGATTTATCATGCCGGATTGTTGGTGGTGGGTATCGGGCTGGGGGTTATGTTTACAGAGTCTGATTGGGACTTTGGTTTTTTTAATTTTCTAGGTTTATTGAATATATTTATCGCAGTAGCTTTGGCTTGGCTGGCTTCGGTGGTATTTAATGATATTTATGATAAGAAAATAGATGCTGTTACAAATGGAAAAAGACCTTTGATTGTGAAGGCCTTTTCTGAAAATGATTATATCGCTTTGGGGCTGGTTCTTTTTGGAGCATCTATTTTTTATTCAGCCATAATTAATCCCAAGATAGCCTTTCTGCTATTGGGTTATCAAGCCCTAGCTTGGATTTATTCGGCTTGGCCTTTTAGATTAAAACGTTTTCCTCTGGTAGCGTCTTTACTTAGTGCCCTGGCTTCTATGACAGTAATCTTTATGGGTTTTATATTGGTAAGTCCAGCAGAGGACACCCTGGATTTTCCAAAAAGAATTTTTTGGCTAATATTGATTTCTTTAACACTTTCCTTGCCAATTAAGGATTTAAAAGATATGGCTGGAGATAAGTTGGATAAAGTTTACACTATCCCAGTGATTTTTGGTGAATATTGGGGGAAGATTATCATCGGAAGTGGAATTTTTTTATCTTATTTTTTAAGTGTCATTCTTTTAAATGAATATAGCTTAACTTTTTGGGCTATTGTTTTAGGAGGAGCATCTTTTTGGATCGTAGTTTTTTCTGGAGAAGGCAAAAAGATAAATAACTATAATTTGATTTGGTGGGTTTTGGGATTGGTGGCGATTTATGCTTTGATTTTAATTAAGACAATCGGGTTTTAAATAGATCGGCCAATTTCTGCCAATCCTGAATAGAAAGTTCTTGAGCCCTTATGTTTGAAGACAACTCAACTTTTTGTAGTAGTGTTTCTATTTCTTTTTTATCAAGATGAAAACTGTTGG
The DNA here is from genome assembly GCA_034003925.1 of Candidatus Moraniibacteriota bacterium. Classification (GTDB taxonomy): domain Bacteria; phylum Patescibacteriota; class Minisyncoccia; order Moranbacterales; family UBA9337; genus UBA9337. The sequence continues at coordinate 5,798 of JAVEXR010000041.1, forward strand.
ATAAGTTATTAGCTAAAGTTTTTCGACGGGCACAAAAGCCAGCTTTAACTACACGAAAGAAGCTCTTATCCTCTGGGGGATTATTTTTTTTGATTTGAGATATTTTTATTACGCTACTGTCAACTTTGGGGGGAGGATTAAAGTTATCCTTAGTTACGTCAAAAAGGATTTCAGCTTGGGCATAATATTGAACCGAGGTTGAAAGCAGACTCATTTTACCAATAGGGGCGACAATTCTCTGTGCTACTTCTTTTTGAACCATTAGGATTAGTTCATCAGGCTGCTGAGCTGTTTCTAAAAACAATCTAATGATTTTTGAAGTTATATAATAGGGGATATTGGCTATTATTTTATAGTTTGTTATATCGTGGTCTTTTAATAATTGAGGTAAATTTATTTTTAAGATATCATCGAATATTATTTCGAGGTTTTTTTGATGACTGAATTTATTTTGCAGGATATCTTGAAGTTTGCTATCAAGTTCGATGGCAATAACTCTTTCGGCTTGGGGGCAAATTTTTTCTGTAAGAACGCCCTCGCCAGGGCCAATTTCAATTATGACGTCTGTAGGTTGAATTTGGGAAGCAGTTATTATTTTATCGACAATGTCAGGATTATTTAAAAAGTGTTGGCCTAAATAGCGTGGCATAAATTTGTGGTTAAATATTATATTGTTGTTATTTATAGATTAGATTAATGAGGGAGATAAAGCAAATGTATTTAATAAATTTACAATTTCCAATAACCAACCTGCCTGCCGGCAGGCAGGTGTTCATTCAATATTAAATATTAAAATTTCCAATGGCTGATTGCAGGAGGTTTGTTTCTATGCTTTAATGCTAATCCGCCAGCGGGCGGAGTTAACGTGTTAGTATGGTTCGTGTTGGCATTTGGACGGTTTAGCGGTATAATGAGTTTGTAAAAATAAGCCTTAAATTACTTAATTAAAATGATCAATAGAGGAAAAAAGAGATTTGCTATAGTGGTTGTATATTTAATGTTTTTCGGGGTGTTGGGTTCTTTGGCATATTATATTTTAGCGCCAGATCCAACCTGTAATGATGGTAAAAAAAATCAAATGGAAGAATCTGTTGATTGTGGGGGTCCTTGTGCTCCTTGTAAAAAGGTGATTAATGCTCAACCTCTAAAAATAGATGAGAAATATTTTGTCTATGGAAATAATAGTCAGTATGACGTAATGGCCGCTATCACAAATCCCAACGATAAATATGGAGCAGTTAAATTTAATTATGAATTCCAGCTGCTTGATCAGTCCGGAGCTGTTTTAGAAAAAAGAACTGGAACTAGCTTTGCTTTGCCAGATGAGAGTAAATTTATTATAGAATTAAATCTGCGCTCTGCAATTAATCCTTATACTACAAAATTTGAGATAAAAGATGTCCAATGGGATGAATTTTTGGATTACGAAGAGCCAAAATTAAATATATATGAAAAGAATTTCCAAGAAGAATCTGAAAAAAATGTCACCTCTGGGTTGCTAAAGAACGAAAGTTATTTTGATTTTAATTCAATCGAAATCAATATTGTCTTAAGGGATAGCAGTGGTAAGCCGATAGCTTTGGGAAAAAACGAAATGCGAACCATCAGATCTCAAGAGGAAAGAGATTTTAAATTGATTTGGCCCTATAAATTTAGTGGGAATGTGACCGCAGTTGATATAAAGGCTGAGGCTGATGTGTTTAACTCTGATAACTTTATCAAAAAATATTTACCCAGCAGACAGTTTCAAAACTATTCCTATTAATCTAAATTTTTAGAAATAGATAAAAAAATACTCCTAGCGGAGTATTTTTTTATTTTTCTTTAGTATTGTTGGCAAAGAGGCGATAAGTGGCATGGTTGCGGTCGTCTATCATTTTTTGCACCTCTTCTTTTTTTAGAGGACGGCCGAGGACAGCTTCTTTGGCATGAATTCCCCCCAGATAAGAATGAAGCATTTCTAAAAAAAGAGAATTTGTAAGATCTACATCTTTATATCGATTTAATTCTATGGTTAAGAGCGTTGATAGTATGCGTGGGTCCGTCTGCATTTCTAATTTAGATATCTCTTTTTGAATGACTTTTAAGCTGGTTAAGTTGTTCATTATTTTAACGCAGTATTCTTTGGATTCTTGGGGCCAAATGGATTCATTGTGTTCATTTTTTTTAAAACTATCAGGGTTCCAATTGTAGGCAGCGAGAAGTTTTGTGCGAGCCTTAGTGATGCCGCCTAAAGAAAAAATTTCTTTGCCTATTTCAAAATTATTAAAAAGATCTGCAAAATAAAGCTTACCAAAAGCCTCCCCTAAATCGCTGTTTGCCCTGGTCAAAAATATAAGGTCATCAACATCCTTGTCGGAAAGGTTTTTCATCTGGGGTCCTTCAAATTTAATAATGCCTTTTGTTTCTAATATATTTAAGTAGCGGACAACTTCTTTAACGGTGATTGGGCGTACTTGCATTACTCCGATAGCTCCTTTTTCAGATTGAGCATAGCTTTTTAGTTGAGATTCTTGAATTTGAATAGCATCAAAAAAATTATCACTAAAAAGTTTTTTAGGTAAAAAGTTATCATCTTTCAATAATTGGCGAGCCTTGCCTTGAATTTCATAGGCTAGTGTTTGCATCTCAACAGAGGGTGCATATTCTTCTTCTATTTTATCTCTCAGCTGTTCAAATTCGGAGGGTTTTTCTTTAGTAGGACTTGATGCAGCATATTCAATCATAGCTTTTAAAATATCTCTATTTGTTCCCAGTTTTTCAGCAGCAGTTGATAGGGCAACAAATGCTGTGCCCGCTAAGAGATTTTTTATAGCTTTGCGCCGAGTCATTTTTTCGGGGATATTTTTATTTTGAGAATCTTGAGATTCTTTATTTTTGGGGAGATGTCTATCACTGAGGCGAGAGGGCTTTTCTGGAGAAATCGGTATTTCATTAGGATTAAATTTATCCATGTTGACTGATAAAAGGTTTATTAATATCTATAGTTTATCAAAATATTAGCTAAAGTACAAAAAATAATAAAATTAGAAGTTCTCATGTTGATATTTTTAGAATAAAAAACTTGATTTTTGTCAAATTT
>JAVEXR010000042.1:0-8873 GCA_034003925.1 Candidatus Moraniibacteriota bacterium
GGAGGCTTTCGAAGACTTGTCTAAACTAATCGATCAGCGAATCGCTTACTACAACAACAGACGCCTTCATACTAGCCTGAAACTGCAGTCACCTAAAAAATTTACATTAGATTTTATTAAGAACTTTCCCATAAAAATTGCCAAATAGTAGTTCAGTATTCTTAGGGATTGACAAGGGGTCTTTTTTTAATTTTAATTTTTTAATAACCTTTAGGCTAGGTTTTTTTGTTTGCTTCTGTGGAGTATAATTTGAATACAACTTTTTTAAAATAGAGGCACTACATAATCCATCGACAATAAACTCTTTTTCCCAGTGTGAAATACTAAATTTTTTTATAAACGGCTCCTCAATTATTATATGAATCGTTTCATGTATTATCATTTTTAATATCCATTCTGGATCATCTTTTAACATTACTATTATTTTATCCGGTACTGTATATGAGCCGCCTGGTCCATATATAGTAAAATATACTATCACTTTATCTGGGATATCGTAATCAAAAAAAGAAAAAAACTTTTTTATTGTATTTTGATTTTTATTTAGCATTTGCTCAATTTCAGGATTAATCTTTTGAAAAAGTTTATTTGCTTCTTGGAATTCAAAAGCTACAACTTCTTCAACTGCTTCTTCCTTATAATCCTGATTGATTCCTTCTGGTAATTTTATTTTATACCCATTCTGAGTAAACCAACTTAATTTTGCTAACATTTTCAAAGCGTGCTGAATTTCGTTTTCGAGGCTATGGCATAATATAAATTTCATATATTTATTCTTAATTTATGCTACAATAATAACAAAGAAGAATTTTTATTTCAATTCTTCGCATTAAATTTAGTTGTTTTTTAATACGGGGTCTTGACTCCGGGGGCATTCACCCCCCCCCAGCTCCTCTGCCCCTACGCCAAGACAAAAATAAAATTTTTTCATTACAGAAAAGTCTTCTCGCTAAGGCGAGACAAAAAAAATGCATATATCACATTACAAGCTGTATCTGGTTACGGTTTTTTTTCAAACGTCAAACGAAATCGAAAGCCAGCCCTATCGAAATGTTTTTTAATATCTAACTGAAATCAAATTGCTATGACACATGTAAATATTGAAATTAAGGCTAAATCCAATAATCAGAATGGGATAAGAGAAATCTTAAAATCGAAGAAAGCTGACTTTAAAGGTGTCGACCACCAGATTGACACATACTTTAAAGTCAATAACGGCAGATTAAAATTAAGAGAAGGAAAAATTGAAAATAATCTTATTCATTATCAAAGAGAAAACAAAGAAGGTCCTAAACAATCCGATGTTAATTTGTTTAAATCAAACCCCGAATCTTCACTGAAAGAAATTTTAACAAAAGCCCTTGGTGTTTTGGTCGTAGTTGATAAAAAGAGAGAAATTTATTTTATTGATAACGTAAAATTTCATATTGACACAGTTGAAAATTTGGGTAATTTTGTTGAAATTGAAGCTATTGATGAGGATGGCACGATTGGAAAAGATAAATTGATTGAACAATGTCAATTTTTCCTTGATTTATTCAAGATTTCTCAAGAAGATTTGATTTCAGTTTCTTATAGTGATTTATTATTATAGAAGTAACAGGCTTACTAGCTCTGTCCAAAAATTACTTTTACATATTATGAAAAAAAAGATGGATGATTTTGAAAAATACCTAGAAGACCTTGCTAAGCATGAAGATAAGAAAAGTAAATCTTTTCTTGATCCAAGAAAGCGTATTTTGGTCAATGCCGGAATTCGTCTTAATTGGATTGGAGATTTTTTAGCTAATCCCAACATAAAGTACAAAAGAAAAGACATATCTATAAATCATGTCCTTTTTACTGGCACTACTCCTGACTGGAATAAAGTCTTAATAGACAAATGTGAACGATCAGTAAAAAGATTTCAAGAACTAATCGAGCAAGACGAAAAAATCAAGAAAAAATTTTCCAAGGAAGCATCTTTCGGGAATGAAACTATTTTAATGCGTGGTCCCGATGAAAAAGGATTCTATCGAGTCATTGACGGAATGCATAGATTTATCGGCGCTGTTATCGAAAAAAATGAAACTGTAACGGCATATGTGCCGATAAACGAAGACAAACACCTCCCTATCTGCGAGCCTCACACCGTCTATGATTTAATTCGCGGTTTTCAACGGCATGCTAAGGACGATAATGGAAAATCGGAGCTCTACCACGCATTAAAGCTGTTAGCCCGTACCTATAAAAACACTTTAGAGCTTCTTGAAAACAGATTCAATTTTACATATGTAGCCGATGAAGAAGTTCAAGAAATCATTAAAAGAGTAATCAAAGAAACTAAAAAGTAATTACTTAACAAAAAAACTTCAGATGAGTGTGTGGATCTAAGATTTTTCACCAAAGAAGAGGCTTTAAAAGAAAATCTATTTTCAAATGTTGTGGAATTCGTAAAAATATACAAGCCCGATAAGCACAAACCAAAAACGGACATCGTTTAACATGGCGTATCCAGGGATTAAAAAAAGTGGCCAACAGGCCAGATGAAAGTATCTCAAGAAAGAAGTGCTTGCCAAAAATTAAAAACAAAAAATAATTTTCAACTTATTAAAAATAAATCCTATGAAAAAAACTTTCTTGCTCTAAGCGCGATTCTCTTTCTGTCAGCGCTCTTAATTCCAGATTACAAATCGACAAAAAAGTAAAATTTTTTTACTAGTCGAGAAAAATGGTGAAGCTTGGTATCAGTGAAAATAATTTTGAAAAATTAAATGTCAACATCCACAAAAAATAATGAAAGATTCAAAGTATACGCTGCCGCCTTTTTAGTATTAGTTAAAGACGGGCAAGTCTTACTCCTTAAACGAAAAGGTACTGGCTATAAAGACGGAGAATACAGTTTGATCGCTGGCCATCTTGATGGCGGAGAAACAACCAAGCAATGCATTATCAGAGAAGCCCGTGAAGAAGCTGGAATCAAGATAAATCCGGAAGACCTTGAGGTCACACACACTATGCATTATCTTTCACCGGACAGAGAGTATTTCGGAATTTTTCTTAATGCTGAAAAATGGTCTGGCAAAATTACCAACATGGAGCCAGATAAATGTGAAGAGCTTGAATGGTTCAGTTTAGACAGTCCTCCGAACAACTTAGTGCCAGAAATAAAACTCGCCCTAGATAATATCAAAAAGAATATCCATTTTAGCGAATTCGGCTGGGCGACTCACTAGTCTTAACTATGCGCGAAATAATAAATAATTCTTGCGCCGCTTCGTGACGATTTTATTGGAGGAAACGCATTCAAATTTGAGACTGATTCGTGCTGTATCGCGAATTACAAGTCGATTGAAGGCAATCAAATTTTGTCATATCACAGAAGCACTAACAATCTTACCATAATACTGTATTATCAAAGTCACATAAGACAATAAACAAACATTTAAGTATGAATAATATTTATAGAGGAACGGAAACACACCCATTCCATTTATCAGTTGGCGCTGTTTTAATCAATAATCAAAACGAAATTTGTTGTCATTACTTTAAAAAATTTAAATCAGCAACAGATTTAATCGAATTAGAAGACTTTTATGTACTAATGAGAGAAACACTTGAAGCGAACGAAACCCTCGAGCAAGCCGCTTTGCGAGGGATTAGTGAAGAATTCGGCGCATCTGGCAAAATCATAGACTATATCGGCTCAATAAAAAGCCGATTCAAGCGTCATGAAACACCTGTTGAAAAAACTACATTATACTTTCTAGTCGAACTAGTTAATTTTGATCTATCTCTGCGAATGAAAGATGATGAAGAAAGGCTAAGTGAAATACAATGGCAGCCTATGGATTACTTAATTTTGAGAATGAAAGAACAGTCTAAGCGATACGAACGAACCGACCTAGATGAATCAAGCATTATCAAACGAGCAAAAATATCTATTAAAAAACAACAAGAAGTTTCTAATTTTAGAGATTAGAATAAAAAAGTAGATCGGGAAAAGAATAATTTCGATGATAAATTTATCGCAAATAACACAACGCAATAAGTGGCTCCAGAAAAATATCTAATTCAATAGCTTTTTCTTCACTATCGCTCAAAACAAATTATAGACTCCACTTCGATATGTCCAAAGAGATAATTAAACCTAAATATGATACCGTCATGTTAATATTAAAATAAGAGACTCACTTAGAAACGTCGTCCAATACTCGTTATTCTTAAACAATACAAACACAAGCTCATCCACTTTATTCTCAGGAACCACCCAAACAATTTTATCGTCTTGACGCTTAAAGGGCGGACAGACTAAATAAAGGCGTCCGAAAAAAGAGATGTTTACCACAACCTTTTATATCCCTTACTTGGTAAAAAATTTTGCTTAACAGATTCCTTCATAGATAACTCTTTAAAATTTTCTAAAAAGAAAAGCGACCCCATTAATCAGGATCGCTTGGAAGCCCGTCGACCCATCGACGGATTATTTCAAACAATCTGTGTGTACCTCGTGGATGTAGCCCCACTTATCCTCAACCTCCGAGTATATGGAATGGCCCAACAACCGGCCACATATTGAGCATACGGGATCATTATTGTCAAAAGAGCTTGGTTTGTAATTGAAATTATTTAGTACTTCTTTTATATCCTCTTCTTTTAACATTCTTCTCCTCCTGAAATGTCAGATGTTATTCAAAATTGTTATTTTTATTTTATATCATATTTTATTCCTTTTGTCAACCAAATTTTAATAAATTTCTTTTTTTTATCTAATATTAAAGAAAATATTTATTTTTTTAAACTCTAACCCATCAAGCTACGCTTTTATAAACCAATGCTTAGTGATACAATAAAAACAAGCAAACATTTAAGTTTTTATAACTCAACCCAGCCACAAATTCAGATAATCTGACCCACTATGCGAAATTTAACTTTTAAAAATTCCCAAACAAATAATTCCTTTTTATAACATGACTCAAATTTATCAAACAGAAAACTTTATTGTTGCGGCTGCTGATCTCCCGCATGTTTCGCGCGCTGATGGCGGCCATCTGATTATCTACCCCAAAGTAAAACTTAGGGACCGAACCCAATTGTCCCCCAAAATGGCGATAGAGCTTATGCGATTGACGATGTTAGCCGGAGAAGCAATGACCATCGGTCTCAACAACAGAGGTATTGACCTAGGCCGAATAAACTATCAAGATAATGGCAACTGGAGCGTCTTTAAACCTGAGGGGTCTTATCTGCACATCCATTTATACGGTCGGGCCAAGAACGCTAAAGTCCATAAATGGGGCGATTCTTGCTATTTCCCCCACCGCGAGACTGGATTTTATGATAAATTCGAGCCATTGGACAAGGAAGATATCTTAGAGATACAAAAGCAAATCGAGATAATAAAAAAGCAAGACAAATACCAAAGTTCAGAATGGGGTCTTAATAAAAACTAAATATGAGCACAATCAAAAAATTTAAAGAAATATCGAAGGAAGATTCCGCAACAGCCGGCGGCAAGGGCGCTTCACTGGGAGAAATGACTCATTTAGGAATTAATGTTCCAGGCGGCTTTGTCGTTCTTGCAAGCACTTTTGAAAAATTTATCCAAAAAACGAAAATAGACAACAAGATTGAATCAATCTTAGACTCCGTTAATACTAAAAAAATTCAAGCTGTAAATAAGGCATCGACTGAAATCCAGACCCTAATCCTCGGTGCAAAAATTCCCAAAACCATATCCTCAGAAATATTAAAATCTTTCAAAAATCTAAATTCTGAGTATGTTGCCGTTCGTTCTTCGGCTACCGCTGAAGATTCAGCAAGCACAGCTTGGGCGGGACAACTTGAAACTTATCTCAATACCAATAAGCAAGAACTGATTGAAAATATTAAAAAATGCTGGGCTTCACTGTTTAGTTCGCGCGCCATTATTTACCGATTTGAAAAAGATCTACACAAACAAAAAATATCCGTTGCGGTTGTAGTGCAAAAAATGATTGAAAGTGAAAAATCAGGCATTGCCTTTTCTGTTCACCCCGTAACTCAAGATAAAAAACAGATCGTTATTGAAGCGGGTTTTGGACTCGGTGAAGCGATTGTCGGTGGTGAAATTACTCCAGACAGCTATGTCATCAAAAAAGAACCGAGAAAAATTATCAATATCAATATAAATACACAAACAAAAGGATTATATAGATCTAAAAATATCGCTAATGAATGGCGCGCCATTCCGGAAGAAAAAGGAAAAAAACAAGTTTTATCCGAAAAGGAAATTTTGGATCTTTCTGAAATAATATTAAAAATAGAAAATCATTATAAATTTCCAGTCGATATTGAGTGGGCCCAAAAAGACGGTAAGTTTTTTATTTTGCAATCAAGGCCCATAACGACTATTGGTAAAAAAATACTCAAGGTTTCTTTTTCACCTGAAGAATATGAAATTTTATTCAGACTCAAAGATAAATCCAATTACTTAATAAACACTTTTTTGCTTGATGGATCCTTAAAATATGCTGACCCCCTTATAATTAACAAGGATGGATTTTGGACTTTTTATTTAAGTAAAAAAGGACTCAAAAAAATCGAAAAAAGAGGCTTCGATTTGTTTAGAAAAAAAGATTTATTCAATCAATACTCAAGATCATTTTACTCTTATATTAATAAGGCAAATAAAAACACTATTCCCAAATACCAATCTCTTGGTGTCCTTGATTCAAAAAGATTTAAATCTGCAATAAAGGATCTTTCTGCCTTGTGGTATTTTTACGGATTTACCGAAGCGGTGTATCACGATTTTACCTATCAGCAAATGTTAAAAACAAAAAATAAAAATCTAAAAAAAACATTGAATAATAATCTAAACACACTTATTGGTCTCAAGGAAAAAGGCAGAAAGATATTCAATGCCTATGTTATGAAAGATGGAATTATAAATAAAATTCTTACAACGATAGAATCTCAAAAGTCAATGGAAACGAGAAACGCATCATATTTAACTATTGAAGAATTAGAAGCAATTTTAAAAAATAAAAAAATCAACCATGAACTTATCAAACAAAGAAAGAATGCCTATGTCCTAAGCGCTTTCAAGGGCAAATTAAAAACATTTGATTTTGAAAAATCAATAGAGATCGCTAGGATTTTTGAAAATTATGAAAAAAAACAATACAAAAAAGCGGAAAAAGAAATCACGGGCGTACCCGTTAGCCGCGGCATTGCAGAAGGAAAAGTTATTATCGCTCCTATGTTAGATAAAAAAGAAGCCAAAAAAATTGCCGAAAAAATGAAGAAAGGAGATATCCTAGTCGTACAAAGTACCAACCCAGATTTGATGATTTTATGTGAAAAAGCCGGGGCTATAGTTACAAATCAAGGCGGGATGCTAAGCCATGCGGCTATCATAAGCAGAGAGATGAAAAAGCCTTGCGTGGTTGGAACGATATTTGCGACAAAAATATTAAAGGATGGTGATTTTGTCAAAGTAGATGCCGATAACGGAGTTATTAGCATTCTGAAAAGAATTTAAAGAAAAACGAGAATTTTAGATCACACAGAAACGTTATGCAGAATTTTTTTCAAATTTTTCCAATCTAATAATATGACCAAGAAAGCATTGATCATAATCGACGTGCAAAATTATTTTGTTAACGAACTAACAAAATTTATTCCCAAAAAAATCGTAAAGCATATAAGCAAAGCTGATTATGATTATCTAGTCTTCACGAAGTTTGTTAACAAAAAAGGCTCTAACTTTTTCAGACTTTTAAACTGGAAAACAATGGTGTCTGGTCAAGAAACCGAAATACATAATTCTTTGATCATGTTCGTAGAAAAAAATAACGTATTTACAAAAAATAGCTACTCTATCTTCAAAGCTAAAGACCTTGATAATTTCTTAAACAAAAAAAATATAAGGGAATTATTTCTATGTGGCATGGATACGGAGGCATGCGTTTTGGCCTCTGCCTTTGAAGCATTTGACCTGGGTTACCAAGTAAAGATAATCAAAGAACTGTGTTTTAGCCATTCAGGAAAGAGCCTTCATAATTCCGCACTCAAAATAATAAATCAATGCATAGGATGAAATTTAAACAAGAAATCACCCTGGAACAATAATAGCATTCGCCACAGCTAGTAACCTGAAACAACAATCTCCAATGCAAGCATTGACTACTCTTTTAAAGTGACATAAAATAACATAAGCTACAAAAATCAAACAAAAAGGAGGTGATGGCGATGAAACGCTTCATGATTCCGCGCGTTACTCATTGCGGCTTCGGCGCCTGACACAGGGCGGGACGACTAAGTTTAACACTATGCCGTCTCGCCCTTATTTTTTAATCAAGGAGAATATGAATAACAAAATCATTTTTCTGATATTTTATTTAGGACTGCAATGTGCTAAGATTAAACTAGCGGAAATTTAAAAATAATGGTTATTAATTTTGAAAATAACAACAAGATTGAGTCACCAAACAATCCTGAAAAAGAAAATCTATTCAGCCAAACCACCGTCTATATTAACGCGAGCGGGAGAGGAACTAGACTGGAATCGATTTTCCCCAAAGGTCCATCAGGTGTGACCAAAGCTCTTATTGATTTTAATGGCGAGCCGATGATCCAAAATCATACCGATCTCTTGGCTGATTTGGGACTCGATTATCTGGGTTTATCATAAAAATAAAATCTGTAAAAGATTACGTAAAAATTTTACTCTATGGACCAGCATAAGATATGGAAACAAATATGGGAGAAACCTATTTTTTACCCAACAACAAAGTTCGCCAGAAGAAGTTTTGCTTTGATTCAACCAAAACATAAAAACCTTTTGGATCTGGGATGCGGATTAGGACGCGACTCGCTATATTTTGCCAAGAAAGGCCTTGTTGTTAGCG
>JAVEXR010000043.1:0-8868 GCA_034003925.1 Candidatus Moraniibacteriota bacterium
CTAAACAGCTTCACATTTCCCGCAGTCCTGAATTGGGCGGAGGGGTCTCAGATTATCCTACTGGAGAAAATATCCTTTGTGGGATTGATAGCTATGAGATTTGCCAAGCATCTTTTCCGTTGAATACCCAAGTGACGTTGGATGCCAGTCCAAATGAGGGATATGAATTTAGCCATTGGGAAATCAATGATTTGGCGATGGCTGATGTGGATGGCAGTATACCCGTCACCATGAGTGAGAACAAGGATGTGATAGCGGTGTTTGTGCCAGTGTTAAAATTCCCTCTTTCTGGAACGTTAGAGAGCAGGGAACTGGCCCACTTCTTTTTTAGTGATACGTGGGATTGTGCACAGTGCGGACAATGTCCGACTGGAACATATAAGTTGCACGTAGGAGCTGATTTGAGTGCTACTTATAATTATCAAAATGAGGTAGGAGAAAGGGTTGATGCAGCTCATGCCGGTGTGGTGAAAAAAATATTTACTGACCAGCATTTAACATGGGCTGATGCGATTGTGATTGAAAGTGACGATGGCCAATTTACAACTGTTTATTGGCATGTTATCAAATATGGTAACTTAGCAGAAAATGATCCTGTTACAAAGGGACAACAGATAGCTACCATAGCGGATTTAGGTGATAATACACATTTCCATTTCGGTATCCGTATGGCACCATATAGTTATCCTGAATCACTTGCTGGAGCATTGCCCGTAGCAGATGGTTGCGGCTATCTAGCTTTCCCTGAAAAGTTCATTGACCCTAAAGCTGCTATTTACGAATAAAGACCTTCAAAAAACGGGAGTTCCTCTAAGGAGGGCTCCCGTATTTATTTTATGAGATTTTTTTTATATTATCTTAAGTGTTGCTATTATCATTTCGAAGATACTTACATTTGATTGACTATCACCAGGATAATCAACAACAATTGTATTGTTGGAGTCTTTTTTTATTAAAGTTTCCACCCACAGTTCACCAGCATACACACCGCGGTAAGTTATCTGTATAGCGCGTAAACCATCAACAATTACTATTTTTTGCGTAAAATCACTAGGATGGTTTGACTTAATCTCTTCGACCATGTTATCTACATTTTTATTCTTTGCATAAATAATAATTTGGCTCATTATTCCTGCATCAGGATTTTTTTTTGATTCTTCGGGACTTAATCTTGATAAGCTTAGAATGATATCCTTTCTTGATGTAGATAAGTATAATTCTGGAGGATATTTTAATTCAATGTTATTTTCCTTACTTCGAAAATTTTTCCATTTATTTTTATCGCTAGTAATTTTATTAACATCACTGGGAATTTCATTTTCCTTTTTTTTATTTTCAACAACTTCTTCTTGTTTCACTTCCTCTTTATTCCCCAAATCCGAATTATTCAAAACAACATTATTTTGATCTTGCATTTCTTTTTCTTTTTTATTTGAAGATAAGAAAACAAAACCTATAGCTATTACAATAGCTAAAATTATCAAACTACCTGCAACAGTTGATACTTTTTTGTTTATCATTTTTATTTTTGTTAAGTGTTTACTTTCTTATATTATAACACAAAGCATGGAGCATATGACATAGAACATGAAACAATCATAAAGCATGCATCATAAATCATCTCAGCATTTAAACAATATAACAATTTAAAACAAATTCTTGACACTCCTCTACCCCCCCCTATAAGCTGAACTCAAGTTCTTTAAAATTTAACCAAAGGAGGGAGAGACATGATAACACGTTAGCATATCAGCATTTAAACATCTTCCTGATTATGTCTTGATTGCAGTTTATTGTCCTGCAGCAACATCTATTACTATTGATTACAACTATGGCGCTTTAGCAATGCGTTCAACCGCAGATTATACTTGCAGAGTGTTTGAATCTGACGATAATGGTGTAACTTGGCTAACAAATCATTGGCCTTTTACTTATGCTAGAAATAATCAAACTCCTACTTCAAATCTTGGAGATTTTATTCGTGCAAACAAAGATGTCACCGCAACTTATACTGAAAATTGGTATGGTGCATGGGGATTTAATTTGGTAACAGCAGGAGATAAGCTTATTAACGGATCTTCTTTTGGAGGATTTGTTGCTACTAAACAGCTTCACATTTCCCGCAGTCCTGAATTGGGCGGAGGGGTCTCAGATTATCCTACTGGAGAAAATATCCTTTGTGGGATTGATAGCTATGAGATTTGCCAAGCATCTTTTCCGTTAAATACGGAAGTGACTCTTGATGCCCAGCATAACGAAGGATATGAATTTAGCCATTGGGAAATCAATGATTTAGCGATGGCTGACGTGGATGGCAGCATAGATGTCACTATGAGTGAGAACAAGAATGTGAAGGCGGTGTTTTATCTGAAAGCCGATGATTTTGTTTTCCCGGTTCTTGCTCAAGGCGTTACGGATCCATTGCTAAACAACACGCTCAATCCTGATGGGAATGGATGGGACGGTCCTGGTGTTGGTGAGCATAGCGCAGAAGATGGTCATCTTGGACAGGATTATGTGATGGATTCCGGTAATGGCGACGGCAACGCGGCTGGCGAACCTGTTTATGCAGTTGCCAATGGAACTATTGTGGAAGTGATGAACAATCAAAATACCTCCTATGGTTGGTGTGATAATGACCATCATGGCTGGGGGCCAGTAGTCGTTATTCGTCATGAGAACAGAGATGGATTTAATACCTCTGGCTCAATAGTTACAGGTTCTTGTGATACAGAAACAAATCCAACTGTGATTTACTCTCTGTATGGACATCTCTCCAAAACAAGTATTCAAAATCTTCAGATTGGTCAGACTGTGGCCAAAGGTCAGTATCTTGGAGAACTGGGTGATTATTACGCGATTCCCAGTGAACAGCCATGGTCGACTAATCACCTTCACTTTGAATTCAAGGACGAAGTTGGTTATACCGAAGGAACATGGTATAAGACACCAGCAAATGAGGGGGTTTGTCCGCAGTCAACAAATTACACTACCTGTAGTTCCTATTTGGTTAAGGGGGTTGGTACAGCCTATTCTATGGAGAGTAATTTTGCTCCTCATCGATATGAGCCTGGAGCATTTATCAATCTGAACCAATAAAAACAACCAACCTTCATGAATTAAACATGATTCATGAAAAAGAGGGGTGGGGATAATTCTCTACCCCTTTATTTTATAATGATGAAATATTTTCCAATGTCCGTTATTTAATCTCGAGTGTTTTAATTATTTTTTCCAATTCATCAGATTCTAAGTCACTTTTTATATCTTTAATCCAAGATTGGGTAAATACATAATTATTTTCATCTCCCAAAATTTCGTAAATTCTCTGTGTTCCCATGCCGTAACTTTCATATATTACAACCTGATGCTTACCAATAGTTTTTGCTCTAGGATTTAAATCTGGGGAACTGCCGCGCTGCTCATTAATTATATCGTCAGTACTTCTTTTTTTGCTGATATTAAAATGATAAGCATCCCCGATCCATGCTTTAAATATTCCAAAATCAATTTTTAAATATTTTGTATTTGAATCAATTTTTTGTCTATGCACATACGGCAAAACTACACAGTCTTTATTCCCCCATTTTTTATTATAGGGAACATCAAAAGAAATTCCAAATTGTTTGTTTTCATATCCTATCATCATATCAGCAGAATCCAGGTTAAAGTCTTCTCTAAAATTATATTTGTCAATTTGTCCCTCTTTCATTTTGTAGCAGCCACTTCCCACAAGCCTACTTTCAATAATAGGTTGTGCTTGAGCGGATTGATTTGTGTTATCTTGAGGGTTTATACTTGAAGTTATTTCTCGAGCTTCATTATTTTGATCTTGCACTTCTTTTTCTTTGCTTGAAAGGAAAACAAAACCTATAGCTATTACAATAGCTACAATTATCAAACTTCCTGCAACGGTCGATACTTTTTTGTTTATCATTTTTATTTTTGTTAAGTGTTTACTTTATCATATTATGCCAGATAATATAACTATTGTAAAATAAAAATGTAACTTATCTACTTGCCACCCCAATCGTTTATTCATTAACATTTTCAACAATTTAACGATGCAGTCATATAACAATTTATCTTCCTTGCTTTTTTACCCATTCTATGCTATAATTAATAATTATGTTGTTAATTTAAGCTAAAAATAATAATTCAATGGCTCAAGAAACTAATACTAATTTTGATACTGTAGTAATCGGTGGCGGTCCCTCTGGGATGATTTGCGCTGGTTTTGCTGGCTCTACCGGCAAAAAAGTATTGATCATAGATAAAAACTACCTACTAGGAGAAAAACTCAAACTTACTGGCGGTGGCCGATGCAACATCACCAATGCAGAATTCGACACGGAAACTTTTTTAAATAATTTTGGCAACGCTAAAAAATTCCTCTACTCCCCTTTTTCTAAATTTGGCGTCCAAGATACTTTTGATTTTTTTGCTAGCCTTGGTTTGCCCTTGGTAATCGAAGCTAGAAAAAGAGCTTTTCCTAAAACTCAATCCGCTCAAGATGTGATTGATAAACTTAAAGTTTTTATGAAAAGCAATAACGTGACGATTAAAAATAATACTGCTGTTGTCTCCATGGAAAAAAGAGGTAACTTAATAAAATCAGTCACTCTCTCAACGGGAGAAAAAATAACTGCCAATAATTTTGTCTTGGCTACTGGCGGACTGGCTGCGCCACAGACTGGCTCCACTGGCGATGGTTTTAAATTTCTTAAAAAACTTGGACACACTATCGATAAATCTGAGCCAGATATTGTCCCATTAACCACTAATGCTACTTGGATTCATAACTTAGCCGGATTGGATTGGTCTTTTATGCAAATCAGTTTTATCCAAGGAGAAAAAGTTAAACTAAAAAAAATAGGCAAAATTCTCTTTACTCATTTTGGCATCTCCGGACCACTTATTTTAAACAGTGCTCGCGAAGTCAAGAAACTTTTAACCACCGGTCCGGTGACTACTTCAATTGATTTGTTTCCTGATACGCCCGAGCACGAACTGAATAAAAGAATCATTAAATTATTTGAAAAAAATACCAACAGTAAAGTAAAAAATGTTTTACCGGAATTGATTTTTAAAAACATCTGCTTGGAAATTCTGAATCTACCTGATGTTAATCTTTCTGAAAGACTCGTTAATTCCATTACTAAAGGTGAAAGGAAAATTCTAACTAAAAAACTAAAAAATTTAACCTTCCCTATTACTGGAACGTTGGGCTTTGACCACGCTGTGGCTGCTGACGGAGGGATTACTCCCAAAGAAGTTAATTTTAATAATATGACCTCTCGCCTTTATCCCAACCTTTATCTCCTGGGAGATATCATCCATATCAATCGCCCTAGCGGAGGATTTTCTCTACAACTTTGTTGGACTACCGGTGCTATCGCAGGAAAACATATTAGCACTTTGACACGTTAACATATTAGCATTTCAACACGTTAACATTTCAGCATTAAAACATTAAAACAAAAAGTATAAAAACAAAACAATAAAGAAACAAAGACACAAAAAACAATTTCCGAAATCATAAATTCCCAAATTCTTTAAGTGAAAATAAAAACAACTCCGATTTAACGTCGGAGTTGTTTTTATCTATTCTATCTAAAAGTTTTTATAATCTTTATGGTCGCACCTCTTTATATTGACTACTCACAGGGCAAGGGGGCATAGTGCATCCTATGCTCGCACAAGGGACTGTATTGCACTCAGAGTTTATATGATGACACGCTTGTTGTCCGTTGTCGCAATTAACATCACAATTATCATAATAAGTATGAGGAGTACAAGCAGAAGTTACAGTTCTAGATGCCGCACCCTCTCCATTATAATTATTTCTACATGTTAGTGTATAAGTAGGGTCAGCGCCAGAAGTTACCCAAACAGGTTCTGTGCCAGGATAACTTTTTGCTCCACCCCAAGCCCCACTCGCTGTACAGGTACATCCGCCGCTACATGCTGATGCAATATTCGATATACCCCAAGTTAAATTAACTTGTTTTGGTGCTATGGTTGCTGTGCCGTTGTTCAAATTCACTGATAATGGAGAAGCAGAGAGGGTAACTGTCGGAGATGGAACATATGGAGCACTGCAAGCTATTGGACTAGTAGCATTACAAGTCCATGTCCAAGTGGTGGCATTGTGAGTAAGGTTAATAGGAGTTCCCGCTGCACACAGATTAGTAGGATTACTCGATGGAACACCAGCACCTGTTCCACACATTCCACAAGTTCGAGAAGCTGGAGCATCAGCACAGCTTGTTCCCCCTATTCTAGTCCAAGCACGATTAGCTGTTTGGATGCCAGCCACGCAAGCATTCCAAGAGGTTACATACAAATAATGACATTCGCGCGTATCTGCAGTACATGAATCATAACCACAAGCGTAATACAAAGATCCCCCCACTGGCGTTCTGTTGCCACAATCAGCATGATCATCGCAATTTATTGTGTTATTGGGACAAGCTTTCTTTGCGTCATAATCCCACTGCGTAGGAGAATCACAATCCCAAGGATCATAACATATATGAGTACAGCTCGGAGCGCTTCCTGTTACATACCAACCATTCGCCACTTCAGCACCTCCAAAAATTATTCCTCCAAAAAAAATAATCGCAAACAAAATCACCATTTTTAGCACACTTTTATTTTTGTTCATACTATATTTTAAAAAAAAATTAATAATATTATATTATAGATTCTAAAGTTTTTTTAGCTTCATTTTTTAATATCTGATTGTCGTTGCTATTAATTATAATGTTGCAATTTTCAGCCGCTTTTTGCTTATCGGAGTTTTTAGCATATAACTCACAAAGGCTCATATAAATTTCTGCATTAATTTTATCTTTGTCTAAGGCTGCAGCCTTTTCTAAATCAGCGATAGCTTCATTGCTTTTTCCCAGTAAACTATATACAGTTGCCCTTTTTATTAATGCTTCGTTATTATTAGAATCCAGCTCTAAGCTTTTTGAAAAAGCAACTATAGCTTTGTCATTCTGCAAACTTACTACGTAGATATATCCTTCAGCTGAATAAACTCTAGAATTATCAGGCTCTATCTTTTTAGCCTCCTTAATAATTAATAAGGCGCCATTGATTTTATCTGTGTCCACTTGTTCTACAGTTTCCCCAGCACTCTCTCTCAAATAAGACAAAGCTAAAGAAATGAGATTACCAACATCGTTAGGGTTTTGATTTCTAATTTTTTCATATTCAGACCTGGTTTTCATTTCTATCCCATGAATATTTGAAACTTCTCTTTCTTTGATCTCCAAACCACTTTTAACCATATCCCGACAAGATACTTTGGTTTCATTATTTTTAATCTTATCACAATTATCTATATTTAAATCAGACGCAGATTTATCAAGAAGATCGAGATCATTAGCCATATCGACACAAAGAGATTTAGATTCCTTATCTTTTATACATTTACAATCATCGGCATTGTGATCAGCTGAAATCTTTTCTACAATATCCGCATAAAAACACTCTGGTCCAGAGTAAACTTCTTCTTGACCAACTTCATCACTGGAAGTATCACTAGAATCTTGACCCATTTTTTTGACTACAAAAAAATAAGCCAACACAAAACCAGCAATAAACAAAAACACTATTGCTATAATTTTTTTACTTTGCATATTTACTTGTCCCGTTAAATTATGACTTTCGTATTATTTAACTGGGATTATTTTTATTTTTTAAAGTTTTAATTTGTTTATTTTATTATACCATAAAAAAAAATAGGTGCAATACATTTTTAGTATTTTTCAACAAACAAAACAAAAACAGTCTCAATAAACATCAAGACTGTTTTTTAAAACTAAGATTTTATTTTTTATGGTTTTACTTCTTTTAGTTCGCTTGATACTGGACAAGGATCGTAATTACAATTTCTAACTCCACAAGCACTAGTTGTACAATTTAAATTAGTGTGTGTGCAAGATTCTGTTTCCGTTGGAAGACCACACTCTTTAGGACAACCTGACCATGTATCTCCTTCATTGCATGTTACTGAAACCCCGATAGTTTCTGAATGAGTTAAAGAGTTAAGAGCAGCATTTCCGTTTCTATTTTGACAAGTTAGCGAATGAAGGATATTTGTTTTGGGATATGGGGCTCCAGGTAAAGGAAAATCATTATCAGTATTATTTGGGATAGTTAAATCTTTAGGAGGAATTATTTGTCCCGTTCCCCAAGCAAGTCCATTTTTATCACAATAAGTATTTGCACCTACTGCTGTAGTGTTTTTTGTTACATTCCAAGAAAAATCTATATTATCTCCATTATCCCTATTTACAGAGACAATTGGCCCATCAGATCCATTTATTTTTAAATCCACTATTGGAGCAGGAAGTTTGCGACTGGCGTTACAAGTTGCACTGGTTCCATTTAAACCGCCCTGACAAGTCCAGCTAACAGCGCTACCAAAAGTTGGAAACGCAGGAAGATTAATGCCTGTTCCTGAAGTACACCACGTCCCAGCCCAAGTCGTTTCACTAGCTTCATAAATTTTTGCCCTAGTAACATCACAGGCACCATTTACTGCATTACGGCTAGCATTACAAGTCACACTTGCTCCACCATTAGAGCCCAAACAATTCCAGCTAGTGGAAGTACCTGGAGCCAAGAAGGAAGCAGGCAGATTTGAGCTTGCCCCAGAAGTACACCAACTCGTACTAGCCCAAGTTGTTTCGGTAGCTAAATAAGTTTTTGCTCTAGCAGTATTGCACGATCCATTAATAACTGGTGGTGGAGGTGGAGGTGGTGGAGGTGGAGGTGGAGCACAAGTAGGACAAGTTTCACAGAAATGCGCTAAACAAACGTACGCGCCAGCGCTACAGGCTAAGGGGCTTCCGG
>JAVEXR010000005.1:0-41083 GCA_034003925.1 Candidatus Moraniibacteriota bacterium
AAAAATTTATCAGTATTAATCGAACCGATTTTGATTGTAGGACTGGGAATTGGTGTAGCTATATTAGCGTTCTCTATACTGTTGCCAATTTACAGCGTGATTCAACAATTCTAATTTTATAAATTTGCTAAAATTTAATTTGTATTTTTTAGAAATAAAAAATAAAATTTTTACCTAAGTATATTTTCTAAAATAGTATTGTGTTTCGGGTGTAGCGTGGTATAATAAATCCATTGGTTAAATTAAGACTTCAAAAAATAAAAAATAAAATTAAAATAAAGAATGTTTAAAAATAAAAACAAAAAAAGAAGGGAGGTGAAATCAAATGAATAAAACAAAAAGAGGTTTCACTTTAATCGAACTTTTAATTGTGATTGCAATTATTGGCATTTTGGCTTCTATAGTTTTAGTAAGTTTAAGTAGCGCTAGAGAGAAAGCAAAAATAACAGGATTCAAAGCCCAAGCTCATTCACTGCAAGCCGCATCTGTTTTGGCTTGTGATAGCGAGGCGCTTTCAGATACTGTTCCTGCACAGCCAACAGGTGGCACTATATATGTAGATGGAACAAGAACATTTACTGAGAATAGTTGTGGAGCAACTGGTAGTGGAAGTTTTTCTTTTACAGTAACTTCTGGAACTACTCTAACTACTGAATGTACTGCAACTATTACGGATGAAGGTGTGACCTACAGCCCTTGTTAGAGACGGAGTGCTTTAAATGTTGAATTTTTGGTCTGTCAAATTTTGATAAAAACATTTTTTGACAGACTAATAAATTTAATATTATAAAAAATGAAAAAAGGCTTTACTTTAATTGAACTTTTAATTGTGATTGCAATTATTGGCATTTTGGCTTCTATAGTTTTAGTAAGTTTAAGCAGCGCTAGATTGAAGGCCAAAAATGCTGATTTTAAAAAATTAGCTGCTTCAATAAATTCCGCTGTTATGATGTGTTGTTTTGATGAAGGGGTGATTCAGAGTTCCCCGGGGGGCGCTGTGTGTAGTTTGACAGCTATAGACTCAATCTATCCAGACGCTTCTAAAATTGGAAGTATTACCGTTAATTCTCCAGCTGGAGGTGACTGTTTTGGTGCAGATAATATTTATGAGGTAATTGTAACGCCTGGAACAAGTAATCTTGGCACTTGCACTAGCGCGACTTTAAATCAAGATGGAGTAGTTGGTTTCACTGACTGTTAATTTTTTTAATTATGATATTGATTATTTTTTTTATTTTAGGCTTAATTATTGGCAGTTTTCTTAATGTGATTGTTTATCGCTTGAGACTAATGGACACTATCTTAGGGAGATCTCGCTGTCAACATTGCGCTAGTCAGATTCGCTGGTATGATAACATTCCCTTGTTTAGCTTTATTTTATTAAAAGCTAAATGTCGCGATTGTAAAGGTAGGATATCTTGGCAGTATCCAGTGGTGGAGTTTTTTACAGGACTATTCTTCGCTCTAATCGGTAGATATTTTTTTAACTTTTTGGATGTGGCTAGTTTATGGGAAACTGGCTTCTATCTGATTATTTTTTCTCTTTTTATTGTTCTTTTGGCTTATGATTGGCAATATATGGAAGTGCCAATTTTAATTTTTTGGGTTATTTTGGGAGTAATATGTCTAAATTTTGCTTTCAATGGTTTATCTGAAATAAGGATGGGATTGGATTTTAAATCCTTGAGTTTGTATTATAATTTATTGGGCGGATTTGTATCTTGGCTCTTCTTTTTTAGTTTAGTTTTTCTTTCTAAGGAAAAATGGATGGGTTGGGGAGATGTTTATGTAGGGCTTTTGGTGGGACTTGTTTTAGGTTGGCCCAATATTTTATTGGGATTATTATTGTCTTTTACTATCGGAGCGTTTTATTCGATAATTATAATCATGCAAAAAAAGGGGACGATGCAAAGCCAGATTCCATTTATTCCATTTCTCGTTCTGGGAACATTCTTATCAATTTTTATTGTCAGAGAATTTCCATCTATTCTGAATTATGTTATTTTTTAATAAAAAAATAGTAAAGAAACAATTTCCAAGAAACAAGGATACAGACAAATTTCAAATTAAAAATATGTCAGATATTAAAAAGCAATATGATTTAGAAGACAGGACTACAGAGTTTGCAAAAAGAGTAATAAGATTATGCTATGCCTTACCTAAAAATTCAATGAATAATCGATTAGTTGGACAAATAGTAGGCTCGGCTGGTTCAGTGGGCGCAAATTATCGCGAAGCCAATGATTCCTTGGGTAAAAAGGATTTTATCCACAGATTGAAAATATCAAGAAAAGAAACCAAAGAAACAATTCATTGGTTGGAACTAATTGGGGAAGCTAATAGAGAGTTGGAATCACGAATGGATGATATAAAGAAAGAAGCTATTGAATTGAGAAATATTTTGTCGTCTATAATTATGAAAGCTGAAAATAAAAACAATAAATAGGAGGTAGCAGATGAATAGTTGCTTGAAACTTGTGGATTGAAATTTGTCTGTATCCTTGTTTCTTGTGTCCTTGTGATTTATTATTCTTTCCCAGAAATGAAATTATGTGTTATAATGATTTTATTGGAAATGTCTTTGCAAAAATAAAAATAAATATGTTTAAGATAAAAAATAAAAAAGGAATGACTTTGATAGAGGTGGTGGTACTGATTGCCATTATTGGGATAATAAGTGCAATTTCCATAGTGTCATTAACTACTTCTAAAAGGACCTCAGAGCTGGATGTAGCTGCGGAAGAGGTATCAGCAGTTTTAAGGGAGGCTCAAAATTATGCTTTGACTGGAAAAGATATTTCAGCTAGTTGTGGAAATTACGTGGTGGATTTTACCAATGGAACAGGAAATTATAGGTTGCACAATGGTGGAGGAACATGTTTATTAAATCGTCTCTATACATTGAAAAATGGGGTGATTGTTTCTGGTTCTACTGATACTATATTTATAGCCCCGCATGCTAATATTTCTGGTATGGGGGCAGGTTGGAGGGTAATAACTTTAACTAAAGGTGGTGGGTCTAGCTATGTGTGCATTAATTCAGCCGGTCTTATTAAAAAGTCTTCAAGTGCTACTTGTAATTAATTTTTAAAGAAAAATGTTTAAGTTAAGAAATAAAAATAAAAAAGGTTTTTCTATAGGAGAAGTAATACTTTCAACTTTTGTATTAGGAGTTACGATGGTTTCAGTTTTATCGCTCTATAATCAGGGATTGAAAAGCTTTCAGGATGAAAGAGACAGCATTATCGCTTCAATGCTTGCCCAAGAGGGGGTGGAGTTGGCTAGGAATGTGAGGGATAATAACTGGGCAAGGAGATCTGGTGTTGATGACACTGATCCTGCTACTTTCGCGAGTTTTGGTGTTTCTGCCGGGAATACGGAAAATGATTGTCGCATAAGCTATAATTCATATGTTATGAACGGTGAGGAAATTGATTATGGTTCAGGGATTTTATGTGCTGGCGCTAGTTATGCTCTGTATGTTAATGCTGCTGGGTTTTATACTCATAATAGCACAGGGGCTACTGCTACAAAATTTAGGAGAGCAATAACTTTGGACTATAGCAATAGTGATGATATAGTGGTAACTAGTTTTGTTTCGTGGGATAATGGTAATCCTGATACCTCTAACTGTACAACGGCAAACAAATGTGTTTTTTCTCAATCAACTTTGACTAATTGGGGGACGGGAACATAGTTGTAATTGATAAATTTAAATTTTAAATAAATTCAATAAGCTGAAATGGCAATAAATAATAAAAAAATAAATAATAAAAAAGGATTTACGCTAGTGGAAGTAGTGGTGGCTATAGGTATGTTTGTCATAATCATAGCTGCTTCTTCGGGTATTTTTGCGAGGTTGTTTAAGTCTTACAGGGGCGCTAAGAATGTCAATGAAAATATGAAAAATGCTCAATTTGCGCTTAATTTAATGAGCAAGACATTTAGAACCAGCTCTGTAAAATACTACATAGCAGGAGGGGGTAACATTATCGTTGTGTATGATTATTCACAGTCAAGTTGTATTAGATATGTTTTTAATGGCACCGCTCTG
This sequence comes from Candidatus Moraniibacteriota bacterium, assembly GCA_034003925.1. GTDB lineage: Bacteria > Patescibacteriota > Minisyncoccia > Moranbacterales > UBA9337 > UBA9337. The sequence goes on from JAVEXR010000005.1 coordinate 4,055, forward strand.
ACAAAAGCTAATACTACTATTGCTGTTACAGAGTCTAATTGTCATAATGGAGCCTCCTTTGTATCGCCAGCAATAGTTATGACATCTGGCGCAGTAACAGGGTCTTTTTATGCTAGGGATAGTAGGGGAAATGATAGTAATAATTCAAGTACTAGAGTTGGCTTAGTAACAGTTAATATGAGAATAACTAGTGGCGGTGCTGTAGACACTGGCAGTAGTGCTAGGATTCAAAGTACCTCATCTCTTCGAGATTACACTGTTTCAAATGTTGGTATAGATCCAAATAATGCTCCATAAATTTATGAAAAAAAATAAGAAAAAATTATCAATAAGACGAGGGTCAGTTTTAGTGTTTTCTCTTTTTTTGATGATGATATCGCTGATTGTAGGTATAGGCTTGATGTCAACTTCAAATATCGGGAGAAAGAGTACTTTGTCATCGGCAAAATCAGTTAATTCTTTTCAGGTAGCCGATAGTGGAATAGAATATGCTTTCACTAAGATAAGAGATTATAGATGGAATGAAACTACTGATACTAATCATGAGCTTGAAGCTGCTGATTTATTGAGCCATGTTTTTGGTTCAGATTGCCAAGTTGAGAATAGTCTTGCGGTGGTAAATGGTACTGTTGATGGCGGAGGAGATTTTAAAATTTATTTTTTTAGAGGAGCGGGAGGGGTAACTCCGATAACAACTTGTAATACATTGGTTTCTTCTAGTGTGGAATTGGTGACAAAAATCAAATCTGTCGGAACCTACAACGAAATAACTCGATCAGTTGAAGCAACAGTTGATTTGTCTAAGCTTTGATTTTAAGTACTTAAAGATTTAGCACCAAGCCCTTTTTATCCGTAAAAAGGGTTTTTAAATTCAATCTTTCATATTTGCTATATTAAGAGGTTGATATGTTGATATACTAACCTCTTGCAATTAACTGGTGGATGGCAAAGCTGACAGTTTAGTATGATTTGTGATATAATTTAAGGTATGAATAATAAAGAAATAATCCAACAAAGAATAGAAAAACTTAGAAAAGAGGTAGATAAACATCGCTATCTTTATCATGTTTTAGATAAACCAGAAATAGATGATTCGGTCTATGATTCACTTTTCGAGGAACTGATTAAATTGGAAAAAGAAAATCCAGAGTTTTATTCAGCTACTAGCCCATCTCAGAGAGTGGGAGGAGAGATTTTGGATAAATTTAATAAAGTTAAACATACGGTTAAACAATGGTCTTTCGATGATTTATTTGATTTTAGCGAGCTGCAAAAATGGGAAGAAAAAATAGATAAGATGGTGCTTAAACGTAACCTTAAAAAGGCTGATTATGGAGAAATTAAATATTGTACTGAATTAAAAATTGATGGATTAAAGATCATATTAGAATACAAAGATGGAAAGCTGGTACGAGGGGCGACACGAGGCGATGGCGAAGTGGGTGAAGATGTGACTCATAATATCAAAACTATCCAAAGTATTCCTTTAGAACTATCGGAAAAAATTAATTTAATTGCTGTGGGTGAAATTTGGTTGGGTAAAAATGAATTGGAAAAAATTAATCAGGAAAAAGAATCTCAGGGTGAGGCGAGATTTGCTAATACTCGAAATGCTGCCGCAGGTTCGATTCGCCAACTTGATTCTAGTGTAGTAGCTAGAAGAAAACTAGATTCATTCATCTATGACATTGAGAAATTAGATGGAGAAAAATTTAAAATTGAGAGTCAAATCGATGAATTGGAACTGTTGAAAAAATTAGGTTTTAAGGTAAATCCTTATTATAAAAAATGTCAAAATATTCGAGAGATAGAAAAATTTTATCAAGAGTGGGTAAATAAAAAAGATGCTGAAAATTATGAATTAGATGGAATAGTGATAAAAGTTAATGCTAAAAAAATCCAAGAAGCTTTGGGTTATACGGGTAAATCTCCTCGTTGGGGAATAGCTTATAAATTTCCAGCCCAAAGAGTGACCACTGTTATAGAAGACATTTTTGTACAAGTGGGTAGGACAGGCGCTCTGACACCGGTAGCTCATTTGCGTCCCGTAAGGGTGGCTGGCTCAGTGGTTAGTCGGGCAACCTTGCATAATCAGGATGAGATAAACAAATTGGATATCAGAATCGGAGATACAGTGGTGATTCAAAAAGCTGGAGATATAATTCCCGAAGTGGTGAGTGTGGTAAAAAATCTTCGAACCGGCAAAGAAAAGAGATTTAAAATGCCGGAGAATTGTCCGATTTGCGGAGGTTCAGTCAAGCGAGCAGATATTTCTCTGAACGCTAATAATAAACAGAGTGCCGCTCATTATTGCACTAATCCCAATTGTTTTGCAGTAGAGATGCAAAAAATAATTCATTTCGTAAGCAGAAAGGGTTTTGATATTGAGGGTTTGGGAGAAAAAATAGTGGAGCAACTTATTCAGGCTGGAATAATTGAAAATTTTGCTGATATCTTTGAAATTACCAAGGGAGATTTGGAGCCATTGGAGAGATTTGCCGAGAAATCGGCGGATAATCTGGTAAAAGCTATTAGTGAAAAAAGAAGAATATCTCTGGAGAAATTTATTTTTTCTTTGGGAATCCGCCATGTAGGAGAAGAAACTGCTCTATTAATTTCTGGAGAAATTAATAGAGAATTTCTAATTTCTAATTTTCAATTTCCAATAAATACTAAATCTAAAAATTTTTTAACAGAAATAATCAATTATTTTCCAAAAATTACAGTTGAGGATTGGATGGGCATCAAGGGGATTGGCGAAAAATCTGCCCAAAGTTTAGTGAGCTGGTTTAGCGATGAAAAAAATATAAAAATTTTAAATAAGATGAAAGCATTAGGAGTGGAAGTATTTTTGGATAATTCTAGTGCAGAAGATGGTGTCATGAAGGGTAAAAATTTTGTTTTAACTGGGGCATTATCTGGCTTTACAAGAGAAGAAATAAAAGATATCATTAGAAAAGAAGGGGGTAAAATATCTTCTTCGGTGAGTGCTAAAACGGATTTTTTACTGGCAGGAGAAAGTGTCGGTTCAAAATATGAAAAGGCTCAAAAATTAGGAGTAAAAATTTTAGATGAAAAAATGTTCAAAGAAATGTTATGATACAGCTTATTATTTAATGAAGCAAGGAGCTAATAAAATAATTTTTTAAGAAACAAATCACAAGAAACAATTTCCAAACAAATTCAAAATAACAAGTAGAAGGCATGCCCGTTAGTTGTTTGAAAATTCTAATTTGAGATTTGTCCGTGTCTTGTTTCTTAGAGTTTGGGGTTTTAAAAAATAAATTTTTTTATTATGTTAAAAAAAGAGGATATTATACACATTGCGGAGTTAGCCAGAATCGGATTAAGGGAGGAAGAAATAGAAAAATATCAGAGAGAACTTTCTCTTATTTTAGATTATTTCAAAAAATTAGAAAAAGCTGATACTGAAAATATTGAGCCAATAGGACACATTACCGGATCGCATAGTGTTGTCCGAGAAGATGTGGCGAATGATTGCGCAGCAGAAACAAAAAAAGAAATTATAAACAATTTTCCCGATAAACAAAATAATCAAGCTAAAGTAAAAAGTATTTTGGTATAACTTATGATAAGAGAACTACACGAAAATCTAAAAAATGGAAAAATTACTTCCTTGGAATTAACTCAAAATTATTTTAGTGAAATTGAAAAAAAAGATAAAGATATCTTAGCTTATTTGACTTTAGATAAAGAAATTGCCCTAGCTACTGCTCAAGAGATGGATGAAAAAATCAAAAAAGGAGAAGAGTTTGATTTGTTGGGCGGTATCCCAATGGCAATAAAAGATAATATGTGTGTGGCGGGAGGAAGGACAACAGCAGCTTCAAAAATATTAGATAACTATATTGCACCTTTTGATGCGACAGTGGTGAAAAAACTTAAAAAACAAGGAGCTATCATATTGGGTAAAACCAATATGGATGAGTTTGCGATGGGGGCATCAACTGAATCCAGTGCTTATCAAAAAACTAAAAATCCTCATGATTTAAGTCGGGTACCTGGAGGTTCTTCAGGTGGATCAGCAGCAGCTGTGGCTGGAGATATGGCTGTTTATACCTTAGGTTCAGATACTGGTGGATCAGTGCGTCAACCTGCTTCATTTTGCGGCGTAGTGGGACTTAAACCTACTTATGGGAGAGTTTCTCGTCACGGACTTTTAGCGATGGCCTCTAGTCTTGATCAAATCGGTCCCATAACTAAAACCGTGGAGGATGCAGCTATCGTCTTGTCGAGGATTGCTGGCAGAGATAAGAAAGATGCTACTTCAGCTAAGAGCGGAGGAAAACTTTACGAGGATTATCTAAGAGGTGATATTAACGGAATGAAAATAGGGGTACCTAAGGAATATTTCAATGGTGGCTTAGATTCAGAAATAAAGGATATCGCCATTGGGGCTTTAGAAAAATTTAAAAAGCTAGGGGCAACATTGGTGGAAATTGATTTACCCTATAGTGAATATGCTTTGCCAGTTTATTATATTATTGTTCCATGCGAAGTTAGTTCTAATATGGCTAGATTTGATGGCATCAGATATGGATTAAGTATTGATGATCAAGAAAAATCAAAAATAGGTGGCGGAAATTTACTAGAAACTTATTTAGATACTCGTGAAATCGGATTTGGAGCTGAAGTAAAAAGAAGAATAATGCTTGGAACTTATGCGCTTAGCGCTGGGTATTATGACGCTTATTATAAGAAAGCTCAAAAAGTAAGAAGACTTTTACGACAGGATTTTGAGGAGGCTTTCAAGAGTGTAGATTTAATTTTTTCTCCTACTGCTCCTGAGCCAGCTTTTAAAGTGGGTGAAAAAACTGTTGATCCTCTTCAGATGTACTTATCTGACATATATACAGTAACAGCTAACTTGGTGGGTGTGCCAGCTATTTCATTTCCTATTGGGACGGTAATACGAGACGGAAAAAATTTACCTATTGGTGGACAGTTGATGGGGCGCTGGTTTGGAGAAGAGGAATTATTGAATGCAGCCTATGCTTTTGAGAAAAATTAAAATATAAGTTTATGGAAATAGATGTAGATTCTATTATCGTGATAATTTTGCAAATAGTAAATTCTTTTCTGAATTCTGGATTTTTTTGGTTTGTAAAATTTATTTTGGCTATTTATGTTTCGGTTCTTTTTATTGATATAGTTTTACTTTTGGTGCTAAGGGGTGTAGGCGTGGATATTCGAGATACTATAAAAGGTTCACAAATGCCACTTGCTTCTAAAAAGAAAATACAAAAGCGATGGCTAGAGATAGAAAACAGATTGAAATTGGAGAATAATATGCAAAATAAAATAGCTATCTTAGAGGCTGATAAATTGGTGGATGAGATACTATTAAATATCGGCTATACTGGTAGTAATATGAAAGAGAGATTAGAAAAAGCTAATGCAAATCAAATTGAAGAAATAGATAATCTTATTGAGGCTCATGATGTCAGAAATAAAATAATTTATGATGATAAATTCTATTTAGACAACGAGGAATCACAAAGAGTAATCCGATTATATCGAGAGTTTTTAGATAATTTGGAAATAATTTAAAATCATATAATAACTAAAGAATATAAAATTATGGCCGAAGAAGAAAAAATAGTTTATGACTTGATTATTGTAGGAGCTGGTCCAGCTGGTTTGGGAGCTTCTATTTATTCCTCTCGTTATAAACTAAAGCATTTGGTAATTGGCGAGGAAGTGGGTGGTCAAGTAGTAGAGGCGTCAGAAATAGAAAATTGGGCTGGAGAAAAAAGTATTTCTGGCAGTGATTTGATGAAAAAGTTTATTGATCAAACTGAAGGTTTGGGAGCCACAATCATTCAGGAAAATGTTAAACAAATCGAAAAAAAAGAAGAGAGCTTTGAGGTTATCACTGATGGAGGAAAAAAATATTTAGCCAAGACTATTATTTTAGCCCTAGGTATGAAACCTCGAAAGATGAATGTAAAAGGAGAAAAGGATTTTGTAGGCAAGGGAGTTTCCTATTGTGCAACTTGTGACGCGATGTTTTTCAGAGACAAAGACGTGGTAGTGATTGGCGGTGGAGATAGTGCTGCTATGGCTGCTCAGCACCTGACAGAATTTGCTAAAAAAGTTTATATTTTACATCGTTGCGAGGTGGCCTGGGAGCCTTCTCGAGAAGAGGCTATGAAAACAAGTGGTAAAGTGGAATTTATCTGTAGTGAAAATATTACAGAAATTAAGGGTGAAAATAAAGTTAGTAGCGTAACCTATGAGCAAGAGGGAGAAATTAAAGAATTGCCGGTAGAGGGAGTTTTTATTGAGGTGGGAACTGTGCCAGGAGTGGTGATTGCAAAAAATTTAGGAGTAGCGCTGGATGATAAGGATTATATTATTGTGGATCAAGCCCAAGCTACTAATGTGGAGGGAGTTTGGGCAGCTGGGGATGTCACTACGGGATCAAATAAGTTTCGTCAGATTATTACCGCGGTGGCTGAAGGTGCTGTAGCCTCTGGAAGTATCTATAGAAAATTGAGACTCTAGACCCGTAAGTATATCAGTATTTTGGCATCAGCAAAGGGGAAAATGTAAAAATATTGAAAATAAAAAGTATCCACCCAGGGTGGATACTTTTTTCATTTGATTTTATTTGAATAAGTGCGATAATGGATAAGGATTTAAGGAGGATTTTTAATTGGTATAAGTAATAAAAATTTATGACAGAAGCGATAAAGTTATCCAAAAAAATAGGGGGAAAAATTGAAATTAACTCTAAAGTAAAGCTAACTAAAGATAATTTAAAAGTTTTATATACACCGGGGGTAGCTAGCGTTTCTAATGCTATTGCCAGAGATAAGGATTTGTCTTTTCAATATACTATCCGTAAAAATACAGTGGCAGTTATTTCTGACGGTAGTGCAGTTTTAGGTTTAGGCAATATCGGACCAGAAGCAGCCTTGCCAGTTATGGAGGGAAAGGCTCTTTTATTTAGAGAATTAGGAGGAGTAGACGCTATTCCAATTGTAATAGAAACTCAGAGTTCAGATGAAATAATTAAAATTATTAAAAACATTGCTCCTACTTTTGGTGGGATAAATCTGGAAGATATTTCAGCTCCAAGATGTTTTAAGATTGAAGAAAAATTAAAAAAAGAATTAAATATTCCTGTTTTTCATGATGATCAACATGGGACAGCTATTGTGGTTTTAGCTGGTCTTATCAATGCTCTTAAAGTAGTTAATAAAAAGGTAAATAAAATTAAGATTGTGATTAGTGGAGTGGGGGCCGCTGGAGTAGCTATTGCTAAGTTATTAATTGCTCATGGGGCTAAAAATATTGTAATGGTGGATAGCCAGGGCATTATTTTTAAAGAAAGAGCGGGAGGACTCAATGACTCCAAGATAGAAATTGCTAAAATCACCAATCCTCAGAATTTGATGGGTACAATTAGAGATGCTCTTTGCGGGGCGGATGTTTTTATCGGAGTGTCTGCTCCCAACGTGGTTAATAATGTGGATATTTCCAAGATGGCTAAAGACGCGATTGTTTTTGCGATGGCTAATCCGGTGCCTGAAATTATGCCTGAGTTAGCCAAGAAAGGCGGTGCCAAAATCGTAGCTACAGGAAGGTCAGATTTTCCGAATCAGCTTAATAATGTTTTGGTTTTCCCTGGAATCTTTCGGGGAGCGTTAGATAAAAGAGTGCGAGAAATAACCATGGCGCATAAATTGAAGGCAGCTAAAGTGTTGGCTAGTATGGTAATAAAGCCAACTGCCAATAAGATTATTCCTAACGCATTGGACAAAAGGGTGGCTAAAAAAATAGCAGGAATTTTTTAGCTTCACTCTAGGATTGATTACTAAAATAAATTATGTTAGTATAGGGGATGTAATAAATTAAATATTAAATAAAAAGATATGCAAGAAAATTATGTAGCTTCTCATTTTCACACTATCCCGCAAGATAAGGCTCCTGAAATTTTGAACCTAATCGTAGAAATCCAAAAGGGAGATATGAATAAATATGAATATAATAAAGAATTTGGAGTTCTAGAATTAGACAGAGTGCTCTATGGTCCTACTTTTTATCCAGTTAATTATTGTGATGTGCCTAACACTTGGAATACAGGTGATGAAGATCCATTGGATGCGGTTGTGTACAGTTCAATGCCAATAATTCCCGGAGCTCTTGTTAAGGGAAGAGTGGTAGGTATAATGGAGATGGAGGACAATGGAGAGGTGGATCATAAAATAATTTGCGTTAACGCCAAAGATCCTCGTTATGAACATGTGACTCATGTGGATGAGCTTACTCCCTATGAAAGAAAAGATTTAAAAACTTTTATGGAAATTTATAAAATTCCTCAAACTGGTAAAGATAGTGTAAAGGTGGGAAGATTTTTGGGACCAGAGGAAGCTCATAAGGTTATCATTGAAGCACAAGAAGAATACAAAAAGAAATTTATGCAAAAATAAAAGTTTTCTTTCGGATATAAAAATGAAACACAAAAAAACAACTCATAAAGAGTTGTTTTTTTGGAGACGCGGCATTGTTTCATCTTCTCTCGTTTTATTTTTGGTTATAAGTTATAATGATAGATGCAAGAATTAATTTATGTTTAAAAATATGTATGATAAAAAAATAATAGTGGCTAAAAATGCTGGATTTTGCTTCGGCGTCAAGAGAGCGGTGGATATGGTGAATGATTTATTGAAGGAAAAAAAGGAAATTTATATGATTGGAGAATTGGTGCATAATAACCAAGTAGTTGAAACTTTAGAGAAAAAGGGGCTAAGGACAGTAAAAAATTTAGACGAAATTCCTAGTTCAGGAGTAATGGTTATCAGGAGTCATGGCGTATCAATTGATATTATTGATGAGGCCAAAAGAAGAGGTATTGAAATTATTGATGCGACTTGTCCTTTTGTAAATAAGGCTAGGATAGTAGCGCGAGATTTTTATAAAAAAGGCTATGAAACATTGATCTGTGGAGATAAAAATCATGTGGAGATAATTGGAATTAATTCTTTGACTGATAATTCAGCTAAGATTGTAAGCAGTGTTGATCAGGTCAAAGATGTTAATTTTGAAAAAAGTATTATTGGCGTAATGAGTCAAACTACTTATAAACTTAGTTTCTTAAAAGATGTCGTCCTAGCTCTGATGGATCAGGGATACAAAAAAATTGTAATGGAAAATACTATTTGTTTGGACAGTGCTACTAAGCAAGCGGAAATAAAATCTTTAGCTAAAGAAGTGGATGTTATGATTGTGGTGGGAGGAAAATCATCTAGCAATACTAACAAACTGGCGGAAATTAGTGCGGCCGTTGGAACAATGACTCATCATATTGAAACTGCCAATGAATTAAAAAAAGAATGGTTTGCTAAAGCTAATAATATCGGAGTGGCAGCTGGAGCTTCAACAGCTCAATTTCTCATAGATGATGTGATTACAAGAATAAATAAAATTATAAAAATATAATGGGGCTAAAATTTTTCACAAAAACTTTTTTTGTTTGCAATAAATCGGGCCACTATGATATAATTAGTTCAATAGAGGAACTAAAATAAAGTTCATAAATTATACATAAATAATTTTTTGTTTTAAAAATTATAAAAATGGACACAAAAACAAAGATATTTTGGTGGACGATGGGATTTTTAGTTTTCATCTCTTTTGGTTTGGTCGCTTATCGCTATTTGATAAAAAAAGATTACATTATTCAGGCTCAAGTAGATTGTGATCCATACAATGAAGCTTGTTTTGTCTGGAATTGCGACCCTGAGAGTGATGAAGAGGGGGAAATGTGTACCGGTGACCCAGAAGAAGACACGTGGTATTTCAAAGTTATCAATAAAAATGCGAGTCAAATTTCATCTTGTGATGCGAATGATGAAGGTTGCGAAGCTCTAATTTGTGAGGAAAATGAGCCAGAATGTGATTTTACTTTGTGCAATGAAGATAATAAATCAGAAATGGATTCTCTAGAATGCAGCGATCCGATAACCTATTCAGTAGAAAATCCAATAGGGGAGGAATGTGAGGAGGGTGATGAAGGATGTCTCGAAAGTGATGATGAAAGCTCAGCTGAAGATGGGACGGAAGAAGAACCAATGATTCAAACTACGGAAGATATGATTTCCGCCCAAGAAGAAACTGGAGAAGAAGTGGGCAACGCAGCGGGTGTTCTGCCAATTGAAGAATAAATAAGATTGAATAAAATATCCTTTTATTCAATTTTTCTTATATTAAAAGACTTTTTAGCTAAGAATAGAACAGTTTAAATAGGCGATGACCATTGACAAATCACAAGAAATGTAGTACACTTAAAAGTTATTTTTAAAATATTTAAATTATTACTTGAAATATAACTTAGTAATCCAATGTATTAATTTTTTATGTTGGAGGTAAAATTTTCACTTAATTTTCTTATAATTTTATTATGAATGTATTGTTTATTTCTTTGGATTTATCTGGTGCAGATTTAGCATATCGACTAAGAACCGAGGGACATCAGGTGCGTTTTTTTGTCGAAGAAAAATCTCAAAAATGCAATTATCAAAGAATGATAAGCAAGGTTAAAGATTGGAAAAAAGAATTGGATTGGGTGGGAAAAGCAGATGGTTTGATAATTTTTGATAGTATCGGTTATGGAAAAGAGCAAGACAAATTGAGAAAAGAAGGATATGCGGTAATAGGGGGTTGCGAGCTTGCGGATAAATTGGAACATGATAGGCAATATTGCAAAAAGGTTTTTGCTAATTATGGTGTGCCAGTAATTCCGTCTAAGGGATTTACTAATGTGGATGATGCAATGGATTATGTAAGAAAAAATAAAGGTCCTTGGGTGGTAAAACAAAATGGACATGCTGATAAAATTTTTAATTATGTGGGTAATTTTGAAGATGGGCGAGATGTAACAGATGTCTTAAAAAATTACTATCGTTATAAAAACTCAGAATGTACCACGATTGATATTCAAAAGAAAGCTGTTGGTATAGAGATAGGGGTAGCAAGGTATTTCAATGGTGAAGATTGGGTAGGTCCAATTGAATTAAACATTGAATATAAAGATTTATATTCGGGAGGATTGGGTCCTAAAACATACGAGATGGGAACTTTGATGTGGTTAGTAGATGATGAAAATAATAAATTGTTCAAAGAAACATTAGATAAACTTAAAAATTATTTAAAAAAGATAGATTTTAGAGGAGATGTGGATATTAATTGTATTGTTGATGGAGATAATGTGTATCCATTAGAAGTAACAACACGCTTTGGCTGGCCTGCCACTCATTTACATGTGGAATTAATAAAATCTCCCGTTGGAAAATTTTTAAAAGCTGTAGCTGAGGGGAAGCAGTATGATTTAAAATATAAAAAAGAATTTGCGACTGCCGTTTTAGTGGCTACTCCTCCTTTTCCCTATGATATAAAATTAAACAAATATTCCCCTAAGGGAGAGTTTATTTATTTTAGCTCTGATTTTACTGTGGAGGATTTGAGTCATGTTCATTTTGAAGAGGTTTCCAAGGATAGGTGTGGCAACTTTTTTATTTCTGGAAGTTCCGGCTTCGTGTTGCATGTGACGCAAAGTTGTAAAACCGCTAAGGGAGCACAGAAAAAAAGCTTAGATATAATTAAAAAGATAGTTATTCCTAAAAAGTTTTATCGTAATGATATCGGCTCAGATTTTCATCTTAAAGATAGGAAGACATTAAAAAAATGGGGATGGATTTAGTAAATTAAAAGTGTGAAACTAAAATTAAAAGCTTAAAATAAATAATTGGACGAAACAAAAACACCTTAAAAATAAGTCTTGAATAATTCATACAAAATAAAATTTTAAAAGACCACCAGAGAATATATCTCGGTGGTCTTTTCTTGACTGCGAACGCAACAATTTTTTCAAAAAGTCCAGGTAATACCGGATGCCATAAGCCATTCCGTATCGCGATCATCAGCGTCTATGAGAGGCGACGTAATTTTACCCATTAGATCAAGGCTTAAATTTTCCCTAAGGGCATAACTGAGTGTGGTTTGAAATAGGCCAATTGTGCCAGCATCAGTATCTTTGCCATCATCGAAGATGATAGCAATTTTATTGCTGAGAAAAAAATCCTCATTGATTGCATGGCCATGAACTAAACCCATCAATAGATTGGAACTAGTATCACCCATGCCAATTAATTCATTCCATTCCAGTCTGATATAGGGAGTAAGAGTGTCGCCATTTTCTCCAAGAGAGAATTCGTGGTTGACATCGATGATCCACTCAGCTACATCGCCTTCTTTGTTGCCAAGCAACTGCGCACAATCGATATAGTCGAACCCAATTTGAATAAGTGCCCATTTGAAATTTTTTTGCCAAGAAATGATATAATCTATTTCATTGGCATATTCATCACGAAAAGTCCCTTCAAATTGGAAAGATCCCCAGAGCTCAAGACTAAACAGTCCAAATCGAGAGTCATAGGCTAGATAAAAATCAGGCTGGTATATAGCCTTGCCTGCGCTGGCGTTAATTCCGCTGTCTGAAAGGTACTTGTCGGCAAAGACTATTCCAATACTTCCAGAAAAGGGGCTTTCTTCCTCAGCCCATCCTGTTGAATTAATCGATAAGCTAAAAATAATAACCATTGCGACCAATGCAGACTTTTTAAGTGTGTTCATCTCTTTTTCTCCCGTGTTTGCTTGTTTTTAATAGCTCTTTATCATGCCTAGTGAGCTAAGGTTATTTGTAATAAGAACTTGCATGAACGCTAGATAATAGCATGAAATAGATAATTTGTCAAATTGATTCAGCTGTCAAATTTGACTTTCAATCTGTTTTGGTGTATAATATCAAGTTAGTGAATTGATGACTGTAGCTTGAAAATTGAATAATAAATGAGGGTTTAAAAATGATTAAATCTATTTTTATCCCCAACAAAAAAAGAAGAGGCTTGAAATGGAAAGAATAATCAGAATTACAAATTTTTTGGCACATTTGATTGATGAATTAGTAGGTGCTTTTCTTGAAATTGAAGATAAATCTTCTAACAAGGTTGTTAAAAAAATCAGCTTGAATTTTATTGGCAGATTTTTTTACGGAGTGACTGATTGGATGGTAGCCTTTGGGCTGGGGTCATTCTCTTTCTGGATGATGTTTAGACGAGATATATTTCTCACTGAACAGTCTATTTTTGCAGGTATTTTTCTTTGGGATTTTCTCTGGGCATCCATATTTTTTTGGATAAGCCATAAGAGTAAAATGGATTTTACCTGGGGAGCTGCCTACAAGAGAGTGGCGGATGTTTTGTGGCGATATGGTTTTTGGGGAAAGACGGCTTCTGTTTTTTACAGTATCTACTTTTCTATAAAGGCGATCGCTTGGGAGGGTCCGGAAGTAATTACTTGTGCTTATCAAAAAAAACTCAAAAGCAGGGAAAATATTTGGGTATCATTGTATTTCCTCTCTACCCTTCAGGGTTTTTGCGGTTACTGGATGTACAAAGTGGCCTATGGTTTGGCAGAAAAACATAATGTTAATTTTAACAATGGCGTTAAAGTTGCTGCCTTTGGTGTATTGGCCTCAATTGTTTTATTGGGAGTATTTTCTCTAATTGGTAAAATGTTTCGCTTGCTAACTGTACTTTTACGCAATGAGGATGTTCATCCAATAATAAGAATAATGGTTTTCCTAAATGGTCTTATTCTATTGTTTGGATTTATAGCCTTCATTGCTTACAACGGATTATCAAGATAATAATTTTATTAAATCATTTATATCCTGAAAGGAGAAGGAGTGATATGTGTCTAATAATAGAAGTCATCTATGGTTTCAATGGTGATGTCTTAAGGGGCATTCTTGAGCTGGAAAAAAGAGTGTTTCCTTCTGACTGGCAATTTGAGGACGCCGAGAATTACTTTAAGGAAAAACTTGAGAATCCTCGAAATGTAAATATTGTCATGAAGGATGAATGTGGTGGGATTGTTGGATATGCAATGTCTGTTCCATATAGTGATGCCCTCATAGAGATTGCAGAAGATGATCCAGAGATGTTAGCGATAGAGGATTGCTACTATATTGAAGCCTTTGAGTTGGATCCTGAAAATCAGAAATTTAAAACATTTTCCCCCTTGTTGGAAAAATTGATTGATGAATCCATAAAGAGGGGGGCGAAAAAGTTGTCGATGCATGCCAGGGTCTCAGTAGGTGCCAGTAGTATTATAAGAAAACGTTTTAAAGGTAAGATAGTGATTGCTCGTAGGATTGACAATTGGGTCAACTATGCCGGAAAAGAGCCAACCGACTACATTGTCGTGGATTGTTTTTAGTTGATTTTGAGGCGTGAAGTTGCATTGCAGCTTCACGCCTCGTTTTATTTTTGTTTGTGATATATGATAATATTAATTTAAGCTCGTTTTAGATAAAAAAATAGATTTTAAAAAAGACTTCGGCTACATTAAAATAGTCTGATTATTTTTCAGATAGGCGCTCTTTCTTGTGTTTAATTTTGTATTTATGGTATAATTTTAGAAATAAAGATTTAAACTTTTTAATTCAATTTGATTAATTGAATTAATTTAAAATAAAAATAAATAAATGATTTGTCCAAGTTATTCAGATCCAATATATTTTTTATTTTCTACAGATGTTCCTGCTTTGCTTTATTATTCTCATTTTACAGCTATTGGCATTTCCCTTTTATTGGGATTTTTTGTTTTTTTAAAAAACAGACAATCCTTAGAGGCAAAGATTTTATTTTTAATTTCAATATGCTTTTCTTTTTGGGCATTTATAAATCTCATAACATGGACCAATAACGAGAGTAGTCTGATAATGTTTGTCTGGAGTTTTTTTGGGTTATTCTTTTCTTTGATTTGTATTCTTTCTTTTTATTTTGCATATGTCTTTGTTAACAAAAAAGATTTGCCAATGAAGATTAAAATTTTATTGGCGCTTATGTTTTTTCCTATAATATTATTTCTTCCAACCAGATATGCATTGATGAAGTTTCATACTAGCTTATGTGGAGTTGAGGAAGGTTTTTACTATACTAATTATTATTATATATTGGGTTTGATAATCTTTTTTTGGAATTTAATTATCCTCTCTAAGGGTTATTTGAAATCTGACTATAATTTTAGAAAGCAAATATTAATATTTGGCACAGGAATTGAACTTTTTCTATTATCTTTTTTTTCTAGTGGATATATAGCTAGTCTATTCTTGGAAAATTCATATAATGTTGAGTTTGTTGGTTTATTTTTTATGACATTTTTTATGGGAATGTTGACTTATATGATTGTGCGGTTTAAGACTTTTAATATTAAGCTTATTGGAGCTGAAGCTTTGGTGGTTTCGTTGTTCATATTGGTTGCGGCGCAGTTTGCTTTCATTCGAAATCCAATTAACATGATTTTGAATGGAGTGGCTTTGTTTTTAATAACTATTTTCGGCTATATTTTAATCAGAGGTGTTAAACGAGAAATAGCGCAAAAAGAAGCCTTGGCTATAGCCAACGAGGAAATTAGTGAAAGAAAAGATCAATTGCAGAAAATTTCTGATCATTTGGCAATAGCTAATGATAAGCTTAAAGAATTGGATACAGCCAAGACAGAATTTGTTTCTATAGTGGCGCATCAACTCCAGGGTCCACCTACTACTGTAAAAGGTTATTCTACGCTTTTATTGGAAGGTTCTTATGGAGAAATAAATGCTGAGCAAAAAGATGTTTTGCAAAAAATATTTAATGCTAACGAGCAACAGATTGAATTCGTAAATGATTTATTGAGTGTTTCTCGATTGGAGTCTGGCAGGGTTATGTTTGATTTTGATAATTGTCAGATTCAAGAAATCTGCCAAGAGGTTATTGATAATTTATTTATTAAAGCCAAAGATAAAGGTTTATATTTAGAACTCATTAAATCAGATGAGTTAATTCCCGAAGTTAAAATTGATAGAGCTAAGATAAAAGAAGCTATCACAAATTTAGTAGACAATGCTGTTAAATATACAAAGCGTGGTGGGGTAAATATTTCTCTTCAGGTTTGTTCTCTGAAAAATGACAAGTGTTTGCCAAATAATCATTTGCGAATAACAGTTTCAGACACGGGAATAGGTATTCCAGCTGACGAAATGCCTAGGATGTTTTCTAAGTTTTCTCGAGGTAAAGATGTAAAAAGATTAAACGCTGGCGGGACTGGGCTGGGTCTTTATGTGGTTAAGATGATTGTAGAGGGAAATAAGGGTCAGGTTTGGATAGAATCTGACGGAAATAATAAGGGTTCGAGGTTTATTATAGAATTGCCGATAGCATAAAAGCATTTTTAGTATATTATATCATGTTAACATTTTAGTAATAAATCATAATTGAGTTGATTTTTTAAAAGTATATATCCAGGTATATACTTTTTATTTGGTTGGTAAAATGCTCACCTAAAAAGTGGTCATTGTTAATATGTTAACGTGATAAAATGCTTCTCCTCTTGATAAAAAAAGAAATCCAGGGCATAATGTATTTTAGTAATATAAGTGGTAAAAATGATTACCGTTAAAGCAATAAAACTGTAAATATGAGGACACATACATGCGGAGAATTAAATAAAAAGAATGTGGGCGAAAACGTGACTTTGGCTGGTTGGGTGCACAGGCGCAGAGACCATGGTGGGATAATTTTTATCGATTTGAGGGACCGTTACGGACTAACTCAAATTAAATTTGATCCAGCAATTAATAAGGAAGCTTGGCAGGAAGCCGATAAATTGAGAGGCGAATGGGTGATTAAGGCTAGCGGAAATGTTTTAGCTCGTCCAGATGATATGCTTAATTCAAAGCTAAAAACAGGGGAGATTGAAGTAGGCATTGATGCTTTGGAAATTTTAAATAAGTCAAAAACTCCTCCCTTTGAAATAGATGAAGAGAAATCTGAAGAGGCTAATGAAAACTTGCGACTGCAATATAGATTTGTGGATTTAAGAAGACCAGAACTACAAAAACTTCTAGCTTTGAAAGATAAATATATTCAATATATGCGAGATTATTTTCATAATCTTGGATTTATTGAAGTGCAAACTCCTATTTTGGCCAACTCTTCTCCAGAGGGAGCCAGAGATTTTTTGATTCCTTCTAGATTGCATCCGGGAAAGTTTTATGCTCTCCCTCAAGCGCCACAACAATTCAAACAACTTTTAATGGTGGGTGGCATGGATAAATATTTTCAAGTAGCTCCTTGCTTTAGAGATGAAGATCCTCGAATGGATAGGCACTATGGAGAATTTTATCAATTGGATATGGAAATGAGCTTTGTGAGCCAAGAGGATATTTTTGAGATTATGGAACCTCTGATGATTGAAATTACTGAAAAATTTTCTAATAAAAAAATAATCAATCTAAAAGAAGATGGTAGATTTGTACAATTGCCTTGGCGAGAAGCTTTGACAAGATATGGAAGTGATAAACCAGATTTGAGATTTGATTTGGAAATTAAACCTATCACAGAAATGGTAAAGGGCTGTGGTTTTTCTGTATTTGCTGAGGTAGCTAAAAAAGATGGTGTGGTACACGCTATGAAAGTTGATGGAGGCGCTAAGTTAACCAGAAAAGAAATTGATGAGTTGACTCAATTGGCTATAAGTAAGGAGGCTAAGGGGTTAGCTTATATAATTGTTAAGGAAGGTGGTGAATTGCAATCCCCGATTGTTAAATTTTTAGGAGATGATTTAGCTAGCAAAATTGTAAATAAAATGGGGGCCAAAGCGGGAGATATTATTTTCTTTGGAGCGGATACCTGGAAAGTTGTGTGTGCCAGTTTGGGGGCGGTCAGAAATGAATGTGCTTTAAAACTTGGACTAAAAGATAATACTAAGGCAGCCTGGTGTTGGATTGTAGATTTTCCGATGTATTCTTATTCTGAATTGGATCCAAGGAAAATTGATTTTGAACATAATCCCTTCTCTATGCCTCAGGGAGGAATGCAAGCGCTGGAAGAAAAAAATCCTTTGGAAATTTTAGCTTATCAATACGACTTAGTTTTAAACGGTTTTGAAGCTTCCAGCGGAGCGATTCGAAATCATAATCCGGAAATAATGTATAAAGCTTTTGAAATAGCCGGTTATGCTAAGGAAGAGGTGAATACTCGTTTTGGAGCTTTGATTAAAGCTTTTCAATATGGAGCTCCACCACATGGAGGTAACGCCCCTGGAATTGATAGAATTTTAATGGTGCTTTGTGATCTTGATTCTATTCGAGATATTTATGCTTTTCCCAAAGACGGAAGAGGCAGGGACTTGATGATGGATAGTCCTGGGGAGGTAGATGGTAAATTACTCAAAGAGGTAAATATAAAAACCATAAAGCATGGAGCATAAAACTGTGTGATGATATTATGATACTGGCGCATTGTTTATTGATGCAAGTGTAGATTGTAGCTAGCTAGACGGAAATTGTTTAAATTTTTTATACATAAATTTTGTCTTATGGAACAAACACAAGGTAAAAAAATATTAATGATAGAAGATGAAGATGTTTTTATTGATATGTTTGGGGGTAAATTGACTCAAGATGGTTTCGATGTGACTTTTGCCAAAAATGGAGCGTGGGGCATCAAAGAGGCAACAGAACAAACTTTTGATTTAATTGTAGTGGATATGGTGATGCCAGCCATGGGAGGCGAAGAAATAATCAGTAGATTAAAATTAGAAGAAGAAACTAAAAATATTCCAATTGTGGTTTTATCAGCTTCAGTAGATAATGAAACCAAGGAAAGAATAGAGACGATGGGAACAGCAGCTTTTTTTCTAAAAACACGCATTGTGCCCAGTGAGCTTTCAGAAAAAATAAGAGAAATATTGCAATAAAAATTCAATGCAAAAACACCGAAATAAAAAATCGGTGTTTTTTTAAAGGCTAATTTATTAAATTATAAAAAATTAATTTCTAATTGTTTTCTTTTTTGTCTTTTTGGTGTAAAATTAAAATGGAATTTTTCTTTAAGGAGGAAGGATGAAAATAAAAAAAATACTTAAAAATAAAATTAAATATTCCCCCCGAGGAGTTTCTTTGATAGAGGCGTTGATTTTGATTTTTATTTTTTCAGTAGTGACAATGTCTTTTTACTCCGTCTTTGCGGTGGGCACAAAATATATCTTAAATTCTAAAAATAAAATAATTGCAACATCATTAGCTAATGAAAGGATGGAGATGCTTCGCAATTTAGCTTACAACAATGTAGCAACGATAGCTGGTATCCCCAATGGTCCTATTGATCCGGATGAGACGGTTACAGTGGGTGACAAAACTTTTCGAGTCACTACTGATATAAGATTTCATGATGATCCAGATGATGGAGTTGCTGGCGGATCCCCTAACGATAGTGTTCCCACTGATTATAAAATTGTAGAGGTGATAGTTCGTTGGGGAGGGGAAACAGAAAGTGAAAGGTCTACGTTAAGCTCTAGATTCGTGCCCCCAGGGGTGGAGAGTTCTGTGGGCGGTGGAACTTTTTCTATTAATTCCATCGATTATGCTGGCAATCCAGTTCCTAATGTTAATGTTAACATTTTTAATGATCAGGTATCACCTAGCGTTAATTATTCTACTCATACAGATAGTAATGGAAATCTTCTCTTGCAAGGAGTTCCAGCTGATTCTGTCCAAAACTATAAAATTACCATGAATAAATTAGGTTATGAAACGGTAGTAACTTATTCTCCTTTGACCGCGGGTTTTTTACCCGAGGATGCACATAGTAATATTATTGAAGGAGCTTTAAATGAAAAGACTGTAATAATCGACTTACTTTCTGATGTGGCAATTAATTCTAAGAATTCATTCGGAGAAGATCTTCCCGGCGTTACTCTCGATATGACTGGTGGCAGAAGATTGGATGATGGCACAGTTTCTCCTGGTGTATACAGCTATATGGATGTAGTTACTACTGATAGTAATGGAGAATTTTCAGTGAATGACATAAATGCTGGTACATATACTTTGGGAGGATTCACTTTTTCTAGTGGGGATTACACATTTAGGAAAATTGTTAATGGGAGTGATTTGGTAACTAATACTTTTAATTTAGTACCAGGCGCAAGTTTTTCTACGGAAGTGATATTCATGGATAACAATATAGATTCAGCTTATGTAATCATAAAAGATGCGAGCACCACATCAGTTATCGCTGGAGCAGAGGTCAAACTTAGTAATATTGCACTAAGTTATGATGTGACTTTAATTACCGATAAGTATGGTTGTGTTTATTTTCCTGAAGCTATTATTGCACCACTTGTAAACGGAGAAACCTATGAAATATCAGTTTCGGCCACTAATTACCAAAATAAAACAGATAATATTATTATAAATAAACTTACTACCAAAGAAATATCTTTGGATGCAATTTAATCTTAAAGTATTGAATAAATTTAATTTTAAAAAAATATATAAAAAATCTTGTTTTTCAGTTAGACGGGGAATGACTTTTTCTGAAGTAATCGTTACTATTGGAATATTTTCTATTATTATGGTTGGGATAAATCAACTCTTTGTTAAATCTTGGAAAAATTATAGTTTAATTGTACACACTAGCGAATCTTCTATAGCAGCCAATCAAGGGGTTAATGGAATTATTAATGTTTTAAGAAGGTTGGGCGCGGGTGATGATGGAAGCTATGCGATAGCTAGTGTTGGTAGTTTTGATTTAAAAATTTATAGTGATATAGATAATGATGGAGTATCGGAAAAAGTCCATTATTATTTAAATGGTACCGATTTAATGGTAGGGAAAAGTAATCCTAGTGGATTTCCTGTGACTTATCCTGCTTCAGATAGTGAGACAGAAGTTTTAATTAAAAATGTGGTCAATGGTGGGACTCAGCCAATATTTTATTACTATGATGGAGAGAATAATACAATGAGTGATCCAGCCAGTAGTTTAAATGAGATTAGAATGATTGAGGTAAATCTTTTCATTCAGCGCAATGAAGGAGATTTAAATATAGAATCCTACGCTTCGCTGCGTAATCTAAGTGAGCACGATACTATAAAATAAACTTTTATGAAAAATTTTAATAAAGCTAAAGGTTCAATTTTGGTGTATACCCTAATAATAATTACGATTGTTTCCATATTTCTTACTGCCTCTTTGAAAGTGGTGGTAAGTAATATACAATTCGGGATTAACCGCGAATCCAAAGAAGAGTCGTTGCAGATAGCTGAAGCAGGAGTATATTTCTATCGTTGGTATTTAGCTCATCAAGTAGCAGGATTAACTAAAAAACAAATACGACAATTTTGGGCGTCAGGCACTGCTTATGGTGTAGGTACAGCTTATGAGGATGATTTTAATGGAGTGGGCGCTTATAGTATCGAGGTTATTCCTCCAACATCTAACTCGACTATTGTTATCGCTCAAATAACAGGTTGGACATACAAAACTCCAGAGCTTAAGAGAATAATAAAAGTTCGTTTTCGGCAACCTTCTTGGAGTGAATATTCAGTTTTGTGTGATTCTGATATTCGTTTTGGTGAGGATACTAATGTGTATGGACCCCTACATTCTAATGGTGGAATCAGATTTGACGGGGTGGCACATAACGTAATAAGTAGCGGTTTGGCTACTTATAATGATCCTGATCATTTTGGGGCGGATGAGTTTGGTGTGCATACTCACGATATTCCTGTAGATCCACTTCCGCCTAGCGCAGTACCAGCACATAGCGATGTGTTTATGGCAGGGAGGGAATTTCCAGCTCCAGTTAAGGATTTTAATAGTGTTGTGTCCGATATCGCAGATATGAAAAGTGAGGCAGGTTGTCCCAATGTGGGTTCTGTTTGTACCGGTGATGTTAATGGTATGAGTTCTTCGGCTAATGGAATTTATTTTAATAATGCTAATTATGGTAGGCACATAGTTCTTAGAACAGACGGAACAATGCGAGTTTATCGAGTGACTAATTATAATACCACTTCAAATGATTGGACGAATCAGTCATCTTACACCTCTTATGCTATTCCTAATGATGGAATAATTTTTGTAGAGGATAATGTTTGGATAGATGGTCAGATAAATGGTAAGAGAGTTACGGTAGTTGCTGCTGATTTATCGGGTGGAGGAAGTAAGGATATTTTCATTAAGAATGATTTGCTCTATACTAATTATGATGGTAGTGATATTATTGGTTTAGTAGCGCAGAGGAATATAGACGTAACTAGAGGTAGTGAGGAGGATTTGAGAATAGATGGAGCTCTTTTGGCGCAAAGCGGAAGAATAGGAAGAGAGCAATTCAGTTCATCTTATAATAGGGATGTTATTACAGTAAATGGTTCCCTAGTTACAAAATTGAGATACGGTTTTGCTTATACTGATGGGACAGGCTATATTAATAGAAATTTAATTTTTGATAATAATTTGTTATATTATCCTCCACCTTATTTTCCTACAGGTACTGATTATGCTATAGACTCCTGGGAAGAATTATAAAAATAAAAATAAAACATAGTACAAAATAATGAAATTTTTTAGTAAAAAAATAATTGACCTTAAAGATACTGCTGCCGGTTTTAGTATTGAAGATGACAAGCTTAGAATTGTCAGAGTTGAGGATAAGAAGATTAAAAGTTATAGCTCTGTGGTTATTCCGGACGGAGTTATTTCTGATGGGGAAATTTTAGATAAAAATGAACTTTTCAGACTAATAGAAAAATTATTCAAGAGTGCTAAACCAAAAAAAATAAAAACAAAAAAAATTAGATTAGCTCTTTCTGAATCAAAATCTTTTTTACGTTTGATTTCTATCCCAGCTATGAGTGAAAAAGAAATCAACGAAGCTATAAAATGGGAAATAGAGGCCAATATTCCGCTGGCCTTAGATCAGGTTTATTATGATTGGCAATTGGTGGGGGATATTTTTGCGGGTGATGACGAAAATGGAGAAATTAAAGTTTTGGTTTTGGCAGCAGCCAAAAGGATTGTGGATCAGTATTTGGAAGTTTTAGAAGAATTTGGATTGGAGATTATCGGAGTTGAGTCTGAAACAACAGCCTTAGCTAGAAGCTTATTAAGTGAAGAAGGTGAGTCAAAAACATCTTTAATAATGAATGTGGATAAAAATAAAACTAGTTTTATTTTTGCTATTGGAAACATCCCTTGTTTTACATCGAGCGTTCCTATTTCAGAAAAAAATATAGTGGGTGCTATAGCAAAAAAATTTAATATTTCAGATGAAAAAGCTCAGGAGATTGAAGAGAAGGATGGAATTGGATCATTTTTTGAAGATGATGCATTATTTGAAGCTATTAGGCCGACTTTAGATGGATTGGTAGGTGAAACAAAAAAGACAATAGATTTTTATTTAGATGGCTTAAAATATTCAGATTCTATTGATAGGGTTATTATTTGTGGAAAGATGTCAAAAGCTAAAGGTTTAATGCCCTATCTTTCCAGAAGCTTAGAAATTGAAGTTGTGGAGGGCGATGTAAGAGATGGAATGGCAGCTAGCATTTCAGATATTCCAATCATTGAAAAAGACAGAGCTATAAAATATGCCGTAGCTATTGGATTGGCGCTGGGGAATAAATAAACTTTTTAAATTTTTTGATATGAAAATAAAATTAAATCTTTTGCCCAAAAGCAGGGAGAGAAAAATAAAAAATAGAAAAATATTGAAGTTTGTGATTCTTCAAGAAATCATGATAATCGTTATTACATTTTTATTTTTTGGTGTAATAAAAGGAATCAACGCTGTGGCTAGTTTCCAGTTAGAGGGAGTTAGTCAAGAGATTTCTCAAAATGATAAAAGAGACGATTATGTGGAAATAAAAAAATATGAAGATGGTTTAAGAGATGTAAAAAATAAGGTAGAGCTTATTGCTCGGATTCAAAAATTTGATATTAATTGGGTAATCTTACTGGAAAAGCTTTCGGTGATATTGCCTTCAGAAGTCGTGATTAAATCCATAGACGGAAATGGTTATAAATTAATATTAAAAGGCGTGGCTGAAAATAGAGATGCTTTGATAAAATCAAAAGATGAAATGCAAAAAGATAGTTGTTTCAAAAATATTGATGTTCCATTGAATAATATAGTTTTAAGGGAAAATATTGAATTTGAGCTAAAATTTGAAATTGATGAGAATTGTCTAAATAAATATGAAAAAAAATAATAAGTTTCTAGTAAAATATAAAGTATATATAATTATCGGTATCCTTTTTGTTATTTGGGGATGCTTTGTATTTTTCGTTATCTTACCTTCCATTAAATTGTTGCAAGCTGATTTTGATGCAGTGCAAATGAAATTTCTTGAAATGAAAGTTAACGATGAAAAGTTGGGCAATGTTTCCGTTTTAAAGGAGAAATTTGATAAAGTTGATAGTGAAAGAAATAATTTGGGGGTTATTTTTTCCAAAGATAATATCGTTGAATTGGTAAGGGAATTGGAATCAATAGCTCAAAAAACAGAAAATACCATCACCGTATCCGTTGACGAGGAAAATAAATCTTTGGTAGAGGTGAATAAAGGTAAGGTTGGAGCAAACTCAAAAGAAAATGAATTTCTTAAGTTGTTGCCATCAGAAAATTATCTTACTTTAAAGATTGGATTAAAAGGAGATTATAATAGTTTGATGAAATTTATCGATAAATTAAATAGTATCAAATATTATAACACGGTTATTGGATTTAAAATCGTTTCAGAAAAAATTTCTCTTGAGGATAAAGATGAAATCAAAGGTTCTGGAGATGAAATCAACGTGCTCAGTTCTGGCGGTAATGAAATAGCTATTGTGCCAAAAGAAGAGAAGGAAAAATTAATTCTGAGTTCCGATTTGAGTGTAATATTTTATTTATTAGAAAAAAATGAAAAAGGGAAATAAGATGAGTTTTAAATTTAATAGAGAAAATTTTGATATTTCTAAGATTAAGAATTCTATTTTTGATTTTTTTCTAAATCATTCAGAAATGATATTTATGATATTTTTTGTTGTTATTGCCACACTGAGCGGATTATTGATCTATAAATATATTTATTCTTCAGTTTGGAGCGAGGAAAGGAAGAGTGTTTATCTGCAAGAATTAAAGAAGGGAGATATTGATTTTAAGCTAGATGAATTTAACGCAGTAATTGATGGAGTAAAAGATAGGGCTTATTTGTATGAAAAAGAAAATTTAAATCAGGTCAGGGATATATTTGGAATAGAAAAGTAGAAGAAATATTGTATAAAATATTTTGTATTTAACTCTGTAATATTGGAGTGTATGAAATATTTTATAAACAAAAAAACACCACAGCGATGGTGTTTTTTTGCTAAGTTTCCGTAGGTGCTCTTGTCAGGACTCGAACCTGAAATGCTTGGTCCGAAGCCAAGTGTGATATCCATTTCACCACAAGAGCAATTTCTAACGCGTATATTATAGAAATCTACACAGGGGCGATCACAGGGAATCGGACCCTGATACTCGGTACCACAAACCGATGTTCTACCACTGAACTATGATCGCCACTCTACAGACTTCTTATTTTTTTGTATAGCTAGCCAATAAATAAAAGACTATTATATAAAAATAGTACCTAAAAATGATAACATAAGAAATAAGAGAAATCAAGAGCTGTAATATCGTATGAATAATATCATAGCCCAAGTCATCCAAATGCTTATTTGCCAGTCTCTTATAATTCTTTTAGTGGCGTTTCTTGCAAAAAGCACTTTAATAAAATACATCAATCTTTTCTAGATTGATGTATTTAAGATATGTGTTCCCTGTAAGGACTTAACCCGATACTAACCAGATAAAAGTCCTGAAAGCTAGACACTTTCAGCTCCCCCAACGGGGCTTCTCATAAAAAATACTTTAACAAAAAACATCAATCTTTTCTAGATTGATGTATTTAAGATATGGGTTCCCTGTAAGGACTTAACCCGATACTAATCAGATAAAAGTCCTGAAAGCTAGACACTTTCAGCTCTCCCAACGGGGCTTCTCATAAAAAACACTTTAACAAAAAACATCAACCTTTTCTAGATTGATGTATTTAAGATATGTGTTCCCTGTAAGGACTTAACCCGATACTAATCAGATAAAAGTCCTGAAAGCTAGACACTTTCAGCTCTCCTAACGGGGCTTCTCATAAAAAACACTTTAACAAAAAAACATCAACCTTTTCTAGATTGATGTATTTAAGATATGTGCGCCGTGGGGGATTCGAACCCTCGACCATCAGCTTAAAAGGCTGTTGCTCTACCAACTGAGCTAACGGCGCATATCATTTGATATTGTCTTTGCCCTTGCCAACATAAGTTTTTCCAATCGGAGAATTTACCAACTGAGACTGAATGAAGGGCGCATATTTTTTAAAAAAATAAAATATCTCCCAAAAATGGGTTTGTCTATTTTTTATATATTTTATATCAGTTTGGTGCAAATATAGAATACTATAAAATTATATCTTTTTCAGAATAAAAGTCAACCCCGTCGGAGATTTGTGGTATATTAGGAGTATTTACCAAGAATTATTTAGTACTATTAGAGAATGGGAAATATTGTTTTTCTTTTAGATAGATGGATTTTTTTTGCGATTATAATATAATTAAGATATAATTAAAAGGATAAATTTTAAAGACCTTTTTATGAAAAGATATTTGCAATGTTTGTTGGTATTTTTTTTCGTTGTAATTTTGTCTGGTTGCTCTCTGAATATAGGCACTAGCTCATCTGGGGAAACAGGTGGAATGCTGGTTTCAAAAAATTCTGGAGTAGCTTGGGAATTAAAAAATAGAGTTGATGACAAACAGACTATATCTAAGGTAGATGTTTTAACGGTAGAGATTGATCCGGTAGATAATGAAAAAATTTATTTGGGAACAAAAGATAAGGGGGTAGTTGTTTCAAGAGATGGGGCGGAAAGTTGGGAAAAGGTTAAATTTCCAGCCAATAAAGTTTATGGTATTGCGGTGAATTATTTTAAGCCAAGTGATATTTATGCGTTGGGTGTTTCTGGTGAGCGAGGCAAGGCTTATAGGACCTATGATTATGGAGAGACTTGGGATGAAATCTATACTGAGCCAGCCAATGGAACTGTGATAATTTCTTTGGCTATGGATAAGAATAATCCGATGGTGTTATATATGGGAACATCTGAGGGCGTTATATTAAAAACTGTCGATGGCGGAGAAACTTGGAGAAGTCTATATACAGCCAGCGGTCCCGTCACGGAAATAGTTTTTGGAGGAGGACTGGATAGACATATTTATTTTTTAGTGCAGGAGAGTCAAGTGTTAGTCTCGGATAACAATGGGGATAATTTTAAAATTATTTCAAATATTGTAAATGATGCTGAAAATAAAGGAATTGGAAAAATTTATTCCTTAGCAGTTAGCGATAGTGATGATGGGGCCTTGTATATAGGCACTGATGAAGGAATATTTCGAAGTTATAACGCAGGAGAGAGTTTGGAGGAGGTTGCTGTTCTAGCTACATCAAAGGGTTTTCCTATTCGATCTATTGCCATAAATCCAAAAAACTCTCAAGAGATTATATATAGCGCTGCTCAAGCGATATATAAATCTACCGATGCTGGTAAAAATTGGTCAACTTATCAGTTAAATACTGGGAAATTGATTTCGGAAATTATTTTTAAGCCTAGCGATGTAAACATAATTTATGCAGGATTAAGGAGTTTCAAATAAATAAATTAATAAATAAAATATATGTATAAAAAAGCAATAGAAGACAAAAAAAACGACTTGGACGGAGCCATAGATCATTTTAAGACAGAGATGTCTAAATTGAGAACAGGTAGAGCTAATCCATCAATCATTGAGGATTTACTAGTGGATTATTATGGCGTCAAAACTCCCCTTAAACAGATAGCTAATATTAATGTCCCAGAACCAAGAACATTGCTTATTCAGCCTTGGAGCAGAGATAGTTTGGCCAATATCGAAGCTGCCATAAAAATTTCCGATTTAAACTTAAATGCCAATAACGATGGAGAGGTTCTTAGGATTAATATTCCGCCACTAAATGAGGAAAGGCGTTTGGATTTGGTGAAAATGTTAAATAAAAAGGCGGAAGAGGCCAGAATAGCAGTAAGAAATATCCGTGAAGATATTTGGCAGGAAATTCAAGAAATGGAAAAAAGAGGAGAAATCGCAGAGGATGATAAATTTAGAGGCAAAGAAAGATTACAAGAAACAATCAATGATTATAATAAGAAAATTGATGAATTAAGGGAGAAGAAAGAACAAGACATAATGACAGTTTAGTTGAATCGAAATATGGGTGGCATGTTTTGAGATTGAATAAAAAAGCGGTTTCTAAATTTTTTAACGCATTATGATTAAATTAGTCAGCACAGTAGCTTTTATCATACTTAACGAAGAGAATAAAATTCTTTTTGTTAAGCGACTCAATAAAAATGTAGATGAAAAGTCTACAGAAAAAAGTTCTTTGGTATCAGTAAAAGATAAGGGAAATAATGAAGCCGGAGAATGGTCAATTCTCTTTGAAACTGTTGAGGAGGATGAGAATTCTAGGGACGTAATAAAGAGAGCGGTAAAAAAAACTTTAAATTGTGAAGTAGGAGATTGTAATTATTTTAACCTTTATTTTTATGATATTTCCGATAGTTTTATAAAAAAGGCTGGATATTTTTATGGAACAGTAGCTGGAGAAATTAAAGTGGATAATCGATTTTTAGAGACTGTATGGGTTAATTTAGAAAGTTCTGAGCTGGATGATTTGGATTTGATTCCAGAGCAACGAGGAGTTTTAAATGATTTTATCAATTTTTTTCAAGATAAATTTTTAGAAAAGATGGAATAGCTGGGTGTTTTCTGACTAAATAAGTTCAACCAACTCTGGGGTTAAGTGTTCTCCAGTAGCGGTTTCTATTTGTTTTATTGCTTTTTGGAATTTGTGTTAAACATTTACTTTTTATCTTTTTGGTATTAAACTATATTTTGAAGGGGGATTTTAAAATCTTAATTAGTTAATGTTATAAAATATGTCTTCAGTGCAAGTCCTAGAGATATTATTTGGTTCTAAATCGAGAGCTCGAATGATGCGTTTTTTTATTTTGAATAATAGCCAGGAGTATTCCTTTCCTGACATTATTACGAGAAATATTTTGAATTCTTCGGAGGCCAGAAAAGAACTGAATGCCTTTAAAAAGGCAGATTTTGTAAGAGAGAAAACCAGGAAGGGTAAAAAATATTATCATACCAATATTAATTTTCCCTTTTATCAAGAGCTAGAGAGATTAGTTATTAAATCCGATATTTTTCCACAATGTAGCAGTTTGAGTAATGTGAAAAAGATTGGGGATGTGAAACTGGTTTTAACTACGGGTGTTTTTATGAACTACGCTAAGGGAAAATTGGATCTTCTTTTGGTAGTGGATAATGTGAGTAGGGTTAAATTGAAAACTTTGATTAATCATTTGGAAGCAGAAGTAGGTAAGGAGATTCGTTACATGGTTTTGACTGGTGATGAATTGACTTATCGATTGAATATGCTGGATAGATTTTTAATCAATATTTTCAAAGAACCTCACGAGATTTTTTTTAGTAAAGTTCCAAAAATAAAGCAGATTGTTTCAGTCTTAAAGAAATAACTCAAATATAATGGATGACATCAGGCAATTTTTCAAAAATAAATTGTTATTAACCTTATTTGGCAGCGCGTTTTTGATAAATATTTTTAATTTTTTATTCTTATTTTATTTTGTTAGAGGGTTGAATAATTTGATAATATTGCATTATAATGTTTATCTAGGTGTTGATTTGATGGGAGAAAGTAATCAAGTATTCCTTATCCCGGTGGTAGGAGCTTTTTTTGCTGTAATTAATTTGGTTTTGGCGATTTACTTTTTTTCTAAAAAAGAAAGGATGTTATCGCATATTTTGTCGCTTACAACCTTTATTGCTCAGCTAGGGATAAGTATCGCTGGCGGGGCTTTAATTTTAGTAAATTATTTTTAACAGTATTTATAACGTATGTTCAATTTTCCCAGTCCATATCCAAAGGAAGAAAAAGATAAGCAAGCACAGCGAATACTGGAAGTCATTCCGGGTATTTTAACTTGGTCAACCTTGATTGGGATGCCAATTCTGTCTTTCTTGCTGCCTGTATGGGTTTCAATTTTTATTATTATGTTTGATATCTATTGGATTCATAGAACAATTTTTATTTCAACCTATTCTGTGTCAGCTTATAAAAAGTTATCTCGAGGTAAAAATACTGATTGGTGGAGGAGATGTCAAAATATAGGGAATCCTGAAAAATATCTAGAGATTTTATCAGAAAAGATAAACAATTTAAAAAAAGTTCTCTTGGAAGATATGTCTTTTTCGCAGAAGAGAAAAATAAAAAAAGAGATAAAGCTATTAAAAATAGAGTGTAAAGATGTTGCTAAGCTAAAGGGGCAAGAAAGTGAAATATGGGATTGGAGAAAAATTGTGCATGTAGTGATGTTGCCTACGGCTGGAGAACCAGCTAGCGTGATTGAGCCTACTATAAGGGCGATAGAAAATAGTAACTTTCCAAATAAACAAATCATAATATTACTAGCTACAGAGGAGCGAGAATCGGCTGAGAAGCGGTTGGAAAAAGTGAATTATTTGAAAAATAAATTCGAGGGTGTTTTTCGTGATTTTTTGGTTACTACTCATATTGTGGCTGAGGGGGAAATGAAATGCAAAGCCTCCAATGCGACTTTTGCAGCCAGGGAGCTAAAGAAGTATCTAGAAGAGCGGGAAGTAGATTTGGAGAAAGTAATTTTTTCTAATTTTGATTGTGATAGTGTTTGTCATAAAGAATACTTCGCGGCGTTAACTTATAACTATATAATTGATCCCAAGCGCCTACAGCGCTCCTATCAGCCAATCCCGATGTATCATAATAATCTTTGGGATACAAATGCTTTTGTGCGAGTGATTGTGACCAGTTCTTCTTTCTGGCATATGTTTCAGAGCACCCGAAAGGAGATGGTTACTTTTTCATCGCATAGCGAGCCTTTTGCCACATTGGTTAATGTGGATTTTTGGCCAGTTAATATGATCAGTGAAGATTCGATAATTTATTGGAAATGCTTTGCTTTTTACAACGGTGATTATCAGGTAACTCCTATATATCTGCCGATTTCTTTAGATGCAGTTTTGGCTAAAACTTATTGGCAAACAATTAAAAATCAGTATTTTCAAAAGCGTCGTTGGGCTTATGGGATAGAAAACTTTCCTATCATTATGCGCGCTATTTGGAAAAACAAAGCAATAAAGCTAAGTAAAAAATTGAGAATTGCCTTTGAGATGCTTGAGGGTCATCATTCTTGGGCGACAGCCCCTTTCATCTTGGCTTTTTTGGGTTGGATGCCATTGATTTTTGGAGGAAGCGAATTTAATGAAAGTGTGCTGGCGCATAATTTGCCTTTTATTACTCGAGGATTGATGAGCTTAGCAATGCTAGGTTTGTTAATATCGATGTCTTTAAGTTTTATCTTGATGCCAGAGCGACCTGCGAAATATTCCAAGTGGAAATACCTGAATATGTTTTTTCAGTGGTTATTGATCCCAATTATTGCTCCGACATTAGGAGCGATGCCAGCTATAGAGTCTCAAACCAGAATATTAATTAAGAAATATTTTACTGAATTCTGGGTAACACCTAAGGATAAGTAATAATAAGTTACAAGTTCTTAAAGTTTCTTAAAGCTCATAAGGTGCTAAAATTAAATTATTATTTAATTTAGAAAAAAATATGGAATTAAGAGAATATCTCAAAATATTTAAAGATAATTATCGAGCCTTTTTTATTACAGTAGGAATTGTTTTGGCGATAGGCTTGGCTTTTCATCTATTATCTAAGGAAAAATATCGAGTGGAGATGGATTTGAATGTCACACGAACAGGATATCAAAAAGATACTACTGATTATCGTTATGATGAATTTTATCGCTTACAGGCAGATGAAAGGTTTGCTGATACAATTGTGCGTTGGTTGGGGTCCAAGGTTGTAGGAAATGATATTGAAAAAGAAGCTCATGGAGCTGAATTTGAAAAATTAAAAGCAGAAAGATTGTCCTCACAAATGATAAAGGTTTCATTTATAGTTGAGGATAAAAATCAGGCTCAAAAAATTACAGAAGCTATTGATGGGGTTTTGAGCAATAAGGTTTCAGAATTAAATTTAGAGCAGAAGAATCCTCAATGGTTTAAGATTTTAGTAAGCTATCCCGTAGTTAGTGAGCAAAAAATTAATCCGATGTTGCTATTGGCAATATTCTTAAGTGGAGGAATTTTTCTCGGTTTTTGGGTAGTTTTGATTAAACATTATCTAAAATAGGATAAATGTGCTATAATTTTCTGACGTTAAAATAATCATCTCATATATATGAAAATAGGAATAGACATCAGGTGTCTATCCGAGGGGAGGAGGACTGGGGTAGAGGAATATACTATCAATCTTTTAGATAAAATTTTTCAAGAGGACAGTAAGAATGAATATGTTCTTTTTTTAAATTCTTGGAAAAAATCTAAAATAGACTTGCGTTGGATAAAAAAATATAAAAATGTAAGAGTAGAGATATTTAATTTTCCCAATAAAGTTTTAAATTTATTGCTTTGGTATTTTGGCTGGCCAAAATTGGATAAGCTTCTGGGAGGGGTGGATGTTTTCTTTATGCCAAATTTAAATTTTGTAGCGCTTTCTCGAAAGAGTAAGTTGCTTTTGACAATTCATGATCTTTCTTTTGAATATTTTCCAGAGACTTTTTCGCTAAAAAGACAATGGTGGCATATGTTTATTAACCCCAAAAGGTTGATTAAAAAGGCAGATAAAATATTAGCTATTTCTCAATCGACCAAAGAGGATTTGATTAATTTTTATAAAGTTAGTCCTAAAAAAATAGAAGTTGTTTATAATGGTGTTTCAGAAGAGTTTAGTAAAGTAGACAGAAACAATCCAAAATTGTTGGAAGTAAAGAATCGCTATGGTTTGCCTTTTAATTTTATTCTTTTTTTGGGAACATTTGAGCCTAGAAAAAATATTACTGGAATTGTGAGGGCTTATGAATTTTTACGTGAAGAAGGTAACAAGGAATTAGATAGATATAAATTAGTTATCGCTGGTTCAGACGGATGGAAATCAAAAGATATTAAAAAATATATTCAAAATTCTAAATATAGTAAGGATATTTGTTTGGTTAAGTATATAGAAAACGATGACAAGGTTTACGTATATAATTTAGCTTCATTATTTGTTTATCCGTCTTTTTTTGAAGGTTTTGGTATTCCTCCTTTGGAGGCTATGAAATGCAGCGTGCCAGTAGTCGCTTCTAATAATTCTTCTTTAATTGAAACAGTTGGGGAAGGTGGAATTATTGTAGATGCAGATCGTCCTGATGAGATTGCTTTGGCTGCCAGAGATTTCCTATTGGATAAAGCATTGAGTGAAAAATTTATCGTCAGAAGATTGAAACAAGTACAGAAATTTTCTTGGACAAAATCAGCGAAAAAGTTTTTAGAGGTCATTGACGAACTTGATAAGGACAAATAAATATTGGTGAGTTGATATTATTTATTATGGTGAATTAGGAAAGCATGAATCTTAGAAAGATATTTTATCGTTTATTGAAAAAATAAAAAACCGCCCGAAGGCGGTTTTTTATTTTGTTTATTACGCTAAAGCAACATTCACAGCATTAAGACCCTTAGGACCTTCTTTTACTTCAAATGTAACTGCGTCTCCTTCTTTAAGTTCATTGAACTCTACACCTTGTAATTCAGAAGCATGAAAGAAAAGATCTTTTTCTTCACCATCTTGAGATATAAAGCCAAATCCTTTGTCAGTAAGACGAGCAATTTTTCCTTTGTTCATCGTTTTTGTAAGATAAGCTTGGTTGATTAATTTCAAATCTATTGGACTGTTTGATAAAACTCGACTTTGCTTTTCTTACAGTTCCGATCTGATTAAGGGAATATTCTCATATTTAAAGCTTTTTGTCAATAGTTTTTTAAATTCTACTATAGAAATAAAATATTTTCCCCAATGGTTTTTAGTCTATGATTTCTTGCCAATTAAAAAATATCAAAAAATTTGATTTTAAAGCATCCGATTTGTGAGGTTAGCTGGTGGTTTTTTTAATGCAATAAAGTAAAAGCCTTGTCAATATTGCAGTATTTAGTGTAATTGTTATACTTAGTATGTTTTAGGAGATATCTAGGAAATTAAATCTTAATATAAAACCTATGGAAGATCTAGAAAAAAATGATATTAAAGATGCTCAAATCGAAGAAATCAACGATGATAAAAAAGAAAATAAAAAAAATTATCGCACCGAGATAGTTTTGATTTTTATTATCGGCTTGCTCTTGGGGATAATGATAAAGGCAGAATCTTTAAAAAAAGTCAGCATCGGTTTCAGTGACTATAAAGTTACGGGCGGAGCTCATGGATACGATTTAAATGAAATTGAAGAAAAAATGTTAGAAGAAAGCAAAGCACAGCAAGAAGCGGCAACTAATGGTGCTGCCAATCAAGAAGCACCCGCTCAAGAGGAGGGTTCTGGTGAAAGTGAATAATAAAAATTAAATTTTTAAAAAATAATATTATAATTAAATATTACTGTATCTTGTGTCCTGGAGACATTTAGATGATGGTAAAATTCTTATGAGTGAAGAAAATAAAACAGAAGAATCGATAGAGGAAGAAGTGGTTACTGTTGAGGAAGATGCTAGTAATGATACTAAAAAAATAAAAAATCTAACTTCGATAGTTATTTTATTGGGTGGTCTATTTGTGGGAAGTCTGTTTGTTGATTTTTCTCAACTAATCAAAGGTGGTGGAATTTCTCAAAAGGTTTTAAACAATAAAGATGTTTTTCAATTAGACGGAAAAACTTGGGTAGCTTATTCTGATCCAATGATTGATGTGACAATTATTAACGATGAAACTTGTGAAGAATGCAATGTCGATGAAATTGTTCTCTCTTTAAGAAAAGTGATGCCTACGATGCTTTCAAATAAAGTAGAATATTCATCGGAGGAGGGAAAGAAATTAATTGAAGATTTCGGAATAAAATCATTGCCAGCTTTTGTTTTTGGAAAAGAAGTTGAAGAAACTGATCTTTTCGAACAAGCCAAAGCTATCTTTGTTGAGAAAAATGGTAAATATGCTATGGATTCCGCGAAAGCAGGTTTACCTATCGGAAAATACCTACAAACACCGACAATTGGAGAAAATGTGATAAAATTTGGACCAGACGATGCTAAGGTTAAGTTGGTAGAGTTCTCAGATTTTCAATGTCCTTACTGTCAGTTATTCCAAAAAACAATGAATGAAATAGTGGCAGAATATGGAGATAAGGTTCAATTCGTATTTAAGAACTTACCTCTAGAAGCAATTCATCCTCGAGCAAAAGCAGCTGCTATGGCAGCAGAATGCGCTAATGAACAAGGAAAATTCATGGAGTACTCTGATAAGCTTTTTGCTAATCAAAAAATTTGGGGAGAAACAAAAGACAACAAAGCTTTTATTGGTTATGCTTCACAATTAAAATTAAACACTGCTCAGTTTACTCAATGTATGACTGATGAAAAGTATAAGGATAAGATAGAGAGCGATCTACAAGAAGCTAACGATTTTGGTATCTCAGGTACACCAGCAATATTTATTAATGATAAATTTAAAAATGGAGCAGTGGATGCAGCTGAATTAAAATCCATCATTGATGAAGAATTGAATGGTGGCGAAAGCGCTGAGCCAACAGAAAGCGAAGAAACTGTAGAGGAGACTAAATAATAAATTTAAAAGTCTTTTATTTAAAAAACATCCCGATTTATCGGGATGTTTTTTGCTTTGTCATTGCGAGATAATAATCTGTCGTGACAATCTCTTTCAACTACATATCTTCCAATATTTTTTGAGGCTGCTACTTAATTTTTGAGTGCAAAAATTATTTGCAGAGACACATGAAATTAAATCTCTATCTTACAAACTCTCCATTTGCTAGCTAAGTCTTTTTTAAATTCTATCTTTGCCTTGGAAAATTTTTTTCCTATAAGTGGTAGGAGAAGTTTTTTTTGTTCAGGACTTATTTCCATGAGGCATGTAATATGGAGCATGGAGTGGTTATTTTTTAATTCTAATATATGATTAAGAAGTTGATTGTAATGAGCAAGACCGTAATTATCTGAGTAAAGGGCGGATCTGGGTTCGTATTTTTTTACATTGTCAGTGCAGGCATCATATATGTTTTTGGAGAGATAGGGGAGGTTTGCCAGAATTAAAAGTGAGGATTTATTATTTATAATTTTAGATTTAAGAATGGGATCAAGAAGGTTTCCATGGAGGAAGTTTATTTTTTTATGCACATAGTGATTTTCGGCATTTTTCTTGGCAATTCTTAAAGCTTCCTTAGAAATATCTACTGCGAAAAATTTCGAATTTTGAATTTTGAATTTTGAATCAATGCTTAAATTTTTTAAAATAGAAATTATAATATTTCCGCTTCCTGTGCCTACGTCAATCACTGCGGTGTCATCCCAGAAAGTAGATTTTTCCTGCGAAGTATGAGCAGTTGAAAAATCACTTATCCGGGATCTGTTTTCTTTCTTGAGATCCCGGATAGTCGTATTTTCATGAAATCGCTTTGCTCTTTCGGAAATGCTAACTTCCTGGATGACATAGGCGAGAGTTGCTTTGTTGTTTGCATATTCTTTTGTTCTTATGATTTTCAGCGCCAGTTCTACCATTAATTCCGTTTCGGGGCGAGGAATGAGAGTATGGCGGTTAACTTTAAATTCTAAGCCATAAAATTCTTTTTCTCCTAAAATATAGGCCAGAGGCTCATTATTAAGACGTCTGGCAATCATTTTATTGATGGTTGTTTGCTGCTTGTCGTTTACTATATGGTCCGGATGAATCAAGATAAATTCCCGTTTTTTTTTGATAACACGGCAAATCAAAAGATCAAGATCTAGGGAATCTATTTTATGGGAGTATTTAATTTTAAGTTCATGAATAGAAATCATTTTATTTTTTACTGGAGAAAAAATTAGTATTAAGTGA
>JAVEXR010000044.1:0-8549 GCA_034003925.1 Candidatus Moraniibacteriota bacterium
TATCTAAAAAAGAAACCAAGAGTCCTCTACCATTTACTGTAGTGGCTCTCCATGATATTGTGAATAAACAAAGACTTAACTTTGCAGTCACTGATGTCCTAGGACGCTACTACCTCTTAGCTAAAAATGGTAGTTATGCCCTTAAACTCAAATACATCGATATGACTGGAGGCAGTTACGAAAAAGAAGGAGTGGCTAATGTAGAGAAGGGGATATTCAAGAAGGATTTTGAGGTTTAGAAAAACTAAACAAAAAAACAGGAATATTCCTGTTTTTTTGTTGGACTAAGCTGTCTACTTATTATTTTAGTTGGCTCAGTAAGCTTTCTCCATTCATTTCTGATGGTTTTTCTATGCCCATCAATTCTAATACAGTGGGAGCAACGTCGCTAAGAAGTCCTCGGATATTATTTTCTGAATCAGCTATTTCTTCGGGAGTTTTTTCTCTATGGTTATCCGGAGTGATTAACCAAAGAGGAACTGGATTTGTGGAATGTTCTGTGAGGGCTTGTCCTGAATAAGGATTTATCATTTCTTCAGCATTGCCATGATCAGCAGTTATTAAGATTGCTCCGCCAGCTTGTAATATTTTGGGTAACAATAATGATAAACTCTTATCCAATGATTGGACAGCTTGTTGGGCTGCATCTAGATTACCAGTATGACCTACCATATCAGCATTAGCGTAGTTCATTAAAATAAAATCATATTTATTCAATTCAATAGCTTCAATGGTTTTTTGGGTTACTGTAGCGGCACTCATTTCTGGTTCCTCATCATATTTGGCAACTGAGGGAGAGGGAACCAAGATATGATCTTCGCCAGGAAATGGTTCCTCTATACCGCCGTTAAAAAAATAAGTTACATGAGCATATTTTTCAGTTTCAGCTATGCGAAGTTGTTTTTTACTATGCAAGCTCAAAACTTCTCCTAATCCTCCGCGACTTACTTCAGGAGGAAAGGCAATATCGACAGGGAGATCCTTTTCATATTCAGTCATTGCTATGAATACTATTTTTGGATCTTTGACTTTATTTATTTTATTGAAATTAGGAACTACAAAAGCCTTAGTTATTTCCCTAGCTCTATCCTCTCTAAAATTAAAAAAGATGATAGTATCATTATCAGAAATTATAGTTAATGGTTTACCGTCTTTCATTATTACTCCTGGCTCCAAATATTCATCAGAAATATCTTTTTCGTAGCAGCTTTCCATATATGAAATAGGATCATCTATTGGGGTACCTATGCCTTCAGTGAGCATTTTATAGGCTTTTTCTATCCTATCCCAATTATTGTTTCTATCCATAGCCCAGTTTCTTCCACAGACAGAGGCTATTTCTCCGACACCAATGATGCCTATTTTTTCTTTGATTTTAGTAATTGTGCCAGTTCCAGAAGTAGGAGGAGAGTCTCTACCATCAGTGAATAAGTGCAAATATACTTTTTCAATTTTTTGTTCTTTGGCCATCTCCATTACTGCAAAAAGATGATCATTAGTAGAATGGACTGATCCTTCTCCTACTAAACCCATAATATGAAGAGAGCTTTTATGTTCTTGAACATTGGACATTCCCTTAAGTAGAGCTTTATTAGTAAAAAAACTTCTATCTTGTATGGATAATGTTATTTTTGGAAGGTTTTGATAGATTATTTTCCCACTTCCAAGAATCGTGTGCCCAACTTCACTATTACCAGGCTCTCCCCATGGAATTCCAGCTGAAATCCCTGAAGCTTGAAGCGCTAAAAGGGGGTAATTTTTATTAATCTTTTCAATAGTTGGTAAATTTGATTTTCTTATGGCGTTTCCCTCTAAGTTGGGATTTAATCCCCAACCATCAAGAATTGTTAGGACAATAGGTTTATACATAGCGGTTTTTAACACATTTTTCTGTTTCTAATTAGAAATGCGTTTCTTTATTTTTTATATTAATTTAATTATAATTGAAAATAATGTTAAATTTTAAATTTGACATTAGTCGATATATGTATTCTAACACTTTTATTTTCCTTTGACAAAAAGGGTTGGGTGTAATATTATCTCTATATATAATTAGTATAGTTAAACCTGTTATTTCGGTTGTTATCGGATCTTAATAGTGCTCTAGTGATGATGAAAAATTTTATTATTTCAAACTTTAAAAAAAATCAAAAAATAAAAAGATAATTAATATTATACTTGTTTTTGGTTTTAGCACTATTACTTAAAAATATTTAAACAGAAAGACAGGAATTAGAATATGGAGATAAATGTAGCATTTTTAGCTGCAGTAATGCTCTTTTTGGGTATAGGAGCTATAGTGGGTTATTACACTAGGCAATCTATAGCAAAGAAGCAACTGACGACTGCAGAAGGGAGGGCGGATAGTATCATAGAACAAGCAAAGCAAAAGTACAAAGAAGAAACATTGAATGCTAAAAATAAAGCTGTTGAGATATTGGAAGAAGCTAAAAATAAAGAAAAGGAAAGGGAGGATCAAATACGAAAAATGGAGCAACGTCTAGAAAAGCGTGAAGAAATGATTGATAAGAAGATGGATGAGCTGGATAAAGGGAAGACAATTTTGGAGAGTAAGGCTCATGAAATAAAAGCAATAAAGAAAGAAGCTGAGAGTATTAGGCAAAAAGAGCTGGATAGATTGGAGAAAATAGCTGGGTTAAATAAGGAGCAGGCTAAACAGGTGCTTTTGCAGCTAACTGAAGATGAATATAAAGATGTTTTATTGGATCGAATAAAGAAGATGGAGCATGAGAGTACCGAAGAATTAAAGAAAAAAGCTCAGAATATAATTGTTCAAGTGATTCAAAAATATGCCGGAGCACATACTGCTGAGATGACTACTTCAACAGTTTCTATTCCTTCGGATGAAATTAAGGGAAAAATAATCGGTCGAGAGGGTCGAAATATAAAAACTTTAGAAAAAATGACAGGAGCTGAAATAATCGTAGATGATACTCCTGAGGCAATAGTAATTTCCAGCTTTGATCCGGTGCGTAGAGAGATTGCCAAAATAGCCTTACTTAAGTTGATAGAAGATGGCAGAATCCATCCTACTCGCATTGAGGAGGCTGTGGTTTATGCCAAGGGTGAGGTGGATAATAAGATAAAAGAAGCTGGAGAAGCGGCTACTTATGATTTGGGAATTGCCGGATTGGATCCGAAGTTACTTTACTTAATCGGTCGTTTGCGTTATAGGACTAGTTTTGGCCAAAATGTATTAATCCATTCTATGGAAGTAGCGCATCTTTCTGGTGCATTGGCTAACGAATTGGGAGCAGACGTGGCCGTAGCTAAAAAAGCAGGACTTCTGCATGATATTGGAAAATCGGTTGATCATGAGATACAAGGGACCCATGTTAAGATTGGAATTAAAATTCTAGAGAAATTCAATGTTGATAAGGCAGTTATAGATGCTATGAAATCTCATCATGAAGAATATCCTTTTGGCACAGCTGAATCTTTTATTGTGGCTGCTGCAGATGCAATTTCAGCTAGCCGTCCAGGAGCTCGAAAAGACACCTTAGAGAGATACCTGAAGAGGCTTGAGGAATTGGAGGTAATTGTTAATTCTTTTGAGGCGGTAAGTAAGAGCTATGCTATTCAAGCTGGAAGAGAAATTCGAGTTTTTGTGGACAGTGAAAAAGTGGATGATTATGGTGCAGCGA
The DNA here is from genome assembly GCA_034003925.1 of Candidatus Moraniibacteriota bacterium. GTDB lineage: Bacteria > Patescibacteriota > Minisyncoccia > Moranbacterales > UBA9337 > UBA9337. The sequence continues at coordinate 3,666 of JAVEXR010000044.1, forward strand.
AAATTGCCAAAGATATTGCCAATAAAATAGAAGAGGAATTGAAATACCCAGGAGAGATAAAAGTTAACGTACTTAGGGAAACCCGTTCAATTGAATATGCTAGATAAATTTGAGATAGCTAAAATAATCAAAAATAAATCAAATACAGAGTTGACAAAAATTAAATGCAAGAAATGAAAAAAAGAGCATTGTGGATAAAAGACTTGCGTTAATTGGGCTTAGAGTAGTAAAATTAGTTAAAAGAAGTAATATAATTTTTACTTAAATTGAAAGGGGGTGTATGATTAGATGAAAAATATCAACAAAAGCGAATTAGTAGATGCAGTTGCTAGCAAAACTGATCTATCCAAAAAAGACGTAACAACTGTTATCGAAACTCTATTGGATAAAGTAACTGAAGAACTAAGAAAAGGAAATAAGGTTACTCTAACTGGTTTCGGAATTTTCAAAACTAGCAAAAGAGCTGCTAGAGTAGGAAGAAATCCGCAAACAGGAGCTTCAATCAAAATTGCAGCCGCTACTGTGCCAAAATTTAGCGCAGGTAAAGGTCTTAAAGATGCTGTTAAATAAATAAAATAAAAAGATAGCAACAAAAAAATCATCTTGAATTAATCGAGATGATTTTTTGTTTTTTTTGATTTCCTCTACGGAGTACCTGCCTACCGGCAGGCAGGCGAACTGGTGCGAAGCTGCGAATAAAAAAATAGGTTTAAGATTTAGGATATAAGAAAACAAATTCTTTCCATGAAGAGACCAACTCCTTAATTAGGGACATGATTTCTGGGGAAGATGGACTTTTCTTATAGAAGATGCATGCTCTATCTGTACCCCTGTTTTTAATTTAGTATCGTTTATACTTTGTAGAGAAATTTCTATTTTACTTTCCTAAAAATATGGTATAATAAATTTAATAGATATTACTTAATAAAACTAAAATAAAAATAGGTATGTTTGGAATTAATGGATTTAATAAAAATTATTTTTTAGGTGTGGATTTTGGCACATCTTCAATAAAAGTTATTGAACTTGAATATAAAAATGGAAGTATATATCTAGCTAATTATGGTTGGATAGAACTTCCTCCAAAAAAGAAAGTTGGAGAATTTGAGGTTAAGAAGGATGAGTTTGATGATGAAGAAAATATAAATCTTTTAAAAAAATTGTTTACTGAGATGGATATTAAAAGTAACAAAGCTTATATATCCATGGGTAGCTTTAGAGGGTTATCAGCTTTGGTTACTATTAATGATATGGAAGATAGTGCGCTTGAGGAAGCTATAAAATCAGAGGCAAGTAAGTATATTCCGGTTTCTTTAGATGAAGTCTATCTTAGCTCAGATATTGTATCAAGAAAGTCGATTGGCACAGGTGATGAAAATGCGCCAAAAGCTAATTTTTTAGGAAAAAAGGAGCGAGAAACTTTGGAGGTTCTTTTAGTGGCAGCGCCTAAGGAAGATGTGCATAAATATGAGAGAATTATTGAGGGGTGTGGTCTTAGCGTGGCGTCTTTTGAATTGGATATATTTTCCGTCACTCGAGCTTTAGTAGGTGACAATCTAGGCAAGTTTTTAATAATAGATATAGGTGCAAAAATAACTAATATAGTATTGGTAGATAAGGGCATTGTTAGAATTAATCGAAATATAAATATAGGAGGAGACGAAATCACAAAAAATATTTCTACCAATTTAAATGTTTCTTGGGATAGAGCAGAGGAATTTAAGAAAAAAAATAATTATCTAAAAGAGGAAGGAAAGTCAATTGTTTTGCCTATATTAAATCTGATAGCCAAGGAGGCCAAGCGAGTAGTGGAATTAACTTCTGCTGGTAATAATGTGAATAAGCCGGTAGATAAAGTTATATTGGCAGGAGGCGGCTCTAATATATCGGGGGCTGTAGAAATTTTTTCCGAAGTATTGGGGGGTAATGTTGCTATAGGAAATCCTTTGGATGGAATTTTGGTGGAGAATGACAAAATAAAAGAAATTCTTCCTAGTTTTGCATCCAGATTGTCAGTGGCAAAGGGTTTGGCTATTAAAGGTGCTGCAAATCACAAATAGAATGGGTTAGATTTATTTGGTTGAATAATTAAAAAATGTTATAATAAAAAAGTAATAAAAAAATAAATATAAACAAGTTAATTCCGTTGTAATAAAAAATATTTATCTGAAACAAAAAGATAATTATTTAAGAAATTAAATTTTAATAAATTATTTTATAACGGTTTTAAAATAAAAAAATGGTTGATATAAATCTTCATCAAGCTGCCGAAAAAGATTTGCTGAAAAGTAGGCAAAAATCTATTTTCAATAGTACTTACGTGTTGTCTTTTGTTTTGCTAGCGGTAGTAGGTGGTTTATACGGGATAACTATGTTCTATAAAAATGTATTAGTCGCCAAACAAGCAAGATTGCTTGTAACTAAGGAGACAGAAATGAAGTCGATTGATAGTGAGGAGATTAATAGGTTGAGTGATTTTGAAAGTAGATTAAATGGTGTAGTTTTTAATTTGGAAAATAAAAAAAATCCAGAAGATTTATTTCAGTTAGTTGAGAGATTGATTGTTAAGGGTTCTTTTTTGGATAGTTTGGTTTATGATAGTGTTGAAGATAAGATAGAAATTGAAGTAGTGGCAGACAGTTTTCGTTTGGCTGCCAATCAAATTTTGAGTCTTAAAAAAAGTGATTTATTTAGTGATGTACAAATAGTTGACTCCAGTAGAAACCAAGATGGCCAAGCTGTTTTTAAATTATCAGCTACCTTTAAAAGTAATATAAAATCTTAAAAATATAGAATAAATAAATAAAACAAAAAATATGAAATTGAAAATCTTATTGATGCCAGTAGCCATTATTATATCTATGGTTTTAATAATTTGGCACATTTACCCAACATGGTTTGATGAAGAAATATCAACTAGTATTACTAATGTTAGAAAGGAAATAGCAAAAACAGAAAGTGAAATCTCTGATATAGAAACCAGAAAGAGTAATATTGAAAAATTATCTCAGTCATTAGCTTCAAATGCGGACTCAGAAGCGCTAATTAATAAATTCTATCCAACTTACCGTAATGATGAAGATGTGGTTAATAGTATAAATAATATAGCTTTTGCAGAGGGTGTTTTCTTGTTGGATATGAAAGTTGATTATAAAAAAATTGAAACTTCAGATGATCCTATTAAGCTGTTATTAATTCCTCTTGAAAAAGTAGAACCAGTTATTGACGATGCTCAGTTGGCATTAACTGGAGAGGTTCCAACTGTAGAAGTTGATGAAAATGGTGTTCCTATTGATTCGGGAAGGGCAAAGATTAAGTTTATTGAAACTTCTCTTAAGATTTATGGAAACTATGATCAGATAAAAAAGTTTTTAATTTCCTTAAATAAGGCTGGTCTAATTAATAACATTCAATCTTTCGAGGTTTACAAAAAAGAGAATAAAGAAGTTATTGGTGGAGAGGAGAAGACAATAGAAGGGGATATTTTAAATGTAGATATGGTAGTCGGATTTACTTATCTTTTATCTTCAACGGATTCACCTGATAAATTATTGCGCAAGAGTTTGTTTGAAAAGAGTGAGTTTGATTTTTCAAGAGTTATTGATAAACAAGATGTTTTGACTGGAAACTATAAAAAGAGTGAGATAGGTGAAACCGGATCAACAAATCCATTCGCGAAAGAGGGTGTAAGTGCTGCTGCGAGTGAATAAATCAAAGGGTGTGTCTTAATCTTATTAAAGTATTTACTTAGATATTTGTAAAAACAAAAAAAATGGTTGAAGAAAAACAAATTTATTCAAAGGAAGCAGCTAAAGAGATGGGGGTGGAATATTTAGCCGAAGCTCCAGATAAAATAGATAAAAAATATTCAAAGATAATACCTGAAAAAATAGCCAAAAGTCATAAAATGTTTTCTTTTGAAAAAGAAGGTAATGTTGTTAAGGTGGCGATGGCTGATCCTCAGGATTTGGAGGCTAGAAATATATTAAACTTTTTAGCAGAAAGAAATAAATTATCTTTTAGTATTTATTTGGCCCCACCTGACGTTATGCAGGACATTTTGAGTAAATATCAATCAGCTGAAAAGGCAGTAGAGGAGGTTATGGAATCTTTTGAAAGTGCTATGCGAGATCGAGAGGTGAGCACTAAAAAAAAGAAGAGAAGTGATGAAAAGATTATTATTCAGGATGCGCCAGTTTCAAAACTGGTTCAAGTTATTATAAATCATGCTATTGAAGGTGATTCCAGTGATATTCATATAGAGCCGATAGGAGAAGAATATCGGGTAAGATTTAGGGTTGATGGAATGTTGCATTCTTCTTTGGTTTTGCCGAAAAGCGTAGGTATGGCGACCATATCTCATATTAAGATATTGTCTAATTTAAAAATAGATGAAACCCGAAAACCCCAAGACGGTCGTTTTAGAACTGAAAGAAGCGATGAAGCTAATTCTGATAGTGTTGATTTTCGTATCTCTACCTTGCCCGTGATCAATGGTGAAAAAGTGGCAATGAGAGTTCTAACCAAGGATGATAGGGTTTTTGATTTGAAAAAATTAGGTTTATTGGGTAGAAATAATATTGTTTTAAATAAGAAAATCAAAGAAACTAGCGGTATTATCCTAATTACTGGTCCAACAGGAAGCGGAAAATCTACCACCCTTTACTCATTTTTGAAAATTATAAATCAAGAAGAGAGAAATATTGTAACATTGGAAGATCCGGTGGAGTATTCATTGGATGGAATTAATCAAAGTCAAATTAACCCTGCTATCGGATATGGTTTTGCGGATGGATTGCGCTCCATCTTAAGACAAGACCCTAATGTCATAATGATTGGGGAGATTCGAGATGGAGAAACGGCTGAATTAGCTATCCATGCTGC
>JAVEXR010000045.1:0-4657 GCA_034003925.1 Candidatus Moraniibacteriota bacterium
CGACCGATTGATACCATAATATCCTCTTTTCTTTGGGATAACTGACATTATTTGCTTGCATATGTTTTTGGTTAACAGTGTTACCCCTAAGCTTAACATGTGTTACCTCTTACTGTTAACTGTACAAACACTTTAACTATATCATTTTCTTTGCTATAATTAATCTAGTCAACAAATTTGAATTTAGATTCAATCTTTTTGATATTTTGGGAATACAATATTCTAAATCATTAGGAAAAATATGCCACAGAAAAAACAAATAAAATTAGAAACTGAGATAAATGAGATAGTTATAATAAATAATAAAAAACTTACTCCTTATATAGAATTAGTTAATTTTTCCTCTCGAAATATAGACCAAAAAAAGTTAGGTACTATCCTTGGAATTTTTGAAATAAAAGATACTTCCGAAGACTCTGCTTACATAGTTAATTTTTTATCTTCTGTTGCTAAGAAAACTTATTTTGCCAGCCATCAAAAAAGTCCCGAAGAAAGCTTTGAATCTACTCTAGCCAAAGTAAATCTTTCCCTATCAGAGGTTGCCAAACATGGCAACATCAATTGGATAGGAAAAATTGATGCTGTGCTTTGTTCTGTTTTTGAAAATCAAATAAATTTTAGTGTTTCTGGGGATGCTAAAGTTTTGCTTTTACGAAATGGAAAACTAACAGAGATTAGCGCTGGCTTATCCCCTAAAGATGAAGCCGCTAATCCACTAAAAACTTTTACCGATATCGCTAGTGGAAGACTTGAGACTAACGATAAATTAATTCTCACTACAGATGATATTTCTCATATATTTTCACTAGATGATTTGGAAAAATATGCCACATCTTTTAAAAATGAAAAATTCTTAAGATTTTTAAAAACCGCCCTAGTCAACGAACTAGATATTGCCGGAACCATAGTGATTGACACTAAGAAAACATCCGCAAAAAGAAAAGAAAAATCAGCCAAAAAAACTGTAGACAAATCATTTAATGATGAGTTTAATCTGTTTGGCAATAAGGCTTTTAAAGAAACTGACCGTTCTAAAAAAGAAACGTCTGTCAGTGAAATCTTGGCTGAAAAAGATAAGAAAAAAGAATACATCAACAAACAAACTGGCCATATTTATATTTCCGATACCAATGAAAATTACGAGAATTTTCACGAAGATAAAATCGGCCAACTTCTCGATAATTTCAAGGAGCATTTTTCTGATTTTAATTATTGGTTAAAAAATAAATATTTAAAAGGACTCGGCTATAAATTTAGAAAAGGATTTAACTCTCTTCTTGAAAAAAAATCTCCCTCGCAAAAATCTGAAAACCTCAAAGAATCTTCTTACGAAATAACGCCTCCTGCTTCTTCAAACTTGTCTAAAAAATTAAGAAGCATCTCTTCTGACCTCAAAGATAAAACCAAGAAAATATCCGCTCCTAAATGGCCCGTCAAGGCACCTCTTTCTCAAGAAAATATTTCCAACAATTTTACACAAAACATCCCCATTGCAAAAACTTCCACAATCAACTCAAAATTTTTTATCAATAAAGAATCTTCTATTGCCTTCTTTCAAAAAACAATTGAACAAATTTTAGTATTTCTAAATTTTCTTTATCTGCAAACTAAACGTTTTTTTAAACTTATAAAAAAAACATTCCCTCATCTCTCTAAGTTAAAAAGACTCTTCCTGAAAATGAGTCCCAAAATGAAAATCATTACCTTGCTAGTTATCTCATTTATTATAATAACTCCGTTAATTCTTATGCTAAGAGATGGTAAGCCAGCTGAGACTACTCCTGCCGCTACTATCTCTGACCCCAACAAGGATTTGCCGGTTAATCCTTCCACTCAATCTTATAAAGAAACTTCCATGCTTTACGAAAGTTCTGACTTACTGGGTACTTTTGTTTTTGATAACACCGTTTTTGCAATTTCAAAAAATAAAATAACTGAACTGGGGGGAGAGAATAAAGATTACAATTTCCCAGACAATTTCAAAGACGCTCAATTTTATTCTTTTATGAATGATCTAAATCTTTTATTTCTAATCAATACTAAAAATCAAATAATCAGCTTTAGTCCGATTTCTTTGAAATTCAAAGAAGACTCTATTTCCATACAAAGTGGAGTAAAAATAGAAGGTATCGGAACATATCTTACATATCTTTATCTAGTCGATTCTAATGGCAAGCAAATTTATCGTTACCCTAGAGCAGATAATGGTTTTGGAGAAAAACTTGATTGGCTCAGTAGTGACGTAAGTTTTGAAAATATAACCGGACTAGCTATCGACGGCAATGTTTACCTAGCCAAAAGAGATAGCGTCCTAAAATTATTCAATAGAAAAACACAGGATTTCAGTCTAAAAATAGATACTAATTCATCCATAGATGAAATATTTACTCACGAAGACTTAACCAATATTTACGTCTTAGATAATCTCAATGGCGAGCTAGATAAATTTGATAAAAACGGAAATAAGATTGGCTTTGTCTCCAATCAAAATTTAACCAAAGCTAATAAAATATGGATAGACGAAAAAAATTCAGCCGCCTACTTTATCGCTGAAAAGTCTCTTTATAAAATAAGTCTTCCTTAATAATCTATCCCACAAAAAAAACAACCCCAATCATTAGGTCGGGGTTGTTTTTTTGTTTTATTCTCAAGCAATACTTACCAACTTCCACATATCTCCCTCTACTTTTGTAATCTTAAAATCAATTCCATCAAATCCAGATTGTTTTAAAATTTCTTCCAAGCCAAATTTTAAATTTTCTACACTAATATCTTCTATATGTTCGTCAAAACCGTCATGCGCTAAAGATATTGATCCGAGCTCTAAAACAACTTCGGAAATTTTTTCTAATTTATTTTCTTTAGCCACCTCTTTTACCTTTTCGGCAATTTCTTTAGCCAATATAAAATCATGCATAATAATATAAATCGCTAATCGACACGAATTTTCCACGAATCAATGCGAATAAATTTAGTCACCTTTTAAAATTCTCTTATAAATTAAACCATTTTTACTGAAACAAGCCAACATTCCCAAGTCAATATTCTTTGCCCTTAGGTACCCCAAAACTTGTTTGATATCTCTTGGATAGAATTTGGATGAATTTTTAATTTCAAGAATGATTTTATTTTCTATCAAAAAATCAAAATAATAAATACCCAATTTTTCTCCTTTATAGTAAAGCCTAACGGGCAATTGCTCCTCGAATTTGATGTTTCTTTCCCCCAATTCTTTAGCTAAAGCTTTCTGATAATATTTTTCCTGATAACCACTCCCCATGGTATTATAAACTTCGTACAGAGCACCAACCACCTCATAACTCAACTTTGGATAAAATAATTTAGCCATAATTATTAGAGATAATTAGCGAGAGATTTGTGTCGATTAGCGATTTATATCCTAATGCACCGCACAAGAGATGCAAGGATCATAAGCACGAATAAAACCTCTTAATCTTTGAGTTCTTTTTTCTTCAGGCAAATCTACGATATCTTTCAAATAGAGAGCGATATCCATTTCTAGATGAGCCAAGGACTGAGCTGTGGGAGTTATAATATTGGCGTTTTTTACATAACCATTCTGATCAATATCGATGTGATAATAAAGCGTTCCACGTGGAGCCTCTACGGCTGCTACGCCTATACCCTCTTTAACTTCATAATTTCCCGTTATTGCCTTAGAAAGATCTTTGTTCTCCAAAAGCTTGAGAGTATTAATGGATTCTTCAATAGCATGAATAACTTCTACCATCTGATAAATGACATTATGAAATGAATTATAATCAGGCAAGCTATAACCCAATGACTCAAGATACATTTCTGCTTTTGGCTTTAAATAGCTAGCGTTGTTATTTATTCTTGCAATCGCTCCAATCATATAGCTATTTTTATTTAATGTCTCCACTTTTTTAACAACTTCATTTGGTTTTTGCAATTCATGAAAATTATTTTCAAATTTTTCTACTGGAATATGCAGACCCTTATTGGAAACGATATCTCCCTCATAAATAGCATAATCGTTACCTTTGCCTAAACACACATACTCTGCCTCTCTTTCAAATTCAGGAAATTTAAACTGAGCAAAAAATGCTCCCAATTTTTGAGCTGTTTCTAAAACTTCATTTCCTTGTTGAATTAATTTTTTAATCTCATCATTAGTTGGAACTTTTTTAAAACCACCTACCTCGTTAGTTAAAGGATGAATCACTCTTCCTCCAATAACTTTAACTATTTCCATTCCAAATTCTCTTATTCTTATGGCCATTTTGGTTTCTTCGGGATATTTTTCCACTACCTTTAAATCATTATCAATATCCAACAAATCTGCCAAAGACAAAAAAAACAGATGCAAGGCATGAGAATGAATTATCTGTCCCCATTCTAAAAGTCTTCTAAGGTCTTTAGTTTCTTGAGAAATTTTTACTCCCATAGCTTTCTCCATAGCCTTAATAGCAGTCAAATTGTGCACCACCGGACAAATTCCGCAAATTCTCTGCACGATTACTGGTACATCCTTATAATGTCTCCCAATAAGAATCCCCTCGATTAATCGAATGCCCTCTTTTATTTCCAGCTTGGCACTTTTAACATCTCCCTTTAATACACTTGCCATAAAGCCAGCGTGCCCTTCCATTTTATTAATATGATTGATGCGAAT
>JAVEXR010000045.1:4757-8349 GCA_034003925.1 Candidatus Moraniibacteriota bacterium
TAAGAATCCCCTCGATTAATCGAATGCCCTCTTTTATTTCCAGCTTGGCACTTTTAACATCTCCCTTTAATACACTTGCCATAAAGCCAGCGTGCCCTTCCATTTTATTAATATGATTGATGCGAATGTTCATTTTTTTAAAAAATTTATAATTTATGCTTTATTAAAAATTATACCTGACGCTCACGTTCATCAATGTCATCGCGAAGTCCAAAAATTTCCGTCACATTTTCAAATTCCTCATCAGTCATCATTTTTTTCAGAGTGGCTCTCATGGCTTTAACGTTTCCGTTAGGACGAAGGCCTCGGCAACCCTGACACATCATTTTCGAACTCGGACAAACCGCATCGCATCCACCCTGAATCATCGGGCCAAAACAAGGTTTGCCGTCCAAAAGCAAACACCTATTCCCCCTAGCCTTACACTCAACGCAAACTGGTTGATCTGCTCTGTCGGGAATTTTACCTTCCAATAAAATTGGAAAATATTTAAGAAATTCTTCAGCGGTAATCGGACAGCCCGGAAAAGTAAAATCTACCTTCACAAAATTATCCACTTCTTTTATTTCCACGTTTTCAATACCTTGGATGTATTTATAAACATGCTTTATAGTATTTTTACCCTCTTGATAATTTTTTATTTCTGGTACTCCGCCCATAGCGGCACAGTTACCAATCACTACTAGGAGCTTGCTGCGTTCTCTTAGCTTTTTCAAAGTCTCCACATTTTCTTTAGTTACTGGAGACCCTTCCACAATTGCGATATCTAGATTCACCCCAGAATCTTTTTCATCTTCTATCATTCCCCAATCAATCATTTCTACTTTCTCTACTAATTCAAGAAATTTTTCTCCCAAATCCAAAAGCGCAAACTGACATCCTTCGCAAGAAGTTAGAGCTACGATAGCTATTTTTGGCTTTGCCTCGACTTTGATGGGTTTTGAAGATAATTTTATTTTTGTTTCTTCCTTTTGATTTTTATTTTCCATTTTAATAAAAATATTAAGTTATTTTTCACTCTTAAATTTTACCATATTTTTCACAATTGAGAAATGAATGTCAGCTATAAAGTTTTTAAAGCCAGTAAAAATATGAATTTGTGAAGTTGTGAAGTTAAAAATTTAAGATCGTTGCCTTAATAAATTGTTTTCATACCTTTTGCTAATATGCTAACATGATAATATGCTAACATGATTTTTATGCAAACATTTAATTTTCCTACTAAAAATAAAAAAACTATCCTCGCCCTGGGCGCTGAGTCAGCGGGAAATTTTTCTGTGCATTTTCCTATTTCCCCTCTTTCTAAAAGGAGAGTTGATGAGGAAACTGTATATTTCTCTCCAGATTTTGGCGATCTTTTAGATGAAGACAACTTTAATAATTTTAAAGAGTCTGTCCTAAGTTTTCTCAAAAAAGAAAAAATTAAACCAGATATTATTCTTACCGATTTACACCCACTGATGAGGACTACTCTTTGGGGTCAAAAATTAGCTAAAAAATTTAGAGCTCAACACATTCAAATTCAGCATCACCGCGCTCACATTTTTTCTGCTATTGGAGATAATTTAATTAAAAATTTAAAATATCCAAAAACTGTTGACTGTGAACCAGGAACCATCTATGGGATTGCCATAGATGGTACTGGCCACGGAGCAAACGAGCGCATCTGGGGTGGAGAGGTTTTTCGACTGCGAACCGTGGACCGTGAACTAAGAACTATTCGAATTGGGCATTTGGAAAATCAAATATTACTGGGTGGAGAATTAGCAATCAGAGAGCCAGCCAGAATGCTAATTAGTATTTTAGATAAATTTTTAAATAAAAAAGATGTTTATAATTTTGTAAAAAAATATTACAGCAAGAATGAATTTGAAATTTTATATAATCAACTAAAGCAAAACTTTAATTGTCTGGAAACTTCTAGCACTGGGCGAATTCTCGACGCCGTTTCGCTCTTGTTTGGTTTTTGCAGCAATCAAAGAAAATACAAGCATGAAGCTATAGATTTATTAGAAAAAAATTCCACCAAACCATACACCATTCCAAAACCTAAAATAAAAAAAATATCCACTAACTACTACGAGCTACAAACTACAAACTTGTTTAAATATTTAATCAAAAATTTACACAAAGACAAAAAACGCCTTGCCACCACCGCTCAACTCTATCTAGCTCAGGGCTTGTATGAAATCATCAAAAAAAACTACGAGCTACAAACTAAAGACTGCCCGCTACCAGCTGTTTTTGCTGCTGGAGGAGTCACTAATAACAAAATTATATCTAAATATCTTACTTCAAAAAATATCTATCTAAACAACAATATTCCGCGTGGTGATGCGGGACTTTCCTTCGGGCAGCTTATTTGGTTTTTGTTAAAAAAATAAAAATATTTCAGCCCAGCAAGATCTTCTCTTACTGGGCCTTTGTGCCAAACGCATCATACTTTTTTTTGTTTTGAGATACGCTTTAAGAAAATGAAAAAAGCCATAACAATTGGACAAAGAACAAAGATAAAGATAAATTCTTTCATCATGATTCTCCCCCTATTTTTTCAATTAATATCTCACGAATCCTACCCTAATTCTATACCACCAAAATAACATAAAAATTCTAAAAAATAAAATTCTCAAACTCACAAATTCTTAGCTTATAAAATTCCTACATTCCCGACACCTAGCAAATCCGCGGAATCAATTTCCCTCTTGGTACTTCAATTTGGCGCAATCCTCCCAATTCGGTTTCGACAAAGACACCCCGACCACGTTCTGCCCGCCCGATAACTTTTGCTTCTGGATTAAATTTTTTAAGTATATTCAAAACTTTTTTGATATCCTTAGGTGATACTGAAGCTATAAATCTCCCTTCGGAAGCCAATGAAAATTTATCCAACCCCAAAAGCTCGGTTACCGCTACTACTTCTTTTTTATAAGGCAAATTTTTTTCATCCAAAATTACTTTTACTTTTGATTTTTGAACCATCTCATTTAAATTAGCCGCTAGCCCTCCGCGAGTCGGATCTTTGCAAGCATTGAGATATTTTCCTACTTTTGATAATTCACCAATTAACGGCTGACAATCACTTCTAATTTTAGTTTTATAATTAAATCTTTTGGCCAAAAGTGTCACGGCATGCTCGCCTAAATCTCCAGAAGAAATTATATAGTCACCCGCCTTCATCCCTCCGTTACCAATAACATCTTGCGCCAAACCTATGCCCGAAGTTGTAATTTCAATCTTATCTATTTTCCCTTTTTCGGTAACCTTAGTATCTCCGGTAACAATCGGCACTCCGACTTCCTTGGAAATTTTTCCAATAGATTGCATAATTTTTCTCAAATCTTCCATAGGGAAACCCTCTTCAATCACCAAGCTTAAACCGATACCAATTGGCTTGGCTCCCATCACTGCCAAATCATTAATTGTTCCGCACATCGCAATTTTTCCAATGTCACCTCCAGGAAAAAATATCGGGTCAACAATAAAAGCATCGGTAGTAAAAACCAAATTTTTCGCAAAAAAATTTTTTCCGAGCCTAACCGAAGGATTTCCCAAATCAAAAACCGCCCCATCATCTTCTGTGTTTTTCCATTTA
>JAVEXR010000046.1:0-1348 GCA_034003925.1 Candidatus Moraniibacteriota bacterium
AGAAGTTGGGAGACTCCTGAAGAATGGTTAAGATATTATAATTTTGAAAGAATTCATTTAAGTATTAATGGTCTTACCCCTCAAGAAAAGCTGGAAAGTGTAACCCTTGACTGTTAACTATACAGAGCTTTAGCCTTTTTAAATTATTCGCCAAATTTAAAAAAGGCCTCGTCTCCTATGCGTATACAAAGCCTTTTTTTATTTTTTATCCCATCTTTTAGTTAATAAGATCTTTGTCCCTAATTTTTTTATGGTAAGTGATCGCAAAACGATGAGCTTCATCAGTAATTCTTTTTAAAAATCTCTCATCAGCTAAAATATCTTTTATTTTTTTGCTTTTTATATTAGCTATGCCCACTACCTCTAACTTCTTACGAGTCGGACCCTTGGCCACTCCTACTATTGGAATATTAAAATTATTTTCTCCCAAAGTTTTTATTCCCATATTAAGGTGACCCTTGCCCCCATCAAGAATTATCAAATCTGGCAAAGCCCAACTATTTCTTAATCTACGCAAAAGCATTTCCCTCATCATTCCAACATCATCAGCGCCAAACACGGTTTTGATCTTAAATTTTCGATATTGAGACTTGTCTGATTCCCCACCCTTAAAAACTACCATCGAGCCCACAGCAAACTCACCGGAGATATTAGAAATATCATAAGCTTCAACACGAAAATCCTTTCGTACAGATGTCTTTGTCTCTCCGCTCAAGAGAGCGATTTCTTGAATATGCTTAAGTGCAAAAATTTTGTTTTTCATTTCTTGAGCTTTTTCAAATTTCTCCTCTTTTGAATATTTTTGCATTTCTTTTTCCAATAATTTCAAAAGATTTTTCTTTTTTCCACTCAAAATCATCTTTATTCCCTGAATATTTTTTTTATAATCTACTTTGGAAATTACCTCTGCATAGGGTCCTGGACAAAGTCCGATTTGAAATTCCAGACAACCTTTTTCACTTTTTTCACTACGACTATGGAAGGGGAAAATTTTACGCATAATCTTTAGAGCAATCTGCATTTGAATCTTGGAAGTATAGGGACCATATATAAGAGAATTATGAATTATGAATTTTGAATTATGATTTTTTTTTCTATTCCCTTTTGTGTTTTCATTTGAAATTTGAACTTCTTTATCCGTTACATTATTTTTAATTGAATTCAGGTCTGTTTCTCTTACAATTAAAACTCGCGGAAAATCTTCTTTGGTAATCACAAAATAAGCAAAAGACTTATCATCCTTGCCCTCTACATTGTATTTAGGCTTATATTTCTTGATTAAATTAGCCTCCAATATTAAAGCCTCTAGAACTGTTTCCGTTTCAATTGTTTTAATTTTTTCTACCTG
>JAVEXR010000046.1:1448-8275 GCA_034003925.1 Candidatus Moraniibacteriota bacterium
ATCAAGCTCTTCACTAATTCCAATCTGCTCCACAAACTCATCCACATGACTTACGACAATCATGGCACCTTCATATTTTTTTAGAGCCTGTGCAATTACAGGAATATGGCGAAAGTTTATATGGTTAGTAGGCTCATCTAAAATTAAGAGGCCTGGTTCTTGTAATACCAATTGCGCAAAAGCTACCAGTCCTTTTTGCCCCTCAGATAGGCTACCTACTTTGGCTTGCATCATATTATTTCCGATTAAAAATCCACTAGCTGCTGCACGCATTTTTTCCTCTTCCTGTTTCTGCATAGCATTTAGCAAAGTATTATAAACCGTTTCCTCAAAATCCAAAGTAGAAAAATCCTGGCGATAATATCCTACGCGCACTCCTTCTAAAATTTTCGCCCCTGGCGTATTACTGGCCGCTAGCTTCTCTAATAAAGTTGTTTTACCGATACCATTGGGACCTTTCAATAATAAATGTTGTTTTTTCTTTAAAATTATATCAACTTGTTTTTCTGTGGGTTGATGATTCTTCATTACACTTACAGAAGTAATGGTTATAATATTTCCCACTACATCTGGCTGAGCAGGAATTGTAAATTTACGAATAGTTTTATCCTCCTTTCTTACATCCACTTTATCTTCTTCCATTTGCTCTATTTCATCACGCATTTTTTTGGCAATAATACGCATCTTTCCTCCTTTATTAGCAAAGTAATTCATCTTTTCCTTATTATCCCTGATTCTTTTTTCATATTGAGCATTTTTGCGAATTTCTTTTTCTATTTGTGCTTTTATCTCCTCCACTACCACATAATAATCTCCTACATATTGGTCAATCTTATGCTTAAAGATATCCAGATAAATCACTCCATCAGTAAACATATTAAGAAAATCGGCATCATGTGAAATCACAATACAAGTTTTTTCATAAGCCATTAAAAACGTCATTAAATGCCCAATTCCCTCATAATCCAAATTGTTAGTTGGCTCATCAAGCATCAGGACATCTGGATCCTGAATCAAAGCTGAGGCCATCAGTAGCCGTGCCTGTTGTCCACCTGAAAAGGCACTGATGGGCTTATCCATAGGAAGAGTCACATTTACCACCTCCATCACCTCTTTTATCTTTTTATCTAATTCATAATCAGCTCCATTAAAATATGAAGCAAAAAAATCTCGAACATTTAAAGTCAGCTTTTCCCTAGGCATCACTTGCTGAGCACAAGCGATGGTTTGCCCTTCTTTGACAAATATATTTCCAGAAGAAGGCTTATTAGTTCCCATTATTAAATTGAAGAGGCTGGTTTTACCCGCTCCATTTTGCCCCATCAAGGCTACCTTCATCCCTTTACGCAAAGCGAAAGAAGCTTCATCGAGGATTATTTTTCCATTCTCATACTCAAAGGAAACATCACTAAATCTTATCACCACGTCATTACTCATACACTTTTTTCTAAAATTTAAATTAAAACACACCGAGAACAAATTGTAACACAAAAGGTTGACTTATGCAAATCTTAGCATGTTAACATATTGGCATTTTAATACTAAACATGAAATACATCTAATTTTCAATCAATTTTCTTGAAAAATTGGCTAATAATGCTATAATCAGAATGCTTTAATTTTTAAGTAGATTTGCAAAAATATGTTAGACAAGATGAAACAACTTTATCAAATGAAAAAAATGCTTGATGGCATCACCTCCACTGAAGATTACAAAGGCATTAAAATAACTGTAAACGGCGCCATGAAAATACTCAGCGTCCAAATCAGCGACCAAGCTCGCACATCTAATGACTTAGAAAAAAATATTCTAAAGTCAATCAATAATGCCATGACCAATGTTCAAAAAAGAATGCAAAAAGAAATGAAAGCCGGAGATCTAAAAATGCCTTTCTAAATATACTCAAAAACATTTAAAGACTTGAAGAGACGAGGCGCTGCCTCGTCTCACTTGCTTTTTATTTGATTTTATTATAAAAATCTAATAGTTTCGCTATAATTCAAAAATTCAAACTCATCCAAAAATTAAGGAGATATCACATGGAAGAAAAAAGAGGAAGTTGCCCCAACTGCGAAACAGCTTTTCCTTGCAATAAATATTGTACCGACTGTGGAAGATTGCTCAATCCAAGTTTTAAAATAAATTTGCAATGTCATTTCTCTCATCTTGGCTACAAATCCGAAGGCAGGCATAAATTTTGTCCAGAATGTGGAGAAAAATTATAAATCAGCTATCTTCCCTCTGAGATAAAATAAAACCAGGGCGCTTATGTCAGCTGACATAAGCGCCCTATCTCAATTTAGCGACTGATAAAACGACGCCGGAAACACCTCTTTACCGGCTCGCTTTTTCTGCCAACGTCCAACCAAGGCATTTCTTCCCGAATCGCCTTTTCGGTGCTAGCCATGAGTGCCTCAACATTAATGTCGATTAGATCCATCTTTCTTCTTTTTTTCGACAAAATGACTACCTCCCTTTTACTAGTGTTTATCTTAAACTACTGCGCCAATTATACTGGTAAAAATTATCTTTTCTCATTATTTTCTAAATTATTTTTTGTCATAAAACTTTTAATTACCTTATCCCAAAATCACCACTAGCTCCCCTTTAATTTTCTCTTTGCGGCTAAAATATTCCATTGCTTCATCAGCATTGCCTCGCACCACTTCCTCATACATCTTAGTTAACTCTCGGCCGACGATAATATTTTTATTATACCCAAGTTCTTTTAATAATTCCAAATTCTTTAAAAACCGATGCGGTGAATCATAATAAATTACCGGATAGTTAAAATTGATGACTTCTGTAAAGAAAGTTTGACGCCCTTTTTTATGCGGCGGAAAACCTAAAAAAATAAATTTCTGCATATCGATGCCAGAAACACTAATTAAAGCGCCCAAAGCAGAAGCTCCCGGAATAGGCGCTACCTTTATACCGCTATCCACAACATCCTTAACCAATATGTTTCCTGGATCGCTTATCCCCGGAGTGCCTGCATCGGTAACTAGGGCCATATTTTCACCCCCAATCAATCTTTCTTTTATCTCATCAATTCTTTTAATTTTACTGTGCTGATGATAAGATAAGGTGGGAGTTTTAATCTCATATCTATCCAATATCTTTCTCGTAACCCGAGTATCTTCACAAAGGATTAAATCTACGTCCTTAAGGGTTTCGATGGCACGCAAAGTAATGTCTCCCATATTACCGATAGGCGTAGCGACGATATATAAAATTCCTTTTTCTAAATTTTCCATAATATTAAATTATTCAAAAAAATTATGTTTTACAAAATTGGCCATCGTGGAGCAGCTGGATATCTTCCCGAAAACACACTCCCTTCATTTGAGAAAGCCATAGAGCTTGATGTTAATATGATAGAGCTTGATGCCCATGTTTGCAAGTCTGGGGAAGTGGTAGTTATCCATAACAAAAATACAAAAAAAATTAACAACCAAAAAGATCTTATAAAAAACAAGACCTATACTGACTTAAAAAAAATCAACATCCCCACTTTAGAAAATGTCTTAAATCTAATAAATCAAAAAACTCAAGTAAATATCGAACTCAAGGGCAAAAATATCGCCCACCCAGTAGCTCAAATCATAAAAAGTTACATTCAGGATAAGAAATGGCACGCAGATGATTTTTTAGTATCTTCTTTCAATAAAAAGGAGCTAAAAAAAATTGCTCAATATTTACCCCACGTAAAAAGAGGTTTTCTTGTTGGTCCTTTTGGTCCTTATTCTTTTTGGATAAAGATATTTTCTTTTATCTTCAAAATTCATCTACGCTTTGCTAAAAAAATAGATTCTTTTTCTATTAATCTCCACAAAAATATAGTCAACCAAAAAATAGTAGCGATGGCTCATCAGGAAAACTTAAAAGTTTTTGTTTATACTGTCAACCAAGCAGAGGAAATTCGATACTTTAGAAACATTGGAGTAGATGGAATTTTTTCTGATTATCCTGACCGCCTCCAATAATCACTATTTAACTTTAAGAAAAGATGAAACTATTCATTGGTCTCATCTTTTTTCATTAGTTCCTTAGCTACAACACCTACCGCAGTCGCTACCGGCACAGCCAAAACAGCACCCGCCACACCCGCTATCTGCAAGCCAATTAACATAGAAAGGATAACTGCCAAAGGATTGAGTCCCACGGCTTTTTTCATTACTTGAGGAAAAATTATATTATTTTCCATCTGCTGAATAATCACATAAAAAACAAAAACAAATACTGCCTTAACTGGAGAAACTAACCCAGTAATTAAAACCGCCACAACAGTTGAAATAGTCGGACCGATATAAGGCACGATTTCTAAAAATCCACCAATTAAAGCTATGATCAATGCATATGGAACGCCTAAAAAGTAAAGTACCGCATAATCCAAGATAAAAATAATCAACATTAGAATCAATTGTCCACTCATCCAGCGACCAATTCTACGTTTGATTTTTTTAGCGATTTTGAGTGCAATTATTTTATACTTTTCAGGAGTAACTGATTCTATAAAAATTTCCATTCCATCTTCTTTAATGGACATATAAAAAGCCATCGAAAGCACCACGATAAAAGAAATAATCCCAGTAAAAAATCCTATCGTAGTGGAAAAAATATTTAACGATAGACCGCTCAAGCTTTGGCTAATCTTTTCTAAATCGAAATTAATACCATAAGATTGTCCATAAAAAGAAATTCCCTTCAGAAAACTATCCAAATTTTTAAGATAATCAGGTAAATCCTTGGTAAATTCCTTAAATTGACTGGATAGTGCTGGTATCAAGAAAGAAACAATGGCTGTTATAATTGCCAAGAGAAAAACATAAATAATTAAAACTCCAACTGCCCGAGGAATTCTTATTTTTCCTTTAAACCAACTTACCAAAGGATCAATGGCCGCCATAACTATGATAGCCACAAAAAACAACACCAAGACATCTCTTATTAGATAGAGAAACCAGAGTCCCAGGATAACCGCTACTATTTTCAAAATTATTTCTGTAGATCCTCCAATTAATCCATTTTTCATAAAAGTTTATCTAGCACCTTTTAAAAAATATAGAATATTTTTTAACTCTCATCCAAAAAAGGTACTCGGACTTATTTAAAATTTTAATACACTTTCTAATTCCTTAGATTTCTTATGTGGTCCCGTTAAAGCCAGATTTAATTTCTCATTTACAAATATATCTCTTGCTACCCTCAAGATATCTTCTTGAGTCACTTTATCAATCTTCTTAAAAATTTCTTTAGGAGTTAATATTTTTTCCCGCATTATTTCCTGTCCTATCAAAAACGAAGCTACTGAATCCGAAGATTCCAACCCCATCACTGATTTCCCCTTGATAAAATCTTTAGCTTTTTGAAGCTCTTGGGCTGTAACTTTTTTAATAGCTATTTTCTTATATTCAGCCAAAATAGTTTCTACCGCCTTCACTAAATTTTTATGCTCCACTCCTGCAAAAGTGGCCAAATAGCCAGTTTCCTGATAGGATTCTGTGCCCGTATGCACATAATAAGCCAAACCTTGTCTCTCTCTAACATTGATAAAAATTCGACTACTCATATTGCCTCCTAAAATTATCGATAGCAAAGACAAGACGTATTTATCTTTATGGTTATCCTCATAGGCCCTTACTCCAAGAACTAGATGAGTTTGGTCAGTTTTTTTATTTTTAATTTTTATCTGAGGAGCGACCTGTTTTTCGATTACTTTTTCGAAATCAGGCTTTAGTCCCTGACTCATCGAAGCAAATATTTTTTCTATTTTCTTAATTACTTTAGCTTCATCAATTTTGCCCGCCACGCACACAACCGTATCTCCAGAAATATAAAATCTTTTCACATAATCAATAAAGTCTTTTCGCTTTACTTCATCTATAGTTTCCTTGGTTCCAATAATTTCTCTACCGAGTTTCTGATCTCTATCATATAAAAGTCCTTCAAAAACATCTTCTACGCTTCGCATTGGCATATCTTCATACATATTTAATTCCTGCAAAATCGTTCCTCTCTCCTTCTCAATTTCCTTGGCATCAAATTTAGAATTAAGAAACATATCTGATATGACATCCAATGTTTTATCTAAATGCTTGGCATCACTTTTAGCATAATAAGCTGTGCTGATCTTCCCGGTAAAAGCATTGAACTCTCCTCCAATAGCATCCAGTTCATTGGCAATTATTTGAGTATTAGGACGTCTTTTGGTACCTTTGAACATCATGTGTTCAATAAAATGAGACAACCCCCGCTCTTCATCTTTTTCATATCTAGAACCCACACCCACCATTACCATCACCGTAGCAGTTTGAGTATCCTTCATTGGAGCAGTGATTATTCTCAGACCATTTTTTAAAGTTGTTTTTTTATAATTCATAAAATATTTTTAAATTTAATAACTTAAGCTGATTTTTACCCATCTCAAAACAGCTAACTTAATAGTAGCTTATCGCGGTTAAAAATTCAAATTATCCAAGAACTATCTTAAAGAATTCAAAAAGTCATAAGTTACTGAAAGAAACACGATATTTTGCAACATCATAAGAGGAATACCGATAATAAAGTGCCATTTTCTAGTTTTATGATGAAACACAAACATGCCCAGATAGACTCCTACACTTCCAAAAGCCGCTGCCATAAAAAACAAAGTTCCCTCAGAAATCCTTTCCGCTTTATTTTTCCTTGATTTAACTTTATCCAACATCATCACTATAAAAGCTGTAACATTTATAGTTAGATAAAAAGCAGCTACTAACAAAAAATTAAAATCATTCATATTTTTTTCAAAGTTATTTAACTATCTTATTTTACGCTAAATTTG
>JAVEXR010000006.1:0-38960 GCA_034003925.1 Candidatus Moraniibacteriota bacterium
CGGACACCTTGTTTTATCAACGTTGCATACTAACAGTGCTGCCGGAACATTGCCTCGTCTTTTGGATATGGGAGCAGAGCCATTTTTAGTAGCATCAACTACCAATGTTGTAATTGCGCAAAGATTAGTAAGAAAGCTTTGTAATGAATGTCGAGTCGAATATACGCTGGATGAAAAGGAAGTTGAGACATTGGAGAAAAATTTTGACACCAAAAGAATGATAGAAATGTTAGCATCCTCAGAGCAAACAAAGGATAAGATAGACATAAAGAAAGGTTGGGGATCAATAAAGTTTTATCGACCCAAGGGTTGTAAGAGGTGCAATGACGAAGGATATAAAGGGAGAATAGGTATTTATGAAGTTTTAGAGGTTAGCGAGGAAATAGAAAAATTAATTACCCAAGCCTCTTCTGCTGAAACGATTGAAAAAAAAGCAATAGAGTTAGGAATGATGACAATGATTGAAGATGGTTTTACAAAAGCAGTCCAAGGCACTACTTCAATTGAGGAAGTATTGAGAGTTACTAAAGAATAAATAAAAAATAAGATGGATAGTGTTTTTAGCTCAAGGAAAGGCAAAAAAATAAATAAACATAAATTAATCCAAAATGAAAAATTGGAGAGTGTTTTATTTGTAAAAGGTAGGAAAAGAGAAAAATTTCTTACCAATGATTCTTATCTTTATTTTGATTGCAACGATGAAAATGCGGCAAAAACAATAGAGTTTAGAACTAAAAATAAATTATTTGATAGTTTAAATCACAAAATTATTAGAGAATATAATAATGTCCGAGGTAATCGAGGTGATTATTTATACGAGCAATATTACGTATTTGCTCATAAATTAAAGAAATATCAAGAAGAGATTGCCGATAAGAAGCATTTGTTTATAAACAATATTTCTATTTTTAGGTTATGGAACGCTTCTATATTAACAGCTATTATTATAGGAATGATCTCAATGTCGTTTATTTATCGCTATCTAGGCTCAGGCGTATTAGCGGAAGATTCTACTATTGATAAGGCGGTAGCGGGTGTTTCTCAGACTATTGAAGAAGATGTCTGGACAAAAGAAAGAGAGGATCAATATATTGCTGACTTAGAAGCTTATTTACAGATAGAGGCAAAAAAAGATTTCAATATAAGGGTAAGAGA
Organism: Candidatus Moraniibacteriota bacterium; assembly: GCA_034003925.1. Lineage (GTDB taxonomy): Bacteria > Patescibacteriota > Minisyncoccia > Moranbacterales > UBA9337 > UBA9337. The sequence continues at coordinate 1,156 of JAVEXR010000006.1, forward strand.
ATTAGTAAAGGGTTATCCGATTGAGGATTTCTTGCCTTATTTATTGGATAAGGATCATAAAGTGGTAGCTTTTTATATAGCTATTGCCAAGAAGGAAAGCAATTGGGGAAAGCGTGTTCCGGTTTTAGACGGTAAGGATTGTTTTAATTATGTAGGTTATCGAGGAGGAGGAGACAGATTAGGTAGTGGAGGGCATTCATGTTTTATTGATAGAAAAGAAGCTGTGGAAGTTGTTTCTAAAAGATTGAAACAATTGATAGAAGAATATGACAGAGATACAGCTGCGAGAATGGTTGTGTGGAAATGCGGAAATGACTGTAATGCTACGGGTGGACAAGCAGCAGCTAACAAATGGATAGCGGATGTAGATATGATTCTGGCTAAACTTAATGAAAGTGATTAAATTTAAAATCACCGATTTTAATTGGAATATGCTTGATTTGAGATGCTTTTTTGTTAGGTTTTTTTGAGATCCCCGATAAGTAAATTTCTAAAGCCATCCGCCAGCTGGCGGATGGCTAAGAAATCTTACTTTCGAGGATGACACCTTCGACGGTGTCATTTTTTGGAAATAAAAAGATTGTCTTTAATGTAAAATCTTAGCGGTTTATCTTTCCATTTTCCAGCATAATCCACTCCAATTCTTTTGGTTTTTATTATATTATTTTTCGCAACTTTGATTCCGATATCTCCTATAAATAAGGGAGATTTTTTATTTATGGCAGAGATTTGATTGAGTTTTTTATCAATGCCAAAGGCTTGGCAAAGCTTGCCTGGTCCGGTGGTAAGATTTTTTAAATTTTCGCTATGGCGCCTTTTTTTCATTATTTCGATTCCAGAGATGGGTTCGACAGCTCTAATTAAAACAGCGGCAGGGTAGTTTTTCCCTTCAGTGACAATATTGAGGCAATGGTAAAATCCATAAATCAAATAAATGTACCACAAACCAGCCGAATTAAACATGACCTCATTGCGAGAAGTTTTTCCTTTGGATGCATGGCTAGCTAAATCACTTGGTCCAACGTAAGCCTCTGTCTCTACTATAATTCCAGAGATAATTTGGTCATTGTGCTTATAAATCAAGGTTTTTCCTAAGAGTTCTTGCGCTACAAGAGTGGTCTTTCGATTGAAAAATGAAGCAGTTAATATTTTCATAGAGTTTTAATTTTTTATTATATTTAGCATTTTAACTCAAGGTAAAAAAATAAAAAAGGGTTTAAAAATAAATTTTTTATATATTTTTTACTTAAAAGTATTTTAGCAAAGAGCCTGTGGATAACTTCATTGACAGGGTTTGTGCCTTTGGTATGATAGGATCTGTGTTTCAGAAGGGGGAGATAATTATTAATAATTTGAGTATGCGTAAAAATCCTTTGGATTTTTGTAAAAAAGTAGTAAATAAAGTAAAAAATAATTATAAAAATAGGGAAATTAAGCTAGCAACCATAGCGGTAATCATTATGGGCTGTTTTTTTTACGGCAATTATGCGAAAAATGTTCTATTTATGAACATTAAAGCTGAAAAAGCCTATGGTTATGGTGAAAGTTCTGATCTAAAATTAGCTGAAAATTGGATTTTGGGTAGTGATGATTCTTACGATTTTATATTGAAGAAAGATGAAGTAAAGATAGACAATCAAATTGGTCATCTAGAAGCGCAAATCCGGGATATAACTAAAGATCATCCCATAGAAGAAATGGCTCCCTTTATTGCTAAATATGATAAGAAAATAGCAGCTTTGATAGTGGGCATAGCCAGAAAAGAAAGTAGTTGGGGGTTGCATTCTCCTTCAAAAAATGGTCAAACATGTTATAATTATTGGGGGTATAAAGGAAGAGGCTCTAATGGAGTTGCTATGGGATATGGTTGTTTTGGAAGTCCCGAGGAAGCAGTGGATGCTATTGGTGGAAGAATATCTGAATTAGTAAGTCAAAATATTGATACGCCAGCTGAAATGGTTGTCTGGAAATGTGGAAGAAGTTGTGCTGCCACAGGTGGACAAGCGGCGGCTAATAAATGGATAGCAGACGTTAATGTTTATTATAAAAGAATAGCGATGCTAGCCTCTTAAGAAATGCTTAATTTTATTGATTCAAAACAATTTAAAGAACTGATTGAACAAGAGGGAGAAAATCTTGAAATAGTAGATGTGAGAGAAGAAAGCGAATTTAAAATTGTGCGAGTAAAAAATTCTAAGCTTATTCCTATGGGTGAAATTATGGATAACTTGGACAAGATTGATTGGAATAAGAAGGTTATACTTATTTGTAGAAGTGGTAGTAGGAGTGGATATATTGGTAGACTACTTGATAATATTGGGAAAGAGGTTACAAATATGGAGGGAGGAGTTTATAGCTTGGAGTTAGACAACTGTGAATGCTTAGAAAAATAAACTTAAATAAAAAGCGTGAAAATAAAAGTATTAAAAATTTCAATAATATTTCTTGCTCTCGTTTTGGTTTTGGGTGGATTTTTTTATTTCAAAGGTAAAAATAAGCCATTAGTATATGAAAATAAATCCTTAGCAGAAGATTCTGCGGAAAAGAATGTGGATGTTAGTAGTGAAAAAAATATTCCTGTTAACGAAGAAAAGGCTTCTGCTGAGCCAGATATAGAAGAGAAAATTCAGACGGTGCCTGAGAAAATTAATCCAGAAGTGCCCAATGATGTTAAAAAAACAAAAGAAAATTCAACGGGCGGTCTTAAGATAGCTGATAATTTAGTTACTTGGGGATTTAGTAAGGCTAAAGAAAGAGAAATCAATACAATTGTTGTGCATTCATCCTATAATGCTTTGGGTGGAGATAAATATGATTTAGATAAACTTATAGCGGAATATAAAGAATACGGGGTAGCTCCTCATTATGTGATTGATAGAGAAGGAAGCGTGTATAGGTTGGTGAAAGATAATGACGTAGCTTATCATGCAGGAGAAAGTAAAACTCCAGATGGTAAAATAGGGGTAAATAATTTTTCCCTTGGAATAGAGCTGATGAATACCGAGGATGATAAATATACTGCTGATCAATACAAAATGTTGAACAATCTTATAGGTCTACTAAAGGATAAGTATGAGATAAAGTATGTATTGGGTCATAATCAGATTGCACCTGGGAGAAAAACTGATCCCTGGAATATTAATTGGGAAAAAGTAGACAAATAGAATATGAATATTGTATTGGAAATAAAAGAGAATGAAGTAGGGCTGTCTTTAAAAGATGGTGATATTTTGGTGGATAAAACTGGGTGGACTGGAAAATTTGATCTAAGTGAGAAATTATTAGTTGGAATTGATAAGTTTATAGCTAAAAATGGTTTAAAAGTCGAAAATATAAAAAAAATGTCAGTCGAGTCTCACATTTCTGATAATCTTACTACGGTAAGAATAGCTGAAACGGTGGCTAAAACGTTCAATTTTTACAACGAAGTGGATTAACTGTGGATAAGTTGGGAGTAAATAAGTGACAACCTTTGATTTTTTATGGATTTTGATGTAGATTGATATATGGAATGAATCTTAATTCATTCTTTTTTTAAAATTAGGTTAGATTTGCATATATGAAAAAAAGAACTATAGAGTTATTAGCACCGGCGGGAAGTTTGGATAAGATGCAATATGCTTTGCATTATGGAGCGGATGCGGTTTATGCCGGAGTGCCAGATTTTTCTTTGCGCGCTCGAATTAATAATTTTGACTTTGAATCTCTAAAAAAGGGAGCCGATTTAGCCCATAGTTTAGGGAAAAAGTTTTATGTGACTCTTAATATTTATGCTCACAATATTCATTTGAGTAAATTGGAGGGTCATTTAAAAAAGTTAAAAAAAATTGAGATAGATGGAATAATATTGAGTGATCCAGGCATTTTACTTTTGGTAAAAAAATATTTGCCTAAAGTGGAAATTCATTTGTCTACCCAAGCCAATGCCACCAATTGGCAGGCAGTTAAATTTTGGGCCTCGCAAGGAATAAGTCGAGTAGTTTTGGCTAGAGAAGTGACTTTGGGAGAAATTAAAGAAATTAAAAAAAATGTTCCTGAGATGGAATTGGAGTATTTTGTGCATGGAGCGATGTGTATGAGTTATTCGGGGCGTTGTATGCTGAGCAAGTGGATGAGTGATAAAAGCGCCAATTTGGGAGATTGCTCACAGCCTTGTCGATGGGGGTTCTCTACGAAGTACGAACAGGATACGAAATTACGAATGGAGAATGAAGAAAAAAATGAAATAAAGGAAATGACAGTGGTGGATAATCGAGGAGAGTTTGAAATTGATTTGGAGGAGGATAGACAAGGAACATATTTTTTTAATAGTAAGGATTTGAATTTATTAAATTATTTAAAAGATTTAACTGAGGCGGGCGTGGATTCTTTTAAGATTGAAGGAAGAAATAAGAGTGTTTATTATTTAGCTACGGTTGTGCGGGCTTATCGCAACGTAGCTGATGCAATTTTAAATAAAGATAAAAATCTTAAAAAAATAATAAAGAAAGAACAAGAGAGTCTGGGTGATTTAGTGCATCGAGGTTACACCACAGGGTTTCTTTTGGGGAGGGAGCCAGAGCACAATTTTGCCAATTCCCATAATCAAAGTCAGTTTGAGTTTGTGGGAGAAGTCTTGGGAATTAAAAATGAAAAATTAAAAATTAAGAATGAAAAACAAGGAGATAAAAAAGGAGACTTAAAAGACGAAAAATTAAGGTCACTTGAGGTGAAGGTGCATAATGCGATTTATCGTAAGGATGAAATTGAAATAGTGAGAAAAGATGGGAATTATCCGGTAAAAATACTAAAAATGTTTGATGACCAAATGAAAGAGGTCCAATCAGCCCATGGCGGACATGGTAAGAATTATTATTTTTTGTTTAATAAAAAAAATATTTCCGAAAGTGATTTATTAAGGAAGAAAATTGGGTAGTTCATAAAGTTTTTAAAGTTATAAGGTCTATAAAATTTGTCTTGTTAGAGATTTATTTCTAATTAGGGTGGTCACCAGACAAAAGTCAGTAGGCATCAAAATGCCAATATGCTAATGTGTTAAAGTGTTAACGCTAGACATTCCTGGGTATAATTGATAAAATAGGACTGTAATTGATAAATGAGATAGCATTAATTTATTTAGATGAATTAAGCGTTATTATAAATAGTATGGCTCTAAATGAAAAAGATTTAAAAAAGTTTGAAGAAATCTTAATTGAACAAAAAAATAAATTAGAGGAAGAATTGGGACGGATTGCTAAACCTACTTCCAAAGAAGGGGATTATGAAGCAAACTATGAAGATATGGGTGATGATAGAGATGAGAATGCTTCTGAGGTTGAGGAGTATGTGGATAATGTTGCATTGGAAAACAACTTGGAAGAGCAGTTAAAGGGGATAAATATTGCTTTGGAAAAAATAAAGAATGGAACTTATGGGATTTGTGAGGAATGTGGGGCAGATATTTCTTTAGAAAGATTAGAGGCTAACCCATCAGCTAGAAGATGTATGCAATGTGCGAGTAAATAAACTTTGATAAAAAAATGAAAAAAATAGTAGAAAAATACAATTTTATTTTTTTAAGTTCTTTTTTGATTTTAGTTGATCAGGGGGTAAAATATTTAATCCGTCACAGTGACGGATTTTATATTTGCAATAAAGGCATTTCTTTCGGTTTTTTATTACCTAATTATATATTTTATCCTTTGGTGGTGGCGATTTTTGTAGTAGCCTTTATGTATCTTTTGGGAAAAATTAATTTTAAAGAATTTAGTCTTAATAAAATTGGGATCGCGCTTATTTTAGGTGGAGCAATTGCCAATTTGATTGATCGATATAATCATGGGTGCGTAATTGATTTTATTAATTTAGGATTCTTTCCTGTTTTCAATTTAGCGGATATTTTTATTACAGCTGGAGCTATAATGATCATAATAAAAAGTTCTAAAAAATAATTCTTAATTAAAATAGAATGTCTTCCAAAGTTTTTTCAGCTGCTACCATCGGTTTGGAGAGTGAAATAGTGGAAGTAGAAGTGGATACCTTAAGCCAGGGTTTACATAATTTTACTATTGTGGGACTTCCTGATACTTCTATTAAGGAGTCTAGGGATAGAGTAAGCAGTGCGATAAAAAATAGCGGATTTAAACCGCCACATCAGTGCGGGAGAGTAACAGTTAATCTTGCGCCGGCTGATTTGCCTAAAAATAGTCCCATCTATGATATTCCCATTGCTTTGGGATTTCTTTTGGTTTCTAATCAAATCAATTTTGAATTCAAAAATAAAATTTTTATTGGGGAACTGTCCTTGGATGGAAGCGCTCGTCCAGTACAGGGAGTTTTGCCGATAGCCTTGATGGCAAAGAAAAAAGGTTTTGCTCAAATTTATGTTCCCTTGGAAAATGCTCAGGAGGCCAGCGTAGTTGATGGAATAGAAATAATCCCAATTACTAATTTGTATGAACTGTGTTCTCATCTGATAGGGGAAAAAATAATAGAGCCTTTTCCTCAGATTGATCAAGAGATGTTATTTGAAAAGAGTGAATTTTTAGTAGATATGGCTCACATAAAGGGACAGGAATATGCTAAGCGAGCATTGGAGATTGCTGCAGCCGGGGGACATAATGTTATCATGAACGGTCCTCCAGGAAGCGGTAAAACTCTTTTAGCCAAAGCGATGGCCTCGATTTTGCCCAAGTTAACCCTATCTGAAGCTCTGGAAATTACTAAAATATTTTCTATTTCAGGAAATTTATCAAAAAGTAGCCCCCTAATAACTCAACGACCATTCCGCTCCCCGCATCATAGTGCTAGTGCTGTGTCCTTGGTAGGTGGAGGGAGTTATCCGAAGCCTGGAGAAATAAGCTTGTCCCATAGAGGAGTGTTGTTTCTGGATGAATTTGCTGAATTTCCTAAAAACGTAATGGAGAATCTGCGGCAGCCTCTTGAAGATGGAGTAGTGACAGTTTCGCGAGCCAAAGGAACACTTAACTTTCCAGCTAGATTTACTTTGGTAGCGGCCATGAACCCATGCCCCTGTGGAAATGCTACTGATCCAGAAAAAATGTGTTCATGCGCACCTGCTCAGATAGTGAATTACCAAAGAAAGATATCAGGGCCAATTTTGGATAGAATAGATTTACAAATTGAAGTTCCTAGGTTAAAATTTGATAAGTTGCAGGAAGAGAATTCAGGAGAAAGCAGTGCTGAGATAAGAGCTAGAATAGAAATGGCTCGAAAGACTCAAAAAGAAAGATTTAAAAATTCAGGAAAAATAACAAATAGTGAAATGTCTTCTAATGAAATAAAGACTTTTTGTCCGCTAAATGAGGATTCGTTGGCTTTATTGAAAAGTGCTGTAATTAAAATGGGTTTATCTGCGCGTTCTTATTATCGGTTGATAAAAATAGCTCGGACAATTGCTGATTTATCCCAAGAAAAAGATATTTTGCCAGCTCATATCGCAGAGAGTATCCAATATCGGTTTAAGAATGAATAGGAGAAAGTTTTTAAAGTTCATAAAGTTATAAGGTTTATAAAGTAGAGGAGAAGAATTACGAATTAAGTATTATGTATTATGAATAATGCGGTCATTTGAATGCTAAAAAGCTAATTACTAATATTCTAAAAAGCTAAAAAATGTTTAAAGATTTAATCCAAGAAGTAATTACGAAAAATGCCGAAGAAACAAGGGAGTTAGGCAAAAAAATGGCTGGAAATGCTCGTGGGGGTGAGATTTTTTGCTTAAAAGGTGAATTAGGAGCAGGCAAAACAACTTTTTCTCAAGGTTTTTTGAGAGGCCTAGGAGTCGAGAGCGCGATAACCAGTCCTACTTTTGTGGTGATGAAAGAATATTCGTTAAAAGATAATGCTTTAAATTTAAAAAAAATTTATCATATTGATACTTATAGAATTGAGAGTGAGGATGTTTTAAATTTGGGTTGGGAGGAAATAATAAAAGATAAGGAAAACATTATTTTAGTGGAGTGGCCAGAAAAAATAAAAGATATCATTCCTGAAGATGCAATCTGGCTGGAGTTTGAATCAATAAATGAAGAAAAGAGAAAAATAACTTTTATTTAAAAAAATGAAAAGAATACAAATATTATTAATAATAAGCATGGTTACTCTTGGACTTAGCGGGTGTGATTTTATAATTCCAAAAGATGATTTAAATGGAAATAATGAAAAAGTTAATCCAATCAATAAAATAAAGGTTAAAGAGGAGAAAGCTAAAAAAACTGAATTAAGCAAAGAAGAAAGTGAAGTGAAACAATTAGAGCAAGCCATCGCTCAAGCTGATTATGAGAAGCAAGCAAAAGGAGAAGCTGCTAAAAAAGAAGTTGCCCCAGAAAGTGCGGAAAATGTTTCGGAAGTAAAAGAAAATACTGATATAGAAAAAGAAATTTTAACTTATGCTAATAAATATACAAAGGCTACTATTAAAACTAATCTAGGAGATATAAAAGTTACGCTTTATGGAGCAGAAACTCCTTTGGCAGTGGGAAATTTTATTAAGCTATCTGAGAGTGGTTTCTATGAAAAGATAAAATTTCATCGGGTAATCAGTGGTTTTATGATTCAAGGTGGAGATCCTAATTCTAAGGATGAAAACTGGGATGATGACGGCAAGGGTGGACCGGGATACTCTTTCAGAGATGAAGTTAGTCAGCACAAATTAGTTAAGGGTTCGCTAGCGATGGCTAACGCTGGGAAAGATACCAACGGGTCACAATTTTTTATTGTTACGGCGCAGTCTACACCGCACCTCGATGGTAAACATACTAATTTTGGAGAAGTAATTGAAGGCATGGACATTGTAGAAAAAATAGAGAAAGTTAGAATTAATGAGAATGATCACCCGACACAAGATGTAATAATAGAAAAGATAGAGTTAGAATAATTCAAAAGCAGTTCTTTGCTGTAAACTCTCAACTAAATAGGGGGATTGAAAATGGTGGAAGCTAACATTAGCAAATGCACCCTGAGATTCGAAAGTTATGGAGATCTCAAATCAGCGCAAAAATTGGCGGAAGAAAATTTCATCCCTTTTGAAATAGAGGAGGAAGGCTTGGTGTCGGTTCCTGCTGATAAAGTGAGATTATTTACGAGTTTGGGCTCAGTATATTTTGGAATCACGGTAGGAGAGTGCTAAAAGATCATGAATATGATTAACAAAAAACGGGAGGCTGCAATTGCACCTCCCGTCGTTATTTTTTGTATTATTTCCAAAATATGATTATACTTGAGTTTATGAAAAAAAATAATCAAAATCCAAGCGAATGGTCAGCAATATTGCATAATAGTTTTAACTTGACGGGAATTATTTTTTTAACGGTCATTTTGGCAGAAAATTCCACAAACGATAGTTTTTGGTCGGTCTTTCCATTGGCTATGTCTTTTATTTATGGAATTTTAAGCGGATTGATGTATAGAGAGAATTCAAAATATATTTTATTTAAAAAATCATTTTGGATAGTCTTGCTGGTAATGATATGGATATTTATTTTGGCGGGAATTTTATCCGTAGAAAAAGAAGATATTGATTTTTGGGAATACTTAAACATTGCGATACGAGGAGGTTATTCTTTTGTGCTAGATGGCATTATTTATTTTTTGGTATTATTTTTGGTGGGATATGCAATATCTGTTTTTTTAAAAACATTAAGAAATTTGATTTTAAAACTGTTTGATTATGCAACAAAACATGAAACCAAATCTGAAGATAAATTTGCAATTTTCCATTGGAGTCTTATTCTGACTGTTTTTTGCGCATCATTATTGATTCTTTTTGAAGATTCCTTGTTGACTTTACTCGTATTCCTTTCCACAGGCTCTTCTCTTTATGGAATTTTAAGCGGAATATTTCGCAAAAAAGAAGCAAAAAGTGCTTTGCTAAGAAAACCTTTCGCTATTTTTTTCGTAACTCTTATTCTGCTTATATTAGTTCTTCCGCCAATAATTATAGCTAGGGAGAAAGAATATCTTGGAAGTTTAACGGAAGAATTGTTAATGAGTGCGACAATGGTGGCAATGGCGGAATTGACTTGTGCAGTGATTCCTTTTATTTTTGGACTCTTATTAGGAAATATAGTCGGGCTGGTATTTTTTATTTATAATAAATTTATAGATTTTTTTAATAAAAACATTATTTACAATTCTATCTATAGGATATTTATAAAATTAGTTATAATTTCCGTTTCTGGAATTTATATCGGTACTGTTTGGTTATGGATTTCTTTGTTAATTTTTGACGGATTTTATTCGCCAATTTATGTATTTGGCTTGCACAATCAAGATAAATATTACCAAAATCATATCGGAAAGGAGTTGGTTAAATATGGTCAAGAATATGAAATTAATGATATCAATACGTTGAACTGGAAAAGTTATGAAGATAATGAAAATAAATTTCAGTTTAAATATCCAGAAAATTTAAAAGTAAAAATAGCAAATAGCAGCAATGTGTTGTATTATTTGGATTTTAATGATCATGATAATAATCTTTGTTCAGTAGAGGTGGATTATGGTAGCATCGGAGTGAGTAGGATTTGGTTGCCAGAAATAAGAAGCGGATTGGATTATGATATAAAAAATAATAATGAAGATGAGCTTTGGTATTTTTATTCAAAAGATGGAAAGATTTTTAACATTCATAGCACGAAGTTTAAAAAGAGGGTTTCGGGTGAATATGGTAATTATCAATTCACTTCTGCAAAATTTATCTCTGATGAAGAAACGGATAAGTTTGTAAAAATATCCGATGGTGGAAATAAATGTCCAGAATATTTGATAAAAGGAATTTTGGGAACATTTGAGTTTGTGAAATAGATGAAGCTTATTTTTTGTATTATTTCTAAAATATGATTATACTTGAAGTATATGAAAAATAACAAGGAAAAAACTAAAAAAATAGTGCTTTTGGATGGAAATGCCATAATTCATCGGTCTTTTCATGCTTTGCCACCTTTTACCACTAAAAAAGGCGAGTTGGTTAACGCCGTTTATGGTTTTAGCTCGACGCTTTTGGCAGTTATTGATAAATTTAAACCAGAATATATCGTGGCCACTTTTGATCTAAAGGGTCCGACTTTTAGACATGATCAATTTGAAGATTATAAAGCTACACGAGTAAAAGCCCCGGACGAATTGTATAGTCAAATAGAAAGAGTAAAGGAAGTGGTAAAAACTTTCAATATTCCTATTTACGAAAAAGAAGGATTTGAGGCTGACGATATGATTGGCACGATAGCAACCAAAATTGAAAATGAACAAAACAGCTTGGAAGTAATTATTGTCACGGGAGATTTGGATACCTTACAATTAGTCAATGACAAAACTAAGGTTTATACAATGAGTCGAGGATTAAGTAAGGCAGTTTTGTATGACCAGGAGGCGGTTTCGGCTAGGTATGGAGGATTGGAGCCGGAGCAGCTCAAAGATTATAAAGGTTTAAGGGGAGATGTAAGCGATAATATTCCTGGAGTAAAAGGCATCGGAGAAAAAGGCGCTATAACTTTACTCAAAGAATACCAAACCTTGGAAGGGGTCTATGAAAATATCGCCAGTATTAAGGGTTCTATAAAAGAAAAATTAGAAAAAGATAAAATGTTGGCTTTTACTTCTAAAGAATTAGGAACAATCAAGACCAATGTGCCTTTTGAATTTAAGCTGGAAGAATGTCAGACGCATGATTTTGACAGACAGGCTTTGGTTAATCTTTTTCGGGAGTTAGGATTTTTTAGTTTAATCAAGCGATTGCAAGGGGAGGGAAACGGATTGGATAATAAGGATAAAAAAGAAAAAATTAAACCTGGTGTAAAAGATTTTAAATATCATATTTTGGGGGGTGGTGAAGTGGATTCTTTTATTGATGAATTAAAAAAAGAAAAAGAGATATCCTTGGGAATTAAAAGTGACGAGATAGCTTTTTCTTATAAGGTTGGAAGAGTGTATTCTTTGGAATTAAATGAGAAGAATTTAGAAAAATTAAAAGTTATTTTAGAGGATGAAAAAATTAAAAAAGTGGGTTGGAATCTAAAAAATGATTACAAATATTTAAAATTAAAAAACATTACCTTGGCAGGAATCAGTTTTGATGTGATGCTGGCTGATTATCTTTTGCAATCAGGAGAAAAAATAGAGTTAGAAAGATTGGTTATGGCGGAGTTGGGGGAGGAATTTAGCGATAAAGACGCAGGACAAATCAGTTTATTGGGATTTTCTCGAGAAGAAGAGGCAAAAAAATTATGTCAAAAGGTGGATTATATTTGGAAATTAAAAACTATTTTAGCTAAAAAAATTCAAGAAGTTACTGATCATCAAAAAAGCTATTCGCAAACAAAAAATTTGAAAAATGTTTTTGAAAAAATAGAAATGCCACTGGTAAAGATTTTAGCAGATATGGAAATAGCCGGTATCAAAATTAATGAGATTATTTTTAAGGGAATTAGTGAGAAAATTGGCATTCAGATTGAACATTTGGATAAAAAAATTCAAGAGTTAGCCGGAGAAAAATTAAATGTTAATTCTACTCAGCAACTGAGTCTAGTCCTTTTTGATAAATTAAAACTACCCACAGAGGGGATTAAAAAAAATAAAACCGGCTATTCTACGGCTGCACCGGAATTGGAAAAACTAAAAGGTCAGCACGAAATAATTGAAAAAATAGAAACTTATCGAGAATTATTTAAGCTTAAAACCACTTATCTAGATAACATCCCCTTATTAATAAAAGAAGATGGCAGAATTCATACTACTTTTAAGCAAGAGGTGGCGGCTACGGGCAGACTTTCTTCAGAAAATCCTAATTTGCAGAATATTCCGATTAAAAGCGAAATTGGAAAAGTCATTCGAACAGCCTTTGAAGCTGAGGAAGGAAGAGTTTTTGTCTCAGCTGATTATTCGCAGATTGATTTGCGGGTAATGGCGCACATGAGTGATGATAAAAAAATGAAAGAAGCTTTTTGGGCCGGAGAGGATATTCATACTAAAACAGCAGCTGAAGTAAATAAAGTAACTATTTCCAAAGTAACGCAAAAAATGAGACGTGAGGCCAAAGCTTTGAACTTTGGAATTATTTATGGTATGGGTTCTTTTGGTTTTTCGCAGTCAGCTGACATCTCCAGAGCGGAAGCCAAAAAATTTATTGATGAGTATATGGAAAATTTTTCTTCAGTAGCTCAGTTTATCAAAAACACCAAAGAATCAGCCAAGAAGGATGAATTCGTGGAAACAGAAACTGGCCGTCGGAGATATTTGGCTGAAATAAATTCGCCTAATTTTATGATTCAAGCCGGAGCTGAGAGGATGGCAATTAATATGCCCATTCAGGGTCTAACGGCCGATATAATGAAACTAGCGATGATAGCGGTGCAAAATTACTTTGAAGATAACAAGGCCGTTAGAATGATTTTGCAAATTCATGACGAAATTATATTGGAAGTGGATGAAGATAAAGCCCCAGAGGTAGCCCAGGAAACTAAAAAGATTATGGAAAAAGTTTATTCTTTAAAGGTTCCACTGGCGGTAGATGTGAAGGTTGGGAGAAATTGGGGGGAACTCTAGGGTTTCTCTACGAAGTACGAACTTATGCGAAATTACGAATAGGAGATATGAGGATATAGAAATTTAGAAAGTTAAGATTTTGTTTTAATGTTTAATTGCTTTAATGCTAAAATGACGAATATGAATATACGAAATGCACAGTTTATCAGAGGAATAGTGGGAACTAATGATATTATTAACGATGTTAAAGCCCAAATTGCTTTTGTGGGAAGATCCAATGTGGGAAAATCTAGTTTGATAAATTCATTGGTGGGTAATAAAAACTTGGCGCGTTCTAGCTCAACACCCGGCAGGACTCAACAGATAAACTTTTTTTTGATAGATCAAAAGGTTTATTTTGTCGATTTGCCTGGCTATGGTTATGCAAAAACTTCCGAGAAACAGAGAGAAAAAATCCGAAAGATGATAATCTGGTATTTGACCTACTCAGAAATTGAACATAAAAAGGTTGTTTTAATTGTAGATGCTAAGGCAGGAATGCGAGATTTTGATTTAGAAATGGCAGAATTGTTAAAGGCAGAGGAGATTGATTTTATGGTAATTTTAAATAAAATTGATAAATTAAAGCAAGGCGAGATAGTTAAAGCCGTGAGAGAAACAAAAGGAAGGATAAATGATGAAAGGGTAAAGGTAATAACTTATTCGTCCAAGAGTCAGATAAATAAAAATGAGATAATTGGTGAGTTATGTAATTGATTTTAAATGTGTGTTATACTATAAATAATTAATAAGTATAAGCACTGGTGGGTGCTTGAAATTTCGTCGTTAGTTCCAAGAGAAAGATTGCTTTATTTTGCGAACTTGCTAGAAATTATAAAAACAAATATGAAAAAAATAAGTCTTTTGGTGGTAGGTTTATTTTTAGTAATAAGTCTATCCGGTTGTGGTAAATCTGCTAATGATGGCAAGATTGTCGGTGAAAATGATAGCCTCTCAAATTCAAATTATCCAATTCCAGAAGTTCAAAATCAAGAGGGTGCAGAGGTTAAAGATGAGATTGCTGGAGATGGAGTGGGTATGGTTGAACAGCTTAAAAATGCTATTTCTTCGGGGAAGAAGATGAAATGTACTTATAAAACGGGCGAAGAAAATGGAGCTACTGATGTAGTTACTTATATACAAGGAGATAAATATAAAACAGAAGTTGTCTTGGGTGAAATGACAACAACTTCCGTCTTTGATGGAGAGATTATGTATAGTTGGGTTGCTGGACAAAAAGTTGGAACAAAAATGGCTATGGATTGTATAGATAGTTTGGACATTAAAGGGGAAACAGAAATTCCACAGGAGAATGTTCCACTAGAGGACGGAGAGGGTTTTGTGGAAAAATTATCTAGTACTCAAAACCTTAGTTGTGAAGATGCGGCTGATATAGATTTTTCTATTCCTACTGATGTTAATTTTTCAGATCAATGTGAAATGTTAAAAACACAACAGAAAATGATAGAAGGTCTTAATCAATAAAGTAAGATTAGTTTAGATAATATAAAATAAATTAGAAGGGAGGTGTACTATGGAAGAAAATAAAACAACTGAAACAACTCAACCAGCTACCCAACCAGCAGCTGGAAATAATGATGTTAATGACAATAAGGCAATGGCAATTATCGGATATATCATACCAATATTATTTTTCATTCCGCTAGTAACAGATGCTAAAAATAGCCCTTTTGCGAAATTTCATGCTAATCAACAATTAGTATTGTTAATTGCTGCGATTGCGGTTAATGTTGTTGGTGCGATGATTCCTTTTATTGGATGGTTCTTGATTTTACCTCTAGGCTCAATAGCTATAATTGTTTTTGCAATTATGGGTGTTATTAATGCAGCCAAGGGAGAAATGAAAGCTTTGCCTTTAATTGGCGAATTCAAAATTATAAACTAGTATTAATACTACTTTCTAAAGTTAAAGCAGGCCTCTTTTAAAGTGGTCTGTTTTAGTTTATAATTAACTAGTAAATTAAAATAAATTTCTTTTTTGGAAAAAATATCCAAATTAAATAATGCGGGTTACCCAAATTTAACGGGGTAAATAAAAAATATGAAAAAAACAAAAATAGTTGCTACTATCGGTCCTGCTTCGGAGAGTGAAAAAATATTGGAAAAAATGATGAAGGCTGGAATGAATGTAGCGAGGTTAAACTTTTCTCATGGAGAATATGCTTGGCATAAAAGAGTAATAGAAAGAATAAGGAAAGTGGCTAAAAAAAATAATTTGAATGTCAGTATTCTGGCTGATTTACAAGGCCCTAGAATAAGAGTGAGTACTAAGGAGGAAGTGGTGGCGAAGAAAGGAGAAGAATTACTTTTGTATGAAATAGGTGCAGAGGTCAAATCAAAAAATAAACCCTATATCTTTTTGGATAAAAAAAGAATAGTGGAAACTTTGAAAAAAGATCAAGAGATTTTAATTGAAGATGGTCTGATGAGATTAGTAGTCCTTCAAAATAAAGGGAATCATTTGGTGACAAAGGTAATTGATGGAGGAGTGATTAAAAATCATAAAGGCGTCAATATTCCCGGAGCAGACTTGGATATAGAAATTATTACAGCTAAGGACAAAAAGGATTTGTTTTTTTCATTAGAAAATGATGTTGATTTTGTGGCGATCTCTTTTGTTAAAAATGGAGAAAATTTAAGAAGTTTAAGAAAATTAATTGCGAAAAAAATCGGAGACAAAAATAAGCAACCTAAAATTATCTCTAAAATAGAAAGAAAAGAGGCGATTGATAATTTGGAAGATATTTTGATGGAAACTGATGCTGTGATGGTCGCCAGGGGGGATCTAGGAATAGAGATGGATGCTAGTCGAGTGGTTATCTTGCAAAAAGAAATAATTAATAAGAGCATTTATTATTTAAAGCCGGTGATTGTAGCTACGCAGATGCTCGATAGTATGATAAATAATCCTCGTCCTACTCGGGCAGAAGTCGGGGATGTTTCTAATGCAGTAATTGATCATGCGGATGCAGTGATGCTTTCTGGAGAAAGTGCCAATGGTAAATATCCCGTGGAGACTGTGGAAATTATGACTAAAATTATTGAGAAAACAGAAGAATCTGTTTATGATGATGTTCATGAAGTTTTGGAATGCGAGAAAGATTCTTGTGCTGAATATGTAATAATTGTCAAAAGTGCTTATGAAATAGCCAAAAGTTTTGACGCCCAGGCACTTTGTGCGGTGAGTGTGAGTGGTTATACAGCTAAACTCATCAGTCATTTTCGTCCCACCCAAAAAATAATTGTAGCTACTAATAATCCTAAGACATTTAGACAATTGTCGCTTTTGTGGGGAGTAGATGGTTATCTGTTTAAGGATAAAAAATTAGAAGCCTTAATTGATAAAGCAGTAATTGAGGCAAAGAATGATAAGAAACTAAAGAAAAATGATAGAGTGGTAGTAGTTATGGGGAGAGTGGTGGATGGAGAGAGGATGAGATTGGTGGGAGTAAAGAAGGTGGGTTAAGGGATAATTAAGAATGAAGAATTAAGAATTAAGAATTATGGATAAATTTTGAATTTCGAATTTTGAATTTCGATTCAAATCTTAATTTTTTAATTATTTAAACATTAAATCTTTTTGGTTTCTTTATATCAATATTTTTTAAATTATTGAGTCATCACAAATTCATTCAAAATTAAAAATTTTAAGATTAATGTTGAAATGTTAAGGATTTGCTCTTTTGGTTTACTTTTGCTATTATATTAATTCCGCCATGGTGCGGAGGGGTCGCATAGTGATGCATATGTAGCACATTGTTGAATTCAGATAAATATAAATGAAATCCCGCATAAAGCGGAAAGGTCGCATAGTTGGTCTAGTGCGCACGCTTGGAAAGCGTGTGTGGGGCAACTCACCGCGAGTTCGAATCTCGCCCTTTCCGCTTTGCGCGGGAGAAAGGTGGCATATTGGAAACAGTATCGGGAAGTTCGCCTGCCTGCTCGCCTCGACAAAGCTCTGGCGAAGCGGGCCGGTAGGCAGGAATCTCCCCCCTCCGCACTGTGTCAAAAACACATAATGTAAGAATATCTGGTCCCTAAATTAATTTAGGGATTTTGTGTTATAATAGATACTGATTGAATTAAATTGATTAAAGATTTTATATTATGGAAACAATTTTATTGGTTTTATTATTGGTAGCGATTGGAGCAGTTATTTTTATTTTACTGGGCAAAAAAGAAGATAAGAAAGGCGATGACAGAATGATTGCCATGCTCGAGCGCCTGTCAGTTTTGGGTGAGCAAAATAATAATTTATCCAGTCAAAATAGGGAATTGCGCGAAATGGTGGATATTAAACTTTCTGAGACTCATCAAGCTACGCAGAGCAATATCCTGGCCAGCAACAGAAACATTCAAGAAATTCACAACCAATCCGTAAAACAAATTACCAGTATCACCGAGAAATTGTCAAAACTAGAAGAAACTAATCGGCAGGTGATTGGGTTTACTGAACAGCTTAAAAGCTTGCAAGATATTTTAAAAAATCCAAAGCAAAGAGGAGTGTTGGGGGAATATTTTTTAGAAGAGACTTTGCGCAATGTTTTGCCACCCAATGCTTATCAGATGCAATATAAATTTAAAGATGGTTCGATTGTGGACGCAGTGGTTTTTGTAAAAGATAAAGTGGTACCAATTGATTCTAAATTCTCACTGGAAAACTATGAAAAAATTATAAACAGTAAAGATAGCGCGGATAAAGAAAAATATGAAAAACTTTTCAAGCAAGATTTGAAAAATAGAATTGATGAAACCGCTAAATATGTAAAACCATCAGAAAGCACTATGGATTTTGCTTTTATGTTTATTCCCAGCGAAGCAATCTATTATGATTTATTGATTTCTAGGGGTGCAGCCCAAGTGAGTGCAGGAGACTTGATTGAATATGCCTTTAAGCAAAAACACGTCATTATTGTGTCTCCAACTAACTTTTTAGCTTATTTGCAAACTGTTTTGCAGGGTTTAAAAGCAATGCAAATTGAAGAAAATGCCAAAGAAATTAGAGCTAATGTGGAAAAATTAGGTAAGCACATAGTTTCTTTTGATGATTTCATGAAGAAAGTGGGTACTAGTATGATTACTACCGTTAATCATTATAACACCGCCTATAAAGAATTAAACAAGATTGACAAAGATGTGGTAAAAATTACAGAAGGGGAAAAGTCAATTGAGCCATTAATCGTGGATAGGCCAAGACTGGAAGACTAATAACATAAATTATAAAAAACTATCTAAAAATAAAAATAAATGGAAAAAATAAACCAATTCAAGCATATAGAAAAAAAAGATAATAAAAAACTTTTTTTCATTGACGTAGTTTCTTTTTTAATGGGATTTGCTGCTGCCTTGTTTGCTTATATAATATCTTCTTATTTTAAGGAAGTGCTTGGAACTGACAATGTGGGAGTAGTCTATTTTATTGCCTATGTCATAGTGTTGATTTTGCTGCTTAATATGCATAAGTTGGTGTATGTTTTTGGAAAATCTTTTATCTTGCACATCGCCTTGTTGCTAAAAATAGTAGCTGTTTTTGGGCTATTGATGGTGCCAATTTCTTATTTGGGCATAGGGTTTTTGATCCTTTACACCATAGCCGGAACTTTATCTTGGAGTGTGTTGAGTCTCATCATGGAATCTTTCTCGGTAGATAATGAATCAGGAAGAATTAGGGGTGCGCACTTGTCTATTTCTAATGCCGGATTTTTATTGGGTCCGCTTTTGTCGGCTCAGCTTTTAGAAAAATATAATTTTGAGGGAGTGTTTTTTGTTTCTCTGATTGTGTATATCTTTATATTTATTTTTAGTTTGGTTTACATTAGGAGAACTAATCATCGTTTTAAACAAAAGGTAAAAGTTGCAGAGCTATTAAAAAAAGTATTTAAACGAAAGAATATAATGAAAATCTATTACGTTTCTTTTGTTTTGGAATTTTTTTACGCACTGATGGTTATTTATGTGCCTATTTATATGTTAGAAAGAGGTTTTACTTGGGATCAATTGGGAGTAGCTTTTACAATAATGCTTATCCCTTTTGTCTTTGTTCAATATCCGGCAGGTCTGATAGCTGATAAAAAAACTGGCGAAAAGGAGATCCTATTATTTTCTTTCTTTATTTTAGGGATCTCAACACTTTTGTTTTATTTTGCAGATAGTGGAGATATCATAGTGTGGACTACAATTCTTCTTTTGGGGAGAATCGGAGCAGCTTTAATCGAGATCTTGAGAGAATCTTATTTCTTTAAAAGAATTGACGGTAATGATGTAGATATTGTTGATTTTTTTGGCACTTCAAAACCGGTGGCTTATATTGTAGCAACAGCCTGTTCAAGTGTGCTTCTAATTTTTTCTTCAATTTCCTCAATCTTTATATTGGTGGCAATAGTTTGTTTTTCTGCCATCTATCCCGTTTTTAAATTAGCTGACAACAAGTCAGAAAGAGATGTGAAAAGAGAGTGTTTAGAAAGTTAGTTATTATTTTTCGAAGAGGGAAATTCTGATTAAGAATAACCCTCTTTTTTTATTTTATAATTTCAGTGATTAGATTATCACTTAAAGAAATGACTTTATTGAGCTCTTCGGGGGTAAAATTTTCTAAAACAAATTTCTCCCCGGGGGTTTGTCGGGAGGCTCGTCCGGTTTCTTTTTCTACTCCAATTTTGATTCTTTGTATGGACTGAGTGCCGATGTGGTCAATGACACTTTGCACACCGTTGTGACCTCGTGCAGAAGAATTGGCAGCTAGCTTATATTTTCCCACAAGTATATCTAAGTCATCGTTAATAATAAGCAGATCTCGAGGAGATATTTTGTAAAAATCAAAAATAGATCTTATGGATTTTCCTGAATTATTCATGAAAGTTTGAGGTTTAACTAGGACCACTTTTTCCTCATTGTTAAAAGAAAATAATTTGTTCAAAAAGCCCATTTTGTGGTTTTCTCTGGTAATATTTTTTTCTGAAATTAGGGCATTAAATTTTTTATTGAATTCGAATTCTGGAAATTTAAGTTTTTTTTGAAGCTCGTCTAAAACGATAAAACCAACATTATGTCTGGTTTTTAAGTATTTTTCTCCCGGATTTCCTAGGCCGATGATTATTTTCATAGCATTTGCGTTAACATATTAGCACGTTAGCATATTAGCATTAAAACAAGAAAGATTAAAGTGAAAGAGTGCAAAAACATCAAAACATCAACATGGAGATTTAAGATTTATGAAAACTAGTTTTTCATCATCAATACTTCTTGGTTGGCTTCTGCTTTTTGTAAATCTTCAAGAGAATCTTCATCATATTGATAAATGTTGTTTAAATCTTCACCTAAAATTATCAAAAAGTCATATTCTGTTAAATCTTCTTTTGTTTTAGTAGTTAAAGTTGACAAGTCTGCATTGAGAGTGGCGGGTATTTTTTTAATGAGCTCATCCAATGAAAATGGCTTTTTCCCAAGAGTTAGGTCAATAATGGATGTATCGGTGGCAGGGAGATTATTTTTTGACCTGTCAATTTCGATTGACGGGTTTAATTTTCTAATATTTTCAAAGCTTAATCTTTTTTTTAGGAGGGCTTCTACTTTAGAGTAAGTCTTGTAATCGCCAGTGTTGTCAATAAGAGCGATGGTGGGGTTTTCAGTTTTGATTTCGGCTTTCCTTTTTTCTAAAATTTTTAAGTCAAAAATATTTTTAGCCAAATCTTGAATTTCGGTGTAATTTCCAATACGAGGGACAAGAATAAAAGCTCGAGTATTTTCATAAAAAATATGAGAGACTTTAAGTAAACTGTCTTCTTTCCAGGCATCAACTACGGCATTGTTTATATTTTGAGTGTCTAAATTTTTGCTTAGTTTTACAAAGTTGTTTATTTCATCTAGGGTCATATCGGTTTTGATATTTTCTCCCAGGGTATCCATTAAATTATTGATAGCAAAAGGATTCAAGAGAGTTTTGGTGGAAAAAACTTTATTCTTGGCGGCTTGGATTACTTGTTGCTGCCTTTTGGCTCGACCAAAGTCACCCTCTGGGTCATTGTGTCGTTCTCTGGCATATTTTAGCGCTGTAGCTCCATCTAGACTATGAAAGCCTTTTTTTATTTCAAAAGTTTCATAACTGTAGTTTGGTCCTGGATACGCCGGATCATAAATATCTCTTTGAACTTCTACATTTATGCCCCCAATATCATCAATAAATTTTTCGAAACCGGAAAAGTTTACTATCAGATAATAATTGATAGAAAGATTGGTAATATTTTCAATAGTTTTCTTAAGTGGTTCAACTCCTTGATTGGTGGATAGGCCATATTTATAAAGAGAATTGATTTTGGCGCTATAATTAGAGTCAGGAATAGAAGCATGCAAATCTCTGGGCAATGAAAGTAGGGCTACTTTTTTAGTATTGGTATCGATACTGGCAATCATAATAGTATCTGTTAAATCTCCTCCAGGCTTTCCTTGTCCAGCGATTCCCAAAAGAAGAATGTTTATTCTCTGATGCTCTTCTCCTTTAAGAGGTTCTCTCTTTTCTTTGGTTATTTGAGAAATGTCAGATAAAGTTTCCAAGATGGATGATTTGGAAGTGGCAGAGGTGTTATTATCTATTTTTTGGCTTAAAACATTTAGTTTGTAAACAAAAAATATTCCGGTGGCCAAAAATGATATCAATAAGAAAGCGCTTAAAATTAAAAAAACTTTTCTAAATATCTTTAAGGTTGATCTATTTTTAGATCGGCCGTTTTTTTTAACGAACAGATTGTCTGAGAGATTGTCTATTTTTAAAGAGGGTGTTTTTTTAGCTGGAACTGGAGACGGACTTATTTTTATGGGGTTTTTAGGTGGCGCGGAAACTTGTCGGACGATGGGTTTATTCACTTTTTTTCTTAAACTGTCCATAAAAAAGAATTTTATCTTAAAAATAGGCTTATTTTTTATAGTTTGATTTTAACATAAAAAGGAGGAAGTTATAAGGTTCACCCTGTTAAATCCGCAGAAGCGGTGCAGAGCAATTTAATGGGGTGAATAAAAGTTTTAAGGTTGTAAAGTTTTTAAAGTTATAGGATTTTAGGAATCTGAGAATCTATTAATTTAGGAATTTAAGATTTGGAATTGTCACATTGTTATATTGTTTTAATGTTTTTGTGCTCTTTTGCTCTCATGCTTTTTGTTTTAATGATGCATTATGTTATTATTAAATTATTAAAAACTATTTTTATTTATGAATTGGATCACTTTGTCTTTAATTGCCTATTTGCTGCTTGCTATCTGTTTTATCTTAGATAAATTTTTGCTAAAAAAGAGTATTCCTAAGCCAGCCGTGTATGCTTTTTATATGGCTATTTTAAGTTCGGGAGTCTTATTTTTAATTCCTTTTGGTGTGAAATGGGTAACTTTTAGTTTTTTTGTCAGAGCTGCTTTTTTTGGGATAATTTTTATTTGGGCGTTAGTTTATTTTTATAAAGCTGTTAAGAAAAATGAAATTTCCAAAGTAGCTCCCCTAGTGGGAACAGTGACGCAAATAGCTACATTTTTTTTGGCTGTGGCATTTCTAAATCAAGACATCACCCAATCAAATTTAATCGGACTAGGTTTGCTATTAGTAGGAGGATTTTTGGTTTCTTTTGATTTACCCTTGAATTATAAAAGTATTTCCAAGGGATTATCTAATTCCATTGAGAGTGGAGTTTTATTTGCCATTTCATATAGTGGTTTCGAATATATTTATGAAGAATTTGAATTAATATTTGGTGATGAAAATGTTTTTATAAATGGATTTTTTTGGACGAGAATAGGTTTGATACTGGGCGGTTTTTCCTTGTTGCTAGTTAGTAGTTATCGGAAAGAAATCAAAAAGACTATGTTTGGCAAAAAGAAAAAGCACCAAGAGAGTCGTAGTCTTAAGACCCTATCCTTATTTCTTTTAAATAAAATTTCTGGAGGAAGTTCATCGATTTTGATAAATAGTGCTATTTTTATGGGGGGCGCTGTGTTTGTGCAGGCCCTGAGCAGCGTGCAGTTTGTTTTTGTGCTGGTACTGGCTACATTTATGGCCGTAAGAAATTCTGATATTTTTGAGGAAAAACTATATTTTTGGGATTGGGCTCAAAAAATATTAGCTATCGGGTTAATCGGGGGTGGAATTGTTTTGATTAGTCTCTAGATATATTGAAAAAATTTTTAATTTTAAATTTTGAATAATTCAAGAAGTATACTTTATTGTTGTTAATCACTTCATGGCTATTATGTTAAAATGCTAATATGTTAATATGTTAAAATAAAATGATAAAAAAAATATTAAAAATAATTCTAATTATTTTTTTAAGCATAGTGGCTGTAGCGGTGCTTGTTTTTACAATTTTAAATCTTCCAGCTAAAGATAAATTTGAAAGAGCTAATCTGGGGGTTACTTTTTCTAGTCGATATTCCAGCGATATAGGATTAGATTGGAAGGCTAATTATGTGGCTATGCTGGATGATCTGGGTGTCAGAAAGGTTAGAATTCCTGTTTATTGGGATCTGGTTGAAACAGAAAAAAATAAATATAATTTTGATGATATTGATTGGCAGTTAGCTGAGGCCAAAAAAAGAAATACCGAAATTATCTTAACTATCGGACAAAAAGTTCCTCGTTGGCCAGAGTGTTTCGTGCCCAAATGGGTAGCTGATGATGAGGAAAGAAAGGCGGAATTGGTAGAATTTTTAAAAATAGTAGTTAAACGATATCAAGGAAATTCAGAAATAAAATATTGGCAGATTGAGAATGAGCCATTTTTGAAATTTGGAGTTTGTCCAGAATTGGATGAAGATTTATTGGATCGAGAGATAAAGATAGTAAAGCAAATGGATGGTACTAGGCAAATTATCGTGACAGACAGCGGCGAGTTGAGCACTTGGCTTCCTGCTGCTAGCAGAGCTGATGTTTTTGGTACGACGATGTATCGCAATGTTTATAAAGAAGGCTGGGGTTATTATGTATATCCAATCGGGCCTAGATTTTTCTTGATTAAGAAGTGGGTGATTGATAAATTTGCCGATCAAGAAAATGCAATTGTTATAGAATTGCAAGGAGAACCTTGGGTTAAGGGTTGGACAGTCCATCAGCCACTGGAGGAGCAATTTAAATCAATGAATGAGAAGAAATTGGTAGAAAATGTTATTTATGCCAAGAAGTCTGGCTTTGATACAATCTATATTTGGGGAGTAGAATGGTGGTATTGGCTAAAAACTAGCCAAAACAATCCAATTCTCTGGGATACCGCTAAAAATTTATTTGAAGATAATTTTTCAGATGAATTAAGAAAAGAGCTAGCTGAAAAAAAGGAAGTAGTTAAAAACGAAGAAGTGAAAAAAGAGTCTGGGGAAGAAAAAGTTTTAGAAGTTGAAGAAAAATCTTTAGATAAAGTAAATATCAAGGTTCCATTTATTTCTCAGGCGCCCTTGGGAGTTTGGGACGAGCGTCATGAAGAAGCTTGCGAAGAAACCTCTTTAATAATGCTGAATGCTTATTTGAAAAATGGAACATTGGATAAAAATTCTGGAGAAAAGGAAATTCAAAAAATAATTGATTTCCAGATAGAAAAATATGGAGATTATAAGGATACTAGTGCCAAAGAAACAGTTAAGCTAGCAAGAGACTTTTATGGCTTGGATAATCTTAAAGTTGTCTATGATTTTACTCAAGAAGACATAAAAAAATATTTATCCAAGGGTAATCCAATTATTGTACCAGCTGCCGGAAGGGCTTTGGGTAATCCAAACTTTACAGCGCCCGGACCGCTGTATCACAATTTGATCTTAACCGGCTTTACTCAGGATGACTTGGTAATTACTAACGATCCAGGCACTAGAAAAGGGGAGAATTATACTTATAAATTGAGTGTTTTGTATGAAGCTATTCATGACTTTGATGGAAATAAAGAAGAGATAGCGAAAGGTAGAAAAGCAATGATAGTTGTAGAATAAGTTTTAAATAATAAAAAGAAAGGATGGTGATAATATGAATTGTGATTTTAAAAAATGTGATAAGGGGCCAGGACATGTCTTAATGTTTCTTTCTGTAGTAGCCTTGATTTTGTCAGCAGTGGTTTCTCTTTTTAAAGTGGAGCTATATCTAGCAGGAACGCAATGGATGCTAGTAGCGATAGTTTTGGCAATATATGCCAGTATCGTTTTTGGAGGAAAATGTGACTGTGGTTGCGATAATGAGAAATAAAAAATATTATCTTTGAAGATAAGATAGAAAACCTACTTAAATCAATAAGTAGGTTTTTCTTTGCAAAAAATAAAAACCTAGAGTAGGCTCAAATTTAGCTAAAATTTACTTGACAAAATCGTACTTTTTTGGTAAGGTAACTCGATAATTAAAATGTAATAATTGTATAAAAAATATGGTAAGCGCTGAAACAATTAGCCTAGCTAATTTAATAAAAAATAAGATGGGAGTCATCTTTCTGTTTGGTCTGATTTTTGCTTTGATTTCTTTCTATGCTTTTATTTTTACTCAAAAAAGGTATGAAACATCAGTTGATTACTTAATAGTCCAAGATCAGATGGGAACTCAAGATTTTTATTCTTTATCCAAATCGGCTGAATATCTAGGGGGAGTATTAAGTGAAGCGGTTTATAGTAGTGTTTTTATCGAAGAATTAAAAAAAACCAATAAAATAGATGCATCGTATTTTCCATCTAGTGAAAGAGAGGCTCAAAAGAAATGGGAAAAAGCCGTTAAAATAGAAAGAAACGCTAGTTTGGGTATTATGAAAATAAAAGTGTATGACAACAATAGAGATGCGACTCTTCAGATTTCTCAGGGAATATCTGAAATAATGGTGACAAAAAATTATCTATTTAGAGGCAAGGTTAATTTGGATGTTAGAGTTTTATCCGGACCAATTACTGAAAAAAATCCTAGCTTAAGCGATATTGCCGTAGTTATTTTTGGTGGTTTTGTTTTAGGTTGTGTCTTAAAACTGATGCATGTTTATTACGGATTTATCAATAGTATTTTCCGCTTAAAGGAAGATGAAGAATATCTGGATAGCTTAAGAGAAATAAAATAGCCTAGATGCTTTGTGAGTCAGCTTTAACATTCGCTATTAGGAAAACAGGGAATTAAAGCTGACTCACAAAACAGTGAGTTTAGACCTTTAACAACAGAATAGTTATATTGAATTCTGATTGATATATATGTGATATATAGAGAAAAGACTTTTAACCTTATGGAGGTGGAAATATGTATAGAAGACATCTGTGGTTACTGCTTTTATTGGTTGTGTCATTGTTGTCAGGATGTAGCAAGCAAATCAATCTGGAGTCATCTGCTATGTTGGCAGTTGACGCTCCCAAGGAGAAGAAGGGCGAAATTAAGTCTGTTTATGCGGGCGATGTTCCAGTATTAAAGGGACAAAAAATAAATTTGCTGCTAGAGCCCCAAGAAACGGTGGGCTTAAAGATTACGCCTTCGATAAGAAAGGGGGAGATTTCTGTGTATCATGGGATTTTTCCAAATGTTTTATTTGGGGAATATTATCCCGGCAGAGTTCGCTGGAATGGCGTGGCTAGACAGAGTAATGGAAGAGAATTTTTTGTTCAGTCCTTGTTTTCTCCAATAGATAATCTAGGGAATTTTACCTGGACTATTATTGTAGATGGCAACCCAGACAATACGGCCAGGATAGTGATGCTTTCGACCGCAGTTGATTATGGGTATTCTCCTTTAGGGGATGAATTTCATATTAAGGACAGATCCAGTTTCCTGAGTGATAAGGATGGATACAGGGCAAAATTTATTTTGGAAAAAGGAACGCCTGTGTCTGATTTGAAAAAAAAGGATACGGGAGAATTTTACCAGAATATTCTTGCCCAATGGAATCCTTGGAAAGATAAAGAATCCGGGGATGAAATTTGGAGTCCACTGGGATTGAAAGAAGTCAAAGAAATTGCGGCTATTAATCCGCAATATAGTTTTTCTCAGAAATTGGTGGCGACCGGAGATTTTATGTTGTGCATAGATCCGATAGCTGTAACAGTGGGCGCGGGAATAGATTTTTTCCGTGCCAATGGAGCTCCTTCTGCGGGATGGGATTATAATTCTGAATTACCCAATCGGAGAAATATGGGGATCATTATCGGCTGGGTCAGTGAAATGCAGCGAAAACGTATTGTTGAAGTTAATAATCGATATATCGATCAATCTGATCAGGGAGGGATGCCATGAAGATTAAATTATGGTTAGGGACTTTCCTTATGGTAATGCTCTTTGCGGGCACTGCCATGGCGGAAGTTTATGAGGTGAAAAAAGGCGATACTCTTTCAAGAATTGCTGGTCATTATGGAGTTACGGCGAGAGATATTCAAGCCGTTAATTCACAGATTAAAAATATCAATCGGATTGAGATTGGTTGGAAGTTAACAATTCCAGCCAAGCAGAGTCAAACAGTTGTTATTGGTAAGAAAAATCAAGTCAAAAGTTTGAAGCCTGTAAAGATTAAAAAATCCGGCAGAATAAAATTACAAAAAAGTTCTGCGGTGGATTTGCCGCCGATGGACATTTATGTCCATGGAGAATCCGGAATCAGGCAGGGCAATTATTCCAAGCCTGGCGGAGATCCGACCAGGATGACTAATGATAAGGCTTTTGGAAAGTTGCGACTCAATGATGATGTCAAAATCAGACTGAGTGCAGCAATTCTCGCAAAGGCTGGGGTAGAAAGTTTCGTCAAGCCGGGTGATCAGTTTTTGATGACGCATGGTTTTGACGGGGTTATGGATGCCACTCTGACCTATGACGGCAGTTTGGCTGCTACGCAATATCTGGTCGAAGATAGCAACGGAATTATTCATGATGTTAGATACATATTGTGGTGTCATAACTGGGTCAGGTATCCAGAACTGCCACCCAAAGAAAAAGTTGCTCCTCCATCGGTCATGATTCCTCCAGAGACAGAAATACCTCCACAGGAAGAAATTTCTCTGGAAGTTACTCCGTTTGAATACATTCCTGCGCCCAAAAAGCACTGGACTGTCGAACATGAGCCTATCCTGGGTGCTTTTTATCTCGGAAATGATTTGGGGGAGAGTCAGGGAATCTACGGAGAGTATGTTCTTTGGTTCAGAAAGGGTGAGTGTTATGTATTTGAAAATGGGTGGAGTCCCGGTATTGGAATTTATGGGATCTACTCAGAGTTTGATTCAAAAGTAGGCTCTTACAAGGGTCGCGAAGGTGGTATCGGTCCTCAAGCTGGCATCAAATATATTGGATATGGCGCCAATCCTTTCAACTTTCAGTTGAAGGGTCGTCTTATCTGGGAAGAGATGTCAGGGGGAACGGCTGAGGGATATCATATGGAACAGGATGGTCTCAAGGCCGGAATTTACACTGAAGCCACTAAGCAGATAGATGAAAAGTTTTTAGTGGGAGTAATTGGCGAGTATTGGTGGGATCTGAGCTCTTCTCGCACTTCCACTTGGAGTGGCGACACTCCTTCGGAAAGAGGCATGTCTTCATTGGATGTTTTTGGACAGATGAAGATAAACGAAGATTGGGGGGTGAGGGCTAGTGCTGGAGTCTTTAACCAAACTTGGGATGATTTGACTGGTATCCATGCCAGGTTAGAGGCTCGGTGGAAAAACACTGTTATGTTTGGTCCTTACGCCGCTTGGTATCCTTTCGGTCTGAGTGATGCTTATGAAGGCTTCTCGGCTAGCGACTTGACCTCTTATGGGGCATTTGTTCGCGTAGAGTTCGGAGAGCCGATTCGCAAGCATTACGCCAAAAAAAGGATGAAGAAAGTCGAGGCAGCAGATCGAGAATGGTTAGATGATCTGCTCAGGACAAAATTCGCACAATAAAAGACATTACGTTTAATAAATTTTTCGGGGACAACTCTTAACAGACTATATCCCAGTGGACGCGGTACGCGCCGAAAAAATTTATTTGACAATGTCTAAGATTTTCTTTATTATATAATATCACTCGGGATTGTCTTGGGTGAGAAAATCAAACAGAGGAAAACGGAGGTATAGGTATGAAAAAGAGCATCGTAGCAGTACTGGTAGTCATGGCAATGGTTATGGCCGGCGGCACTTTGGCTAATGCGGCCACTAAATTGTTGCCCAAAGGTGCTAAAGTATCGGCATCGGTGGCGTCTGACGGAATGGCGCAGATTTCTGTATCTGGCATCGATCCTGAAAAGATCGAATACTATGCCTACGATGGCATAAAGGAAATAACCGGATCGGCAGCAACAATCGATCTCAGGGAAGGCAGGCGTTTTCAGATCGTCTTTGATGGAGGTCTTTACGCTCTTCTTACGCCCGATATGGCTGCTGTTCCGCACCCGGACTTTTTTGGTCAGGGAATTGGTCTGGATTGCAGTAACTCTGGCGGATGCTGTTTCATCGTTACAGGTAAGTAACGGAAACGCCGCCTCCAGACAAAGAGCCCCGAACACACACCGTGTGTCTCGGGGCTTGATTTTTTTATAATTATGTGTTATGATTTTGAGTTAAATTATTTAATGATAATAGATGATTTTAAACAAATTAAAATTAGATACCGAAGTTATAAGCGCTGTATTTATCATAGTTTTAAATACCTTTTTAGTTTTGGCTACTTTTTTTGGCGGATTTATTTTGCCTCTTTTTATCCTGGTAATGTTTTTTTCTTTTTGGATAAGTTTTGCTTATCCAAGAAGTGGAATATACGCGATTGTTTTTTTGACTTTGATATTTGAGAGATTTTTTACCTTAGCGCCGATAATTATCGGTTACCAAGAATATAAGCTTTATCCATTGGATATTATTTTGGGAGCAGTTTTTTTAGCATATTTTATACAAAGCACTTTATTTCTAGCTAAGGGTACAAAAGAAAAATATCTTCCAGAAAACAAATACTTGATCATCTTTTTTGTTGTAGTCGGTGTTCATTTTTTGGCAGATGTCTTATTTTTTCAAACAGATAAGAGTCTAGCCTTTAGCAGTTTCAAATATTATATTTTTTATCCATGGATTTATTTTGTAATTTTATTTTTCTTTAAAAAAGAAAAAGATTTTTTGAGATTGATAAAATTTTATTTTGCCGGAGCAATAGGTATTTTATTTTTTATAATTTTTGGAATTATAAATGGAGGAGGATTATGGACTGAATATACGCCCCTTTCTACTAGTGGAATTAGAATTTTAGCTTTTACTCATGGTTTTTATGTGCTAATGGGTCTCTTGGGCGTTGGAATTTGGAGCATCTATCAAAAGCAAAAAAATCTTGGCTTAATAAAATTTTTGATGTTTTTTTGGTTTGTTGGTTTAGTTGGATCAATGATGCGTCTTTTGTGGATGAGTTTAGGATTTTCACTGGCAATGATTTATCTTTTTTCCAAAAAAGAAAATCGGGAAATTTTTAGAAAAAATATTTTTAAAGGGGGAGTGATTTTTATTTTTTCAATCTTTTTAATTTCTTTTGTAGCAACTATTTCTCCTCATTATACTAATTTCAATAAATCAGTAAGTGGTTCTATAAATTCTATCGAGGAAAGAGTGGGTTCACTTTTTGCTGACTTTAATAAAGATGAAAGCTTTTCTTGGCGAGAATTGGTTTGGCGAGAATCATTTAAGGAATACATAAAAGAGCCTGTGTGGGGTATGGGTTTTGGAAAGAAAATATATGTAGAATCAATTGATTACAAGGATTTTGTAGAAGTGCGAAATATTCATAACTCTTGGTTAGTACTTATTTTTCAAGGGGGACTACTGGTGGCCTTATTTTTTCTAGTTTTTGTTTTCAAATTATTGCTCAGGCTGGTAAGATTAAAAAATAAGGATTGGCAGGATATATTATTGCTTGTTTTATTGTTAAACTATTTCGTGGTGGCAATTTTTCAACCTTATTGGGAGACAAATATGTTGGCGATATTTTTTTGGATAATTTTGGGGCTTATTGGAGTTAGAAGTTTATCAAATTTAAAACATGAGAATTTTAGAAATAAATAAATATTTTTTTGTAAAAGGCGGAGCAGAGAGACATTTTTTTGATGTAGCTGATTTGCTGATGGAGAATGGTCATGAAGTGGCATTTTTTTCTATGCAGCATAAAAATAATCTTAAAAATAAATGGAGTAAATATTTTGTTTCTACTGTCGGATATACTGACGAACATAGTTTAAAAGAAAAAATAAAAGGAGTTTTTCGGATGTTTTATTCTTTTGAAGCAAAGAATAAGATAAATAAAATATTAGATGATTTTAAGCCGGAAGTCGTGCATATTCACAATATTTATCATCAGCTTTCACCGGCTATTCTTTTTGAAATCAAAAAAAGAAATATACCGATTATAATGACAGTGCATGATTATAAATTGGTTAACCCTAACTATAATTTATTTCACAAAGGGAAAATTTATAATAGATGTTTGAATGGGAAATATTATCAATGTTTTTTAGATAAATGTTTTAAAAATTCTTATATTAAAAGTTTCTTGGCAATGTCGGAAGCTTATTGGCATAATTCTATTTTAAAAACATATAAAAAAAATGTGGATGTTTTTATCGTGCCAAGTAAATTCGTGAAAGATATTATCGTAAAGAGGGGTGTGAAGGAAGAGAAAATAAAAGTGTTGCCACATTTTGCAAAAAGTATCAATAAAGAAAAATATCAGATGGAAAATGAGGAAAAATTTGCTTTATGTATGGGTCGAATTTCCAGAGAAAAAGGAGTGAAGGAGATAGTTGATATTTTTAGAAAAATGGATGGTATAAAATTATATCTAGCTGGCTCTATGGAAAATGGCTTTAAAATTTCTAATGTTGAGAATATAAAGCATTTAGGTTATCTCAGTAAAGAAGAATTGGAAAATTATATCCAAAAAGCTTTTTTGATAATTTCTGGTTCCAAACTTCCCGAGACTTTTGGTCTTGTCGCATTGGAATCAATTTCTC
Source organism: Candidatus Moraniibacteriota bacterium (assembly GCA_034003925.1). Classification (GTDB taxonomy): domain Bacteria; phylum Patescibacteriota; class Minisyncoccia; order Moranbacterales; family UBA9337; genus UBA9337. The sequence continues at coordinate 33,612 of JAVEXR010000006.1, forward strand.
AGGGAAAGCCCTTTGTTGGTTTCAACGTGGGAGCTTATGGGGAGATAATTAAAAATGGTGAAAATGGATTTTTGGTTGAGAGTAAGGATGAGATGAGGAATGTCTTAAAAGGTATTTTAGATAAAAAGATTATTTTTGATAAAGACAGGATTAAGATTGAAGCGCAATTGAAATATGATAAAGAAAAATACCGAAAGAAGATAGAGGATATCCTGAGAGAAGTATTGACAAATTGAATATATGTGTCACAATCCAATGTCGGATAAAACTCATTTTTTAAACCAGAAAACACGAGGAGGAGTAAGATGAAGAGATTAATCGGATTGGTTTTAATGGCAGTCTCTATTTTTATCGGACAAGAGGCTTTTGCTCAGGACTGTCGAATTTTGGCAGTAGAAAAAACTTCCGAGCAGGGTGATTGGCAAATAAGAATGAGTTTGAAGGATTTGCCGATAAACTCGCAGTTTTTCTTTAAGGGACAAAAGTATCCGAATGGACCTTGGATTTATTATCTCAGCACCCAAGATGGCAATGATGTGGGCATAACAAAGCTCAAATGGCCCAGCGGGGAATTCATTGAATTTTCTTACGGAGTGAGAATTGGTGAAAAAGAATTTTGGACAGATCCAACTTGTTCGGGATTCGAATATGATGGACATTTCAGATTGCAGTTGGGAGAAAAAGTAAAAACCAGAGTTCCTATCGAGGCTATAACATTGCTTCTTCTGAGTCCCGATGAGCCTGTAATTCACAAGTGTCCAGTTGTCGGCGTAAAAAGGATTTTGACAGAGGGAGATTTGGGTGATTATGAAATCACCCTGAGTCTGCAGAAATTCTTGGGTGCTCCGCTTGAGGCAGTGCCTTATATTGATCGTCAGGAAGCTCCAGACAGTGCATGGACAGGATTTTATCCTATTTCACGCAAAGAAGATGTGGCTATCGAAGTAATTAAAAAATGGCCCATCGGTAGCCCGATAGAGTTTTCTTACAAGTTAGTCCATGGAGAAGAAAATTTTTGGCAAGATCTTGCCAGTTGGGACACTGAATGTTTACAAGTCTACAATGATCATTTCCGAGTAATATTGGAATGATCTTCTCAGCCTAGAGGGGTTTCTTTTATCAAAAGGAGCCCCTCTATTTATTAAAAATAATAAATATTTATAATGTTTTTATATCCAAAAAAACATTGACAAAAATTGATTTAGGTGTTAAGTTTACAAGTCATAATTTTAAGTAATTAATTTAATTAACATTGCCTATAGGGGGATAGGATTGAAAAGTATGGAGAAAAATAGTAAAAAAACAGGTTTATTGAGATCAGTGGGTGTCTTATTGTTAGCGGTGATTTTTATCGCTCCAGCCGTGTCTTTTGCAAGAAGCACTAGGGACATCTATGTGGATGCTAATGCTGGTTCAAATCAGGATGGTAGCATCAAACACCCATATAAAAAAATTGAAGACGCTATAAAGAAAGCAAAGAAAACAGATAGAAAGGTAGAGATTCATGTGGCTAAGGGGACTTATCGAGAGAATATAGAGGTTCCTTCTGACACTAAAATTTTTGGCGAAGATAAAAAAAATACTATAATAAAGGCAAAGGATGGAGATAGGCCGGTTGTTAAGTTGAATCACAAAACTGAAATCAATAAATTTACTATTGAAGATGGAGAATACGGAGTGGTTATTGACGATGATGACAGAGCTTCAGTGATTAAATGTGTTATTAAAAACAATGATAAAGACGGAGTTAAAATTAAGAGAGCTTCAATAGATGATAAATATATCGCAAGCGTTACTGAGAGTGATATCTATGATAATGGTAGAAGTGGAATTTATTCTGAAAAAAGAAGACTTTCATTGATAGATAATTTTATTCATGAAAATGATGGAGATGGAATTGATATTAGTGGTGGAGCTCAGGCTTGGATAGCGGGAAACAAAGTAAAGGAAAATGAAAAAAGCGGAATGAAATTAACATTGGATGGTTCTTACATTTGGACAAAAAATAACACTTATTATGAGAATAAAAGAGAGGGATTAGAGGTTAACTCTTATGGTGGAACCGGAAGAATTGACATCAATAAATCCAAATTTTATAAGAATGATAAGTATGGAATAGCTAGAGTTAAAAGGGGAACTTTTAATAATTCAATTTGGAATGGTCTAACTGTTCAATCTGATGCAATCTTTTGGGAAAATAATCAAGGAAATATTTCTGACTCAATAAAAAATTAGAAGGTAATCACAAAAGGAGATATAAAATTTTAAAGTAATTTTATGAAAATTGCTTTCATAGGACAAAAAGGAATACCAGCTAAGTTTGGTGGAGTCGAGAGACATGTTGAGGAATTGGCTAGCGAAATAGCCAAGAATGGACATGAAGTTTTTGTCTATGTCAGAAATAATTATACTGATAAAAAAATAAAAGAATATCGGGGAGTTAAGCTTGTGCATTTGCCTAGTATCCCGACAAAAAATCTAGATGCTATCAGCCATACTTTTTTAGCTTCAGTCCACGCTTTGTTTCAAGATTATGATGTGGTGCATTATCAAGCCATTGGACCTTCAATGTTGAGTTGGATAGTTAAATTTCTCAAAAGAGACACTATAGTAGTATGTACTTTTCATTGTCAGGATTATTATCATAAGAAGTGGAGCTGGTTTGCTAAAAAAATGTTGCTCTTAGGAGAGTGGGCCGCTTGTAATGTTCCAGATAAGACTATTACAGTTAGCAAGTCTCTGGGGGAATATGCCAGGGATAAGTATGAAATCGAGCCAGAGATCATCTATAATGGTACTCGAATAGAAAAGAGATACAATGCAAGTTTTTTGGAAAAATGGAATTTGGAAAAAAATAAATATATCGTCTACGTAGGTCGTCTCATAAGACATAAAGGAGTTCATTTCTTGATAGATGCTTTTAAAAAGCTAGACAAAGAGGGCAAGGTGCCTGAGGATTTCAGACTAGTTATTGCCGGAGATGGTTTTTTTACTGATGATTATGTGAGCGAGCTAAAAGACAAAGCAAAAAATAATAGTAAAATAATTTTTACAGGCAATCTAGCTGGAATTGAATTGAGCAGTGTCTTTGCTGGAGCAAATTTATTTGTGCAGCCATCTGAATCAGAGGGATTGTCTATCGCTATCTTGGAGGCTATGACTTACGGCGTGCCGGTATTAGCCAGTGATATCCGCGAAAATGTCGATGTAGTGGAAAAGAATGGAAGACTTTTTGAAACTAATAATGTCTTTGATTTAAAAGATAAATTAGACGAAATGATAAATCAAAAAGTTGAGTTTGATTTAGACACTGAGGCTATAAAAAAGTTTATAGAAAATAAATATAATTGGGAAGTTATCAGTCAGAAAACTATTTCACTTTATATCCGCTTACTGTGCGAAAAGAAAATAAAATGTCTCCATTGTCACATTGAAGACATTCTATAAAAACTAGCCCAAGTAGAAGGCTAGTGTTTATTTTCAAAAAAGTTAAAAATTTGATAGAATAGAAGAAGATTAATGGTTTGCTTGAGTGGATATAAAATATTTAGTCTTAACAGATGTTTGCACTTGAAGATCTATTTATAAAATTTGGACTGTCGAAAATTTTGGCAGGAGATATATCTTTTCTGATATTTTTTATTTTGATTAGTGTTGGATTTGGGATGTTTATTGGGCGTTTTCGTCTAATCAATGTTTTGATTAATGTCTATATTGCAATTGCGATTTTAACTGTGATGCCTAAGGAGATTTTTTCTCCTTATTCTTTAGCGGCATTGTTCTTTTTTGTAGTAGCGGTCATTGTGCTGACTATGATCGATAGTCACTTATTTGATATCCATATTTCCGGTAGCGGAGGGAGTTTTTTCTGGAGATTATTTGTGATGAGTTTTTTTGAAGCCGGATTGATTTTTAGTGTACTTATTTCTTTTTGGGACAAGACGATGCTCTTAAAATTCATTTCTATCGATATCTATAACCTCTTTGTTTCTCAATATGCTAGAATTTTTTGGATGATGGCTCCACTGGCGGTATTGTTTTTTATAAATAAGAAGGAGAAGAAATAATAAAGTTTGTAAGGTTTGTAAAGCATGCCCCGTTAGAAGTTTAGTTCTGACTGTGGTTTGTAAAGTAAAGTGGGATATGATAATTTAAGATTTGAAATTGCTATATTGCTATATTGTTAAATTGTTATATTGTTATAAAAACGATTAAAGTTATTTTTCCTAATTTTCAATTAGTTAGATTGATTACTGTAGGTAGATGATTTTTTTAAATTTTATATTCGTAAATTCGTATTGATTCGTAATTCGTAGGGGGCTTGAAAAAGTTGGGTTTTAGGTTTATTATTCTTTATATTAAGCTTTAATTGGATTTCTTGGGGAAAATCAAGAAATATATAAACTCGTTTGACGAGAAAATTTAAAAATATGATAGAAAAAATAGTGAGGATATTTAAGATAAAGGAGCTTCGTAACAAGATACTTTTTATTATAGCGCTATTGGTAGTTTTTCGTTTGGCAGCCAATATTCCCTTGCCTGGCGTGGATACTGAGCAATTAAAGAGTTTTTTTAGCGATAATCAGCTATTTGGAATGATAAATGCTTTTTCTGGAGGCGGAATGTCCAATATCTCCATCGTGCTTTTGGGGGTAGGACCATATATTACGGCTTCTATTATTATGCAGCTTTTGACTATGATTTTCCCAAAGTTGGAAAAACTGCAAAAAGAGGAAGGCGAGGCAGGGAGACAAAAATTTAATATGTGGACACGTTGGATGACAGTACCCTTGGCCGGAGTGCAGACCTTTGCGATGATAAATCTGCTGAAAAGCCAAAAAGTAATCGGTGAACTCTCAACCTTTGAAATGTTTAACATCTTATTGGTGGCTACAGCTGGAACGGTATTTTTGATGTGGTTAGGGGAATTAATAACTGAAAAAGGAATTGGTAACGGAGTTTCAGTGATAATTTTTGCTGGAATTGTGGCAGGACTTCCTAGTTCAGTTTCCAAGATTGCCGCAACTTTTGATTCCACAGATTTATTTGGTTACATACTATTTGCGTTAGTGGGCTTAGCTACGATTGCCGGAGTAGTAATGGTAAATGAAGGCCAAAGAAACATTCCTATTTCATATGCTAAAAGAATTAGAGGCAGTAAAACTTTTGGCGGAACTTCTACCCATCTGCCACTGCGAGTTAATCAAGCTGGCGTAATTCCAATTATCTTTGCTATTTCCATTATGCTTTTTCCGGGCTTGATTGCTAACTTTTTTGTTAATTCTGATAAAGAAACAGTGGCTCAAGTGGCGAGATTTGTCAGCCAATTATTTCAAAACCAATGGTTTT